>CAYXRK010000111.1:0-15388 GCA_964467615.1 uncultured Nitrospirales bacterium | reverse complement strand
CGAAGGCGTGTAAGGAGATGCATGAAATCCCCTTCATTTTAAGCTTTTCTTGACGACAAGGGAGTCAACTGGATAATGCCCTTTGTTTCGGGAATTATCGCTTTAACTCCCTTGTGGGCAAGCCAGCGCGGAAAACAAGGATATTTTGAGAGTCTGAGTGACGAAGGCGTGTAAGGAGATGCATGAAATCCCCTTCATTTTAAGCTTTTCTTGACGACAAGGGAGTCAACTGGATAATGCCCTTTGTTTCGCCACTGCAGTTTTTTGCCCAAAATCGCGATGTCACGTCCACCCATCGGCTCGTTCCGTACACATCTGCTCAGACCCAGAATGGAACAGATCAGACGGTGCCCGCTACGTTGCCTACACGCCCCGTAATCACCCGATCGATCCCGGCGAGGTCTCGAACCGGGCTGACCTCCTCATACCCAAAGGTAGTCATCCTCGCTGCCGCCTCTTCGTACTGCCCCTCCCCAAGCTCGATCCCAATCACGCCGCCCGGCCGAAGATGCGCCAGCGCCCCTGCGATGATCCGCTCGACAAACTCCAATCCCGTAGGCCCCGCAACCAGCGCCACCCGATCCTCATGTTTCAGTATCACGGGCGACAACGTCTCATACTCCGCCTCCGCAACGTACGGCGGGTTCGACACAATCACGTCAAACTTCTCGTCCGCGCCCACCGGCCCAAACAAATCTCCGCACCGGAACTCGACGCGATCCGTCACGCCGTGCCGTTCAGCGTTCCGCCGCGCCAATTCGAGATTCGCCTCGCGAATGTCCGTCGCCATGACCGAGACTTCCGCCGCATTGCACGCAATCGCGATCGCCACGCACCCCGTCCCAGTCCCGATATCAAGCACCCGCGCGGATTCGAGTCCTTGGATGGCCCCGAGGGCCGCCTCCACCAGATGCTCCGTCTCGGGCCTCGGCACAAGCACCGGCGGCTCCACAAAGAACGGCAACCCAAAAAACTCCCACTCTCCCAAGATGTACGCAATCGGCTCATGACTCAGCCGCCGTGAAATCATGGCTTCAAAATCCGAAGCCTGCCCCGGCTCCTTCAACCGCGCCAGCAGTTGCGCCCGCGAAATCCCCAGCGCCCGCGCCAGAAGAATTTCGGCGTCCAGCCGCGGCGTTTCGGTAACGGTTTGAAGCCGTTCCGCCGCTGTCCGGAGCGTCTGCGCGATAGTCTCCACGGTGTTTCTCGTACTCCTCGGCGAATTAGCGAAGCCAGAGTATACTGGGTGAATCGTTCGGTTGACGTTGAGGGAAATACCTATGAGCGCTGAAGTTCGGTTCACGGTCAACGGCGTGTCGAAGTCGGTCACGACCGACGCCGAGCGCACCCTACTCGATGTCCTTCGTGAAGACTTCGATCTGACCGGCACGAAGTACGGCTGCGGCGAGGGAAGCTGCCGCGCCTGCACGGTGCTCGTTGATGGCCGCCCGCGGTCGTCGTGCCAGATTTCCATCGCCGAGGCCGCCGATCGCGAAATTCTCACCATCGAGGGCCTGAGCGAGGGAGATACCCTCCACCCTGTGCAGGAGGCCTTCATCGCCGAAAGCGCCATGCAGTGTGGGTTCTGTGTCCCCGGCATGATCTTGACAGCCGCGGCGCTGCTGCGGACAATCCCAAATCCGTCGCGTGCCAAAATCGTCGAGTGGATGGACGGCAACCTCTGCCGCTGCTGCAACTACCCGAGCATCGTCAACGCCGTCGAACGCGCCGCGAAGACGGGAGCGACGACATGAACCCCATCTACGACATCGAAGCCGGCCACGAGCCGGAACGCTACGAACTGTTCGAGCAACCGCGCTACCAATTTCGCCACACCCGCCGCACGTTCATTCAAATTGTCAGCACCGGCATCCTGATTACCTGGACCGCAAAACCCGGCTACGCGCAACGCGTCGAGAGTGGGGAGGAGGCCCCTCACGGCTCCCGCTTCCACATCGGCAAAGACGGACGCATCACCGCGATGACCGGCAAAGTCGAAATGGGCCAAGGTGCGCGCGCTCAAATCACGCAGGCCGTCGCTGAGGAATTCCACGTTCCGGTCGATCAGGTGCAACTCGTAATGGCCGACACCGACCTCGTGCCCAACGACGGTCCCAGCCACGGCAGCCGCACGACCCCAAGCACGATCCCTCGTGTGCGCGGTTCGGCCGCTGCCGCGAGGGACGCTCTCATCCTCCTCGCCTGCAAACGGTGGGGCGTGGATCCCAGTGGCGCGCACATCGAAAACGGCGTCATCACGCACACCAGCGGAAAGAAAACCACGCTTGCCGAATTGGCCGCGTCCGGCGAAGGTATTGAGGGAGTATTCGGGACGGAAACTAGCGCATCGGATCGATCGAGCACGGAGGACTGGACCGTCCTCGGCACCGCCGTGCTTCGCCCAAACGCCCGCAACGTCGCCACGGGTGCGCACCGCTACCCATCCGACATCAAACGCCCCGGCATGCTCTACGGCAAGATTCTGCGCCCCCCTGCGGTTGGCGCAAAACTGGTCAGTGTTGATATCGGCGCCGCGAAAACTTTGGAAGGGGTCTCCGCGGTACACGACGGCGACTTCGTCGGTTGTGCCGCACCGACCAGGCTGCAAGCCGCGAAGGCGGTGGATGCAATCGCCAAGACCGCAATTTGGTCCGACGCCCCGACATCATCGAGCGAGACGTTGTTCGCGGTGCTTAAGGAAAAATCGCAAGCCGCCTCGGGCCGTGGCCGCTCTCGCGACCGTATCGAGGGTGATGTCGATGCCGCGCTTTCCGCCGCGAAAACCGTCCTCCGCGCCGCGTACGAAATTCCATACATTCAACACGCGCCCATGGAACCTCGCGCCGCCACGGCCGAGTGGGATGAAGGCCGCCTCACCGTCTGGACCGACACGCAGCAACCCTTCGGCGTCCGCGGCGACGTGGCCCGCGCGTTCGGTCTGCGTGAAGACCAAGTTCGCATCATCGCGCCCGATTTCGGCGGCGGTTTCGGCGGCAAGCAGGACCCCGAAGTCGCCATCGAGGCGGCGCGCCTGGCCAAGGAAGCAGGCAAACCGGTCGCCGTTCACTGGACGCGTGAGGAGGAATTCTCCTGGGCCTACTGCAGGCCGGCAGGCCTTGTGGAAGTCGCCGCCGGAATCGCAGACGATGGCTCGATATCGGCGTGGGATTTCACGAACTACAACTCCGGCGGCTCCGGCATCGACTGTCCGTACACGGTTCCAAACAAGCGCATACAGTTTCGTCCAAGTGAATCGCCGCTCCGCCAAGGCTCGTATCGTGCGCTCGCATCCACGGCGAACAACTTCGCGCGCGAGACATTCATCGACATTCTCGCTGCTGAATCGAAGTCCGAACCTCTCGCTTTCCGCCTCGCCCATTTGAGCGAAGATCGCATGAAGGGAGTGCTAACTGCCGCGGCCGAGCGCTTCGGGTGGGCCAACCGCGAAAAGGCCAAATCGCCGAACGTCGGATTTGGCATCGCGTGCGGAACCGAAAAGGGTTCGTTTGTGGCGACCTGCGCGGAAGTCGAACTCCAACCCGATAGAAAGCGTTACATAATCCGCCGCGTCTGCGTGGCGTTCGAGTGCGGCGCGATCCAGGACCCGAAAAACCTCCAGAACCAAGTGGAAGGTTGCATCATCATGGGTCTCGGCGCGGTCCTTCGCGAAAAAATCGAATTCGAGAACGGCCGCGTAACGAACCCGTCGTTCAAGAAGTACGAAGTCCCGCGCTTCAAAGACGTCCCACCCATCGACGTGGTATTGGTCAACAGGCCCGATCTCCCCTCAGTCGGCGCTGGCGAGACGCCCATCATCGCCATAGCCCCCGCTGTCGCCAACGCTATCGCGGACGCGGGCGGTGCGCGGATCTACCGACTACCGATTCAGTGGGCGTAAACGTAGCACCGATTTGTAATCGGCGACCACGATGCCGAAGTTCGCCGCCGATTCACGAAAACGTTGCGACGGGAACTGAACGTTGCGTTGCCAAGTGAGCTCGATTTTGACGAATGTCTTCAATCTTGCGGAGGGTCTGCGTCGTCATGTAACTCTCTCCACAATGAGAGCAGGTGCTGACTGGGACGTCTTCGATAACGATCAGCGAATCTCCTTTTCCATAACTTTTCGTAAGGAGCCGGTTTCGCACTCCCGCTTTCCCGCACATGCTGCAAAGTTCGTCACTCATCACGCTTCCGCCAACATCGCGGCGCGATCGGCGGCAATAAGCCCGTCGATCAAATCTTGGAACTCGCCTTCCATCGCCTGCTCGAGACGGTGAATCGTCAGCTTGATGCGATGATCGGTAACCCGGTTCTCCGGATAGTTGTACGTGCGAATCTTCGCGCTGCGATCCCCGGTGCTGACTTGGCTCTTGCGCGTTTCGGATCGCTTCGCGGCCTCTTCCTCCTGGGCCATTGCATAAAGCCGAGCGCGTAACACCACGATCGCCTTCGCCTTGTTCTTGTGCTGCGACTTCTCGTCCTGACACGTCACGACCAACCCCGTCGGCTTATGCGTCACGCGGACGGCCGAGTCCGTCGTATTTACGCTCTGCCCGCCGGGTCCCGAAGATCGGTACACGTCGATAACGAGATCGTTGGGATCGATATGGACTTCGACCTCCTCAGCCTCGGGCAGCACGGCGACCGTCACTGCCGAGGTATGAATGCGCCCCGAGGCCTCGGTCTCAGGTACGCGCTGCACGCGGTGTACGCCGCCCTCGTACTTCAGTTGGCTGTAAACGGAATCGCCGGTTACCTTGAACACGATTTCTTTGTATCCACGCAAACCCGTCTCGTGAGAACTCAGTACCTCGATTTTCCACCCCTTCGTCTCCGCGTAGCGCGAATACGCGCGGTACAGGTCCGAGGCAAACAGCGCCGCCTCATCGCCGCCCGTGCCCGCGCGAATTTCGACGATCGTGTTCTTCTCGTCGTTCGGATCGCGCGGAATAAGGAGGACCTTCAGCGACTCCACGCCGTTTGCGAGCGCGGCCTCGAGTTGTAGGCGCTCATCGTCCGCGAGAGCGCGCATTTCTGCGTCGGTCTCCTCGCGGAGCAGCGCCTGCACGCTTGCGAGTTGCGTCTCGTTCTTTTCGTACTCGCGAAATCCACGAACGAGCGCGGATATAGACTTGTGCTTTTTGGCGACGTCGCGATACGCGGCGGGATCGGACGCAATCTCTTGCGTGGACATCGCGGCGAACAGCCGATTGGACTCCTCGCAGATGGCGAGGAGCTTCTCACGCAGGGGCCGCTCCATAAGTGGGGAGCGTTACTTCGCGGCGGCGGCTGTGGTCTTGCCGTACTTCTTTTGGAAGCGCTCGACGCGGCCTTCGCTGTCGACGAATTTCTGCTTGCCCGTGTAGAACGGATGGCAAGCCGAGCAGATTTCCAGCTTCATCGCGTTCTTCGTCGCGCGGGTCTTGAACGTATTGCCACACGCGCACGAAACCGTGCATTCAACGTATTCAGGATGGATTTTCTTCTTCACGAAACGGCTCCGGCGGAGTTTTGCTTCACGCGCTCTGAGAAACGAGGAAAGACAGTATAGTAAATGAAGCGGCGTCCGCACAAATTCCATGCGGACGCCGTTACAACCGAGTACGCAAGGCAGCGACTGCTCCCCGCGTACGAATCTGGCTTACTGTTTCGGCGTTATCCCCGGCTCCGGAATGTCTATCGGCTCGTAGTAGGCCTTCCCGTTAAGTTTGCCCACTTTGCCCGTAAAGTTCTTCATCGTCTCGGCCATCGTCGGCAAGAACGACCAGTCCTGCCGGTGAAAATTCCAACTGTCCGGATTAAGCGCCTGCGCCTTGTCCCAGTATGCATTCGCCCGCGCGTCGTCGCCGATCTCGTGGAAGTACACGCCGAGTTTGAACGTCGGTTCGGCAAGCGCAGTATCGGCAGTGCGCGGTCTAATCTTCGCCCCCGCCTCAGCCGGCTTCAGCGCGAACTCGCTCTTCGCGCCCTTGTCGACCCAATCTTTCAAGGCCGGGACGTACTGATCATTTCCGATCCGGTTGCCCATCACCACGCTCGACTTCGTGTACGTGCCTTCGTTCGAGCGGACGATGCGGCCTTCCTCATCAATCCAAACGGCCGAGGGTACGTTCACCAAATTATAGAGCGTGCTGACCGTGTGGTATTCGTCGATCAGGCTCGCGTAGGTCGACTTCGCCGCCTCGTAGGCAGGGCCCGCTGCCGCCTTGCCGCCGGTGTCCTGAGCGGCCGCGATGATTTCGAAATTCTTGCCCCTGAGTTCTTCGTAGATTGTCTGCCAGCCTGGCAGATCGTAGCGGCAGCCTCACCAAGAGGCCCAAGTTAATAACAACACCTTCTTGCCGCGAAAGTCGGACAGCTTCACCATCTTCCCGTTCATGTCCGGCAACTCGAAATCCGGCGCCAGCCCGCTCTGCAACGACGCTTCCTTCACCGCCGGCACTTCGCCCAAACTCCACACGCGCGTTTCGGCATCGGCAACCATCGCCTGATTCAGCTTGCGCGCCAGTTCGGACAGATTCACCCATTTCTGCTTGTCGCGCGTGACGAACAACGCGCTGTCCTCGCTCTGCCGAATCGGCACGCAGATATCGTCAAGACACGCGCCCTCCGGTTTGAGCACGAACCCCGACGCGCGCGTCAGGTCCTCCGGCGTCACCCAAAGATCGTTCGGGTCGTCCAGCGTGTTCTCAATCGCGACCGCCTTGTCATTGTGCAACACGGTCGCCTTCGCGGCATACGAACTCGAAGACATCATGACCGCGATCCCCACAAGGGCCCACGCGAACCAAACGGTAGATCGTCGCAATACCATCGCAATCTCCCTTCCTCCGAATATCGAGTTCGGCAAGTGAACAAGCATAGGGCGGAGTCCGGCCGAAGTCAAAAGTAGGGCGCCTCGGATCCCAGAAGCGCCTGCCGCGCTTAGATTCCCTTCAGCGGCATCCCGTCCGTGCCCGTCGCACGTTTTTCGAGGCTTCCCGACAGCGCGAGATACTTGTTGAGCGCGTTCAGATACGCGAGCACCGCCGCCTCGATGATGTCCGTGCTGACGCCGCTGCCGTTGAACGGCCGCCGCTCGAACAGCACCGTCACATGCGCCTCGCCCATCGCGTCCTTGCCCGGAGTCGACGCGCGGATCGTAAACTCGTCAAGCTTGCCCGTCACCTTGACGATGCGCTCAATCGCCATGCACGCCGCATGCACCGGGCCATCCCCCGTGGCGGTCTCGGTCAGGACTTCCGTCCCGTGGCGCAGTTTCACCATCGCCATCGCGGGGTCGCCGCTTGTCGTGCGCACCTCTTCGAGGTGGTACACCTCGAACTTTTCGTCGCGCATGTCCATCAGCAGCACGCGCAGATCGTCGTCGAAAATTTCCTTCTTTCGGTCCGCAAGTTGGATGAACTTCTCGTACAACGCCGCTATCTCGCCGGGGTCCAGGATGAATCCCATCTCTTCGCAACGCTGGGCCAATCCGGCGCGGCCCGAGTGCTTGCCCAGAACCAACTCCGTCTTCGCCCGCCCGACGGTCTCCGGCGTCATAATCTCGTAGGTCATCCGATTGGCGATGACCCCGTGCTGATGAATGCCCGCCTCGTGCGCGAACGCGTTGCGCCCCACGACGGGCTTGTTATACGGCACCGCCAGCCCGGTCAATTGCGAAAGCAGCTTGCTGCTGTTGTACAACTCCCGCGTTTCAATCCCCACCTCGTATGGATGCGCGTCTGCCCGCGTCTTGATCGCCATCACGACCTCTTCGAGCGACGTATTCCCCGCGCGCTCGCCGATGCCGTTAATCGTACACTCGATTTGTCGAGCGCCCCCGCGCAGCGCCGCCAGCGCGTTGGCTACCGCCAACCCCAAGTCATTGTGGTTATGCGTCGAGAACACGACGTGCTCCGCGTTCCTTACGCCCGCGATGACGTGCGCGAACATCCCCTCCATCTCGGTCGGCGTCGTGTAGCCGACTGTATCCGGCAGGTTGATCACGTCCGCCCCCGCATCGATCGCCGCTTGCGATACGCGCACCAGGAAGTCCCAATCCGAGCGCGTCGAGTCCTCGCACGAAAACTCCACGCGGCCAATCAAGCTCTTCGCCAGCCGCACTGCACCTTGCACTTGCTCCACGACCTGGTCAGGCACCATCCGGAGCTTGTGCTCCATATGGATCGGCGACGTAGCCAGGAACGTGTGCAGCACGGGCCGCTCGGCCTTGTCGATCGCCGCCGCCGCACGCTCGATATCCGGCTTGATCGTCCGCGCCAATGCGGCGATCCTCGGCCCGCGCACGGTCATCGCGACTTTGCGCACGCCCTCGAATTCCTGGTCCGACGCGATCGGAAATCCCGCCTCGATAATGTCGACCCCGAGTCGTTCGAGCTGGAGCGCCATTTCGACTTTCTGATGCACATCCATGCTCGCGCCCGGCGATTGCTCACCATCGCGCAGGGTCGTATCGAAGATTTCCACGCGTCCGGCCATAAGGGGTACACCGTCCTTTCGTCCACAAAAAGGGTATCAAACGCCCGAATTAGCGTTCAATGAGTCGCCCGAGTATGCGCAGTTATAATTGGGCCATGCCAAGCGACAACCCAAAATCCATCCGCCGCCGGATTCTCCTCGATCTCTACGAGGTCTACCAGGAGCAACCGCTTCAGATGGTGTCCGCCGAGGAACTTATCGACCGCACCGGCGTTCCGCGCGAGGTCCTGCCGCCGAACGCCTTCTATCTTTACGACCGCGGCCTCGTCGAAATGATGGTCGGCTACACGCCGCCGCTCTTCGCCGGCATCCGCATTTCGCCGCGAGGCATCGACCTGGTCGAAGATCGCGCCAAGTTCGATATCGAATTCCCCGAACTCGCCGTGGCCGAATTCGAAACGCGCGCCGTGCTGATGCCCCTCCTCATGCGTGTCGTCGACGAAATCGAAGCGTCCGCCATGAACGGGGCTCGCCGCGCCTGGCTGCTGCAAGACGTGGCGCGTCTCCGCGATGAATTGCGCCAACCTCGCGACGCCTGGCGCGGCGAGCACATTAGAAGTCTATTCGACGGCTTCGATGATTACTTTGAGGGAGTGGCCGCGGATCACATTCGCGCACTATCTCATTTGCAAAAAACACTGACCGACGAATTCGATTTGCTCAAAGACTAGCCGTGCCAAAAATCACCGCCATTGAAGAAGGCGCAAAAGCTCCCGCATTCACGCTCGACTCCAACACCGGCGAGCGCGTCTCGTTGTCCGCGTTCAAGGGGAAATCCGCGGTCGTCTATTTCTACCCGAAAGACGACACTCCCGGCTGCACGCTCGAGGCCGAACAATTCCGAGACCTGATGGGTGATTTCCACAAGTTGAACGCCGCCGTATTGGGTATCAGTCCGGACTCAGCCAAGTCGCATTGCAAGTTCATTGAGAAGCACAAACTCAACTTCGCCCTGCTCTCCGATTTCGACCACGCCGTCTGCGAGAAGTACGGCGCATGGGGCGAGAAAATGCTATATGGCCGCAGATTCTTCGGCGTACTGCGCTCGACGTTCCTCATCGACACGAAAGGCCGCGTCGCCAAACTCTGGCGCAACGTAAGGCCTAACGGTCACGCCGAGAAGGTTCTCTGCGCAGCTCGGGAAATCGCTCCTTAAATTGCGCAACAACGTTACGCCACCACCGCGCGAATACTCGACGACGTGCATCGACTCGCTACGCCATGTCCGTCGCAACGGAGCACGGGCTTTCCAGCCCGTGTGCGCCAGCAAGAAACCTTCGCCCCCTGAACGCCCGCCCTCGCAGCGCGATTGACGCTCTGCGCATAGGTTCGGCATACTTAAAGCCCCACGCACCGCTGCATTTGCAGTTCGAATGGTCCGCCGCCCGGGCCGCAGCGGGGCCGGTTGTCTCACGCTGACATCACGATGGAAGGGAAGGTTCTATGGCTACGCGCATCGGCATTAACGGTTTTGGCCGCATTGGCCGGAACGTATTTAAGGTTTTGATGAAAGGCGGCGAATTTGAGGTCGCCGCCATCAACGATTTGACGGACGCCAAAACGCTCGCTCACCTGCTCAAGTACGACAGCACCTACGGGCGCTATCCTGGATCCGTCAGCGCCAAAGGCAGTGCCATCGTGGTCGACGGCAAGGAAGTCGCCATCACGGCCGAGAAGGCCCCGGCAAACCTCAAGTGGAAAGACCTCGGGGTGGAGATGGTGCTCGAATCGACGGGAGTATTTACGTCGAAGGAGCAATGCCTGCTTCACGTGCAAGCGGGCGCGAAGAAGGTGTTGCTGAGCGTGCCGCCGAAGGACACGGTGGACGCGATCATCGTGATGGGCGTGAACGACAACACGCTGAAGCCCACGGACCTGATCGTGTCGAACGCGAGTTGCACGACGAACTGTCTCGCCCCCGTGGCCAAAGTTCTCCACGAGAGCTTCGGGATCAAGCGCGGATTGATGAACACGATCCACGCGTACACAAACGACCAGCGCGTGCAGGACATGCCGCATAGCGATCTGCGTCGCGCTCGCTCGGCGGCCGAATCGGTTATCCCGACGACGACCGGCGCGGCGCGGGCGGTGGGCCAGGTACTCCCGGCGTTGAACGGCAAACTGGACGGCCTGGCAATGCGTGTGCCGATCGCCGTGGGATCGGTGGTGGATCTGACCGCCGAACTCGAGAAGAATGCCACCAAGGCGGACATCAACTCAGCGATGAAGGCGGCGGCGGACGGTCCCCTCAAGGGGATTCTCGAATACTGTGAGGACCCCATCGTTTCCAAGGACATCGTCGGCAACCCCGCATCGAGCGTATTCGATTCGGAGTTGACGATGGTGATAGACGGAAATTTCGTGAAGGTCGTATCCTGGTATGATAATGAGTGGGGTTATTCCAACCGTTGCGTTGACTTGTTCCGCAAAATGAAAGGGTAAATCAGGTCATGGGCGATCAAACATTTTTGACAGCGCTACTCAACTTCCTACAATCGATCATTCAGGTTACCTTGTTTCCCGGGCTCGTGGCGTTCCGATCGCTTCTCGACCTGATCGCCGCGTTGTTCAACCCATAGAAGTCCCACCATGAATACCGATAACACAGGACTCTCGGCGCTGGTCGATTTCTTCTTGAACATCCTGCTGCTGCTGGCGTTTCCGATCGGGCTTGTCTGGCGCGAGATAATCGCCTTCTTCCGCGACGATGTGGCGTAAGCTGTCCCTGGCGGACGTGGACGTGCGCGGCAAGCGCGTCCTGATGCGGGTCGATTTCAACGTTCCGCAAAACGGGGACGGCAGTGTGCGCGACGATACGCGTATTCGCGAGGCGTTGCGTAGCATTGAGTACGTCCGGGAACACGGCGGCAAGCTCGTGCTCATGACGCACCTCGGGCGTCCGAAGTCCGGCGAGGACAATTCGAAGTACATGCTCGATCCGATCGCGGATCATCTCCGTGCGATCATCGGGGGAAACGTCACGAAAGTGGACGAAGTCGTGGGCCCCGCCGCGACAGCAGCGGTTTCGGCCATGCGCTCCGGCGACGTAGTCCTGCTCGAGAACACGCGGTTCCATCCAGGCGAGACGAAGAACGATTCGGTGCTCTCCGCGGAACTGGCGAAGCTGGGCGACGTATACGTCAGCGATGCTTTCGGCGCGGTACATCGGGCGCACGCATCCACCGAGGGTGCGGCTCGACTGTTTGAAACGCGCGCAGCGGGTTTTTTGGTCGCCAAGGAACTGGAGTATTTCTCGAAAATTCTGGCGAATCCAGAACGTCCACTAGCCGCGATCCTGGGCGGAGCGAAGGTATCCGATAAAATTACGGTAATCGAGAATTTGCTGAAGCTGGTCGATTACTTGCTGATCGGCGGGGCGATGGCGTTTACCTTTTGGAAGGCCCAAGGCCGCGAAATCGGCACGTCCTTATTGGACGAAAAGGGCCTCGACACCGCCAGGGCCATTCTCGACAAGGTCTCGAAATCGAAGGTCAAACTGCTCTTGCCGGTCGATGCCGTCATCGCGGATTCGTTCTCGCCGGACGCAAAGACGGCAACCGTAAACGCGGAAGATATGCTTCCCGGCTGGATGGGACTGGATATTGGACCCCGATCCGTGGCATCCTTTACCGAAGCACTAGATAAATGCCGGATCGTCGTTTGGAACGGTCCACTCGGTGTTTTCGAAATGCCGCCGTTCAGTAATGGTACGCGCAGCATCGCCGAATTCCTCGCGAGTCACCCCATCACTAGCGTGATCGGCGGCGGCGACACAGCGGCCGCAGTGGCCCAGTTTGGCGTTGCGGACAAAATGTCGCACGTATCGACGGGTGGCGGCGCGTCGCTTGAACTTCTGGAAGGAAAAGAACTTCCGGGACTCGCAGTGCTGACGGACAAGAAATAGCAACTTCGGGCGACGCCCGTTGGTTGGACGCAGCCGAGGGCGGCTGCGCCACACAAAATGTGAATAGCTGGTACTCGGCCGACCGCCTCCACCGGCGGCGGACTGGGTCCCAGCCGAACGAAAGGGACAGGTGGATCATGGTAACGAAGGATCGCAAATCGACGTTAATCAAGGAATTTGGCCGCGGCGAAGCGGACACAGGATCGGCGGAAGTGCAAATCGCGCTGCTCACGGAGCGAATCAACACGCTAACGGAGCACTTCAAGGCGCACGCAAAAGATTTCGCCGGCCGGCGGGGCCTATTGAAAATGGTAGGCAGCCGGCGCAACCTGCTCAACTATCTACGGAACAGGGACATCGAAAGATATCGGGCGGTCATTCAAGCGCTCGGTCTCCGGAAGTAGGAACGGGAAAGAAGAGAATCATTGGAAACGGCCCCGCGGGGCGCATCGTGGAGACGGGCGGAAGTCCGCCGAGGAACCAGTGTTCCGAACACGCATTGATTCGACGGGAGAAGTGTATCAATTGGACATGGAGAAGACGAGGTAATGGAAAGAGTTACGGTACGAGTAGGAAACGAAGATTTGATCTTCGAAACCGGACGCATCGCAAAACAGGCGCACGGCGCCGTGTTGGTCCGGGCAGGCGATACGATGGTGTTGTCGGCGTTCGCGTGTGCGGACGTGGATCGTCCCGGGGATTTCTTCCCGATGACGGTGGACTATCGGGAGAAGAGTTACGCGGCGGGACACATCCCAGGCAATTTCTTTCGGCGTGAAGCGAGGCCGAGCGAGCGCGAAATCATTATCGCGCGATTGACGGATCGGCCCTTGCGGCCCCTGTTTCCAAAAGGGTGCAGGCGGGAGGTGCAGGTCTGCCAGACGGTGTTCTCGGCGGACAACGTGAACGACCCCGACGTGCTTTCAATAAATGCGGCCTCAGCCGCGGTGCACATTTCGAAATTCCCCTTCAACGGACCCATCGGCGCGGTGCGGGTAGGCCGCATCGACGGCCAACTGATCATAAATCCGTCCGTCGAAGCAATGGCGGACAGCTCGCTCAACATCGTGATGGCGGGAACGCGAGACGCAATCATCATGGTCGAGGGCGCCGCGCACGAAGAGTCGGAAGACGTTTTGCTCGATGCACTCGAATTCGGGCATGAGTCGATCAAGAAAATCATCGAGGCGATCGATGAACTTCGGCGGCTGGCCGGTGTAGAAAAGATCGTCATCGAGGCACCCAAGGTCGATGAAGCCATTGCGGCCGAAGTCAAAGCGTTGGCGGCGGCGGACCTGAAGAGCGCCCTGAACATCAAGGAGAAGCATCCGCGCCAAGACGCGATTAACGCCGCGAAAGCAAAAGTCCGCGCGGCATTTGCCACGAAGTTGGGCGAAGAGGCGTTCGCGAAAAAGAAGGACGAAATCGACGGGGCGTTCGACGACCTCGAAGGTTCGACCATGCGCGCGCAGGTCATCGAGACGAGCCGCCGCGTGGACGGCCGCGGGCTTGATGAAATTCGCCCGATCTCCATCGAAGTCGGCGTGTTCCCCCGCGCCCACGGTTCAGCGCTGTTCCAACGCGGCGAGACGCAGGCGTTGGTCACCACGACGCTTGGCACGAGCCGAGACGAACAGCGCAGCGACGAACTCGTCGGAGACACCTTCAAGCGATTTTACCTTCACTACAATTTCCCGCCCTGGTCGGTCGGCGAGGTCCGCCGTATCATGGGCCCCGGACGCCGGGAGATCGGTCATGGCCGCCTGGCGGAACGCGCCCTCGAGGGCATTCTTCCCTTCGAGGAAAACGGCGCGGAAGACAACTTCCCCTATACGATTCGAGTGGTCTCCGAGATTACTGAGAGCAACGGATCGAGCTCGATGGCGAGCGTATGCGGCGGATCGCTGAGTCTGATGGACGCGGGCGTCCCGATTGCAACGCCGATCGCGGGCATCGCGATGGGCTTGGTGAAGGAAGGCGATGAGGTCCGCATACTTTCCGACATTTTGGGCGCGGAAGATCACCTCGGTGACATGGACTTCAAGGTCTGCGGAAGCCGTGACGGCGTTACCGCGTTTCAGATGGACTGCAAGATCGCGGGCGTCTCGAAGGAAATCATGCGCCGCGCGCTCGATCAGGCGCGCAAGGGCCGCGAACACATCCTCGACAAGATGGCCGAGGCCTTGGCCGAGCCGCGTTCGGAACTTTCGCAGTATGCGCCGCGAATCATCAGCATCAAGATTCCGGTCGATAAAATCCGCGAAATCATCGGGCCGGGCGGCAAAGTCATCCGCGAAATTCAGGCGTCGACCGGGACCGAGATCGAGGTCCAGGACGACGGCACTGTAAACGTCGCGGCGGTCGACGGCGATGCGGCGCGGGCGGCGATCGAAATGATTCAAAACCTGACCGCTTCCGCGGAAGTCGGTCGCGTATACCACGGCACCGTGACGCGGCTGATGAACTTCGGCGCGTTCGTTAGCGTCGTCGGCTCGCAGGAAGGTCTCGTGCATATCTCCGAGCTTGCGCCGGGCCACGTCAATCGCGTGGAAGACGTGCTCGACGTCGGCGACGAGGTCGATGTGAAAGTCATCGAAATCGACCACATGGGCCGGGTCAACTTGTCTAAGGTCCAGGCCGACATCGAACTTGGCCGAATCAGCGAGGACGACCTCCAGGCGGCTAGGCAAGACCGTGGCCCTCGTGATCGCGGCCCGCGCGATTCCGATAGGGGCGGTCCTCCGCGAGGGGGTGGCGGTGATCGCGATCGCGGCCCACGCGACCGCGGCCCGCGCGACTCCGACCGCGATCGTCCTCCGCGTGATCGCGATCGCGGCCCCGACAGGGGCGGTGATCGGGGCCCCGATCGAGGAGGCGACCGAGGCGGACGCGGCCCGGATCGAGGCGGCCCTCCGCGGCGCGAGGGCGGTGGCGGACGCGGCGGACGCTATCGTTAGCGCGCGACTGCTCTTCCGATATTCGTTCATACTCGTGGCGCGG
>CAYXRK010000110.1:0-15664 GCA_964467615.1 uncultured Nitrospirales bacterium | reverse complement strand
CGGGTGAGGGGCCTACCGCGCGGGATGTTCAGATCATGCATGGCGCAAAAATCTTTGCAGGAAAACAATATCCTGACGGATAGTAGTGCCAAGGAATGGCGAAGACGCGGCGAAACGCTTTCGCGTCAACGATTAGAAGCGGTTTTCCGTACCGGCCAGTATGCGGCGGATGTTCGAGCGGTGTTTCACGATCACCGCGGCAGCCACGAATACGGTCACCGCTCGGAGCGCGGTATCGTTCGGAAGTATCAGTACACCGACCGTAAGGGCGATAGCGGCCATGATGGATCCAGCGCTGACCATTCGCGTCAGGGCGAATATTCCGACGAAGACGGCGAACGCGACCAACATCGGCATTGGTGCGAGCGAGCCGAAGACGCCCGCGCTTGTGGCGACGCCTTTGCCCCCCTTGAATTTAAGGAAGAGCGACCAGTTGTGGCCAGCGATTGCCGCGAGGCCGCAAGCCAACTGCGCGTATTCCCATTCGCTCAAGCGCGATACCAGCAGCACCCCAGCGGCCCCTTTCGCCATGTCGCCCACGAGCGCAGCCATGCCGAGGCCTTTTCCCAGTACGCGCAAGGTGTTCGTCGCGCCGATGTTCTTGCTGCCGCGCTCGCGAATATCGACGCGCTTGAGACGGAGACCGAGCCATAGGCCCGTGGGGATCGAGCCCAATACGTACGAGAGCGCCACCGCCACTACGGTCACGGCTTCGCGCCGCCTTCGCGCAACTCGATCTTGATCGGCACTCCCTTGAAACCGAACTGCTCGCGCAATTGGTTTTCGATGTGCCGCAGAAAACTGAAATGGAACAGTTTCTTCTGATTGACGAACAAGATGAAGGTCGTCGGTTTCACGCTTGTCTGCGTCGCGTAACGAATTTTCGCAAAGCTCCCTTTGCGTTGCGACGCGGGAACGCCCTTGAGCCGCTCGAGGAACCGATTGAGTTCGCCCGTTGAAATGCGCAACTTCGCCTGCGCCGCGATTTCGTCCACGACTTTGAACACGTCGAAAATCCGCTGCCGGGCAACGTTCGAGATCGTAATATACGGCACGTGTTTCATGTGCGGAAAGTGCCGGTCGATATCCACGGGCAGGTTCTTGAACTTCGCCTCGCGATCCTCGATGAGGTCCCATTTGGTCCACACCAAGACAATCGGCGAGCCGTGTTCGCGCGCGTACCCCACGATGCGCTGGTCCTGCTCAGTGACGCCTTCCGTCGCGTCGATCATGAGCAAGGTCACGTCGGCCCGGTTGATTGCACGCAGCGAGCGGCTCACGCTGAATTTCTCGACGCCTTCCTTGATGCCCGCTTTCTTTCGCATTCCCGCCGTGTCGATCAATAGATAGTCGCGGTCGTTATGCCGAAATTCCACGTCGATGGCGTCGCGCGTCGTGCCGGGACGATCATCGACTATCGTGCGTTCTTCGTTCAGTATCGCGTTCACGAACGAAGATTTCCCCACATTCGGCTTCCCGACGATCGCGATCTTCGTGACGTTGTCTTCGGGAAGTTCTTCCGCCGCTTGCCCCTCTTTCGGCGCGGGAAGATTCGCGGTCACCGCGTCGAGCAACTCGCTTACGCCGATGCCGTGCCCGGAGGAGATCGCGTGCGGCTCGCCCATGCCCAAGCCGTGAAACTCGTGCCGGTTCATTTCCATCTTCGGATTGTCGAGCTTGTTCACCGCGAGCACGATCGGTTTGTTGTAGCGGAAAAGCTCCTCGCGCAGTTCCTCGTCAACGCGCGTGATTTCCTGTTGGCCGTCCACCAAGAAAATGATCACGTCGGCCTCATTCAGCGCGAGCCGGACCTGCTCTTGCATCTTCAGGACGACCGGGTCATCCGGCGATTCAACAATGCCGCCGGTGTCCACGATCCGGAACAGGTAGTCGCCATAACGCGCAACGCCGTAGTGCCGATCTCGGGTTATTCCCTCTTCATCGTGGACAATGGCCGTCTGGAACCCGGTCAAGCGGTTGTACAGCGTCGACTTGCCGACATTGGGCCGCCCGCAGATCGCAACGAGTGGCAATTGCGCGCGCTTCGCCATTAGACCGCCCTCGGAGTCAAGACTTGCCGTATGCCCAGCCGCACGTAATCCACCAACGAGAGGCCGACAATTAGGATCATCAACGTCAGCAACTCCTGTTTGTACGCGAAATTGAGGACGATTGCCGGAATAGCAATGTTCTGAACGAGCGTCGAGAGTTTCCCGAGGGGACGCGGCGGCGCTTCGGCGTGTCCGTAGAATCGGTGGATCAAATACGTGCCACCGGTAATCGTCGCATCCCGAACGAGCACGCGCACGGGCACCCAGCGCGGTACGCTCTCGACATAGGGATGCACTGCAAGAAAAACCAGCGCGATGTTTACGAGCAGTTTGTCCGCGAGCGGATCGAGGAGCGCCCCGAGTTCCGAAGTCTGCTGCCAGCGCCGGGCGAGATAACCGTCAACCGCATCCGAGAACGCAGCGAGGACGTAGATACCCGCCGCCAGCCAACGAAGCTGGGGACGGTCTGCGTCTATCGCCAGCAACGCCGCGACAAAAGCCGGTATGAGCAGCAAACGGAACAAACTTATCTTATTGGGAAGTGTCATGACGGAAACGAGGCAACTGGAGGGCAATGCATGGCCCGAAGAGCGATCGCAGGGCGAATCGTACGGAATCGAAGCGTATTCTACAGGATCGCGCAGTTCCTTTTCGCCCACGTAGCACGGGCTTCCAGCCCATGCTTTTGGCAAGGGCCTACCGACCCGCTGAGCGTTTGACCCCCGCCGCCGCGCGCTCGGTTCCCGCGTCATCGACGTCCAGATGAAACACCGCGCGAATCCGCGTCGGCGACACCGCTAGCATCCAGACGCCCTCGTCCCTGAGCGCGGCCACGACCTTCGCCGCATCGTCGACGTCAAAGTACACGATATTCGTCGGTGAAGGTTGCGGAAAGGAGACCCCGGCCACTCCCTCCAACGCGGCGCGGAATTCCCGTGCGCGGCGATGGTCCTCCGCCAAACGCTCGACATGGTGCTCCAGCGCGTACAGCGCGCCGGCGGCCAGGATTCCCGCCTGCCGCATGCCCCCACCGAGCATCTTCCGGAACTTACGAGCGCGGTCAATCACTTCGCAAGACCCCGCCACAATCGAACCCACCGGCGCACCGAGGCCCTTCGAGAAACAGAAGCTTACCGTATGCGCGTCCTTCGTGAATTCCGCGGCCGATATTCCCGACGCCACCACGGCGTTGAACAACCGTGCACCGTCGCAATGCACCTTCATGCCATTGGCATCGGCCATCGCCCGAATCGCTGCCAGCGTGGATAGCGGATATACGGTGCCCAAGTTTGTCGTGTTCTCGACCGCGATCAGTGTCGTCTCCGAGCGATGCACATCGGATGTCCGTACTATCGCCCGCGCTACGTCCTCGGGCGCCATGACACCATGTGCGCCCTCGATGGTTTTCGTCAGAAGTCCTCCGACCATCGCGATGCTCCCGGCCTCGTACTTGTACGGGTGCGCGTCCGGGGTGAGGATCACCGTTTCGCCGGGGCGTGTCTGCGACAAAATCGCGGTCAAATTGGCCATCGCCCCCGACGGCACGAACAGCGCGGCCTCTTTCCCCACCAACGCCGCGGCTTTGGCCTGCAACGCATTGACCGTGGGGTCGTCGCCGAAGACGTCATCGCCCACTTCCGCCGCCGCCATCGCCTCGCGCATCGCGGGCGTGGGCCGCGTTACCGTATCGCTGCGGAGGTCTACAATTTCATTTCGCGCCATGCTATTTGCCGGCTCCGCATTTTGACTTAGACTCCCCCACTCCGCTACCGTTTCGGCAAACGTATAGCGGCTGTGCAGGCCGCGTCCTGACCGATGGAGGAACGACCGGCATGAAGGACATTAGCTCAGCGATACAAGTCATAAGCGATTGGATCTTTTTGCTCTTTGACACACTGGCAACCACGGTGCTCTTGCCGGTAAATTTCGTTCTGTCGTTGTTCAATTTGAACGTGCTTGGAAATTAGTAGCGCGTTCTACCGATGATCGGTCGCGCCGCGTGATACGGCCGCACTTTCATAAATTCAACGCAGCTTCGTAGAGCGCCTTCGCGTCCGAACGTTCGACCTTGCGTGCATTCGTCCGCGTGGTCAAGTCCGCCATCGCATCGTCCGAAAGCGCCTCGATCAGGTCGGCGTTCCCGCCGAGTTCCTTGATCGTTTTCTTGAGCCCGATACGCGCGCGTATTGCTTCGACTTCTGCAATCGCCGCGTCTGCCGAGGCCTCGACCCCCAACGCCGCGCCCACCTGAGTGTATTTTTCGCCGCACACCGACCGGTTGAACCGCATCACATGCGGCAGCATCGCCGCCAAGGTCTGCCCATGCGCCGATCCCAGCCGCGCGCTAAGCGGGTGTCCCGTCCCGTGGCACACACCGAGGCCCGTGACATTGAATGCTATCGCGGCCATGCACGACGCCATCAGCATCTGCGCGCGCGCTTCGATGTTGCGTCCGTCGTCGAAAACCACGGGCAGCCACTTCGCCGCCATTCGAATCGTCTCCAATGCCACCGCGTCGGTGTAGGGATTCGCTATCAACGAGGTATACGCCTCGATCGCGTGAGTGAGGACATCAAACCCGCACGTCGCGGTCGGATACGCGGGCAGTCCAAGGGTCAAATCGGGATCCAACACCGCGACCTTCGGCTGAATACTTGGATGGCCTACGTAAATCTTTCGGTGCTGCGCCCGATCCGTGATGACCGCGAACATGTTGGTCTCGCTGCCGGTCCCGGCGGTCGTCGGAACGGCCACGAGCGGCGCGCCTTCGTTCTTCGGTTTACATCCGAAGCCGAAATCGTTCACCGTCCCCTCGTTTGGACCCATCAGGCCGATCGCCTTGGCCGCGTCCATGCTCGATCCGCCGCCGACCGCAACGATCGCCGCGTCCCCAAGCCCACGCAACACCTCGGCCCCGGCTTCGACGTTCGCGTCCGTCGGGTTTGGCTCGACCCCCGCGAACACGGAGGTCTTGATTCCGGCGGCGGAGAGTCCCTCCGTTACGGCCTTGATAAGGCCCGCCTCGACGAGGCCTCTGTCCGTAACGATTAAGGCTGAACGCCTGCCGGTTAGGGCAACATGTTGCGACAGCTTCGCCGCCTCACCTCGCCCAAACACGATACGCGGCAACGCCTGGATTTTGACTTTGCTTTCCGCCAGCACGAGACTCCCTCCAACGCGGTAACAATTTCGAAAGTCAGAAACTCTACTTCAAAACGGTGTCTCCTTGCATCACCCCGTCCGTGTCCCGTAGGCTTTCGCGCTTCCACCGCGCTCCGAATCCCTCCCCATGCCCAGCAAGATTGGTTCCGCCATAATCCTCGGCCTTGCCCTCGGCGCGGCCTACATGCTGCTTGGGATCAAGGTCGATACGCGTCACGACCGGTTGCTCGACTCGACGAGCCGGGCCGCCCAAGACTATCAGCGCTTCCTCGAAACGTTTGGCAGCGACGAGTTCGTGATTGTCGCGTTGTCCGGCAAACCGCTGTTCGATGAAGACTCACTCGACGCAATGGTCGATGGACTCGATCGAATCGAGGCAGTCGCTCACGTAAAGCAAGTGTCCGGTCTCCCGGCGGTTTTCCGGGACCGTTACGGCAGCGAGGATCCCGAGGCCCTCGAAGAAGAGATGACCAATACACCGTTCTACGACGGGTTGTTCATTTCGGAGGATCGGCAGCATGCAGGTCTCCTGATCGAGACGGAGGTGCTGGATGCGCCGCAGGACCGGGTTGAGCTGACGGCGGGTTTGCGAGAGGCGGTACAGCCGCTCAAGGACTTCGGCTTTCGCGTCGACTTGGTGGGAACGCCGATATTCAATGTTGTGATTAACGAATACTCGCGGCGCGATACGTTGATCATGTTTCCGTTGGCCGCCGTGTTCTCTCTCGCAATGCTGATTTATCTGCTGCGTTCCGTGAAGGCGGTAATCATCGTTCTTATCTGCGGCGCGTTAAGCCTGTTGCTGACGATGGGCTCCATTGGGGCAGCGGGCCTTCCGTTGAATGTAGTCACGACAAGCATCCCGCTTGTTCTGTGGGTACTCTCGATCGTCAACGGTATTCACGTCCTCTCTAGGTACCAAGCGCAGTTATTCGCGCTCGGCGATGTCGACGAGGCGCTCAAGCTCTCGCTGAGCGAGGTGCGATGGCCCTGCACCCTCGCCGCCATCACCACCGCGCTGGGCTACCTCTCCAACATGGTCAGCAGCATCGCCCCAATTCGGGAATACTCGTTCTTCATGGCGCTCGGCATGATGCTGTCGCTCGGCGTCAATCTCATTTTAGCCCCGACGATGATTACGTGGCTGCGGCCCCATGCGCCGCGAGGGGCAATTTCCGGGGAATCCAGACCCTTCCATCTTCTGGCCGAATGGGTGGCTCGGCATCGCTACGGCATGATCGCCGCGTGGATAATCGTGTACGCGATTTGCATCTACGGTACAACGCTCGTCGAAAGCGACCCGGACTCACTTTCGTTTTTGCCGGAGGACTCGGAGTTGGTCCAATCGTACAACTACATAATGGACAACCTCACTGGGACGCGAAGCATCGAACTCGTCATCGATACCCCCGGCGGCTGGACCAATCCCGAATACTGGCCCGCGCTCCAAGCCGTTGCGGACGGCCTCGGCGCGAACCCGAACATCGCCCGCGTCGTATCGCCGCTCGACTTCCTGAAGAAGGCCAACCAATGGGACCACGACCTTACCGTCCAGTGGTATACGCTGCCGGAGACCCGCGAACAGGCCGAACATCTCCTTGAATTGGCCCAGGAAGAAGGCGACTCGGGTCTCGAACGCTTCGTCACTGCCGGCGGCGAACAAATCCGGATGTCCGCGCTCGAAACAACGACGCGGTCAAGCGAACTCAGGGACATCGTCGACGCGGCCGAATCGGAACTCGCCGCGCTTCCCGGACCTATGAGCGGCCTTGTCACCGGCATGTCGATGCGTCTCGAAAACATGCAACATCAAATGATGAACACGCAGATCGCCAGCTACGCGATCGCGTTCGTTCTAATTTTCGGGTGCATTTGGATCGGAATGCGCTCCGTCGGTGCGACTGTGTTGGCCGTCCCCCCCAACGTCATCCCGGCCTTCGGCATCTTGGCGATCATGGGTTTCCTCGATATCTCGCTCAATGCCGCGACGGTCATGGTGTCCAGCATTTCGTTGGGCATCGCGGTCGATGATTCGCTGCACAACGTCGCCCACTACACGCGCTTGCGACACAAAGGCCATTCCGCCTACGATTCGGTCATCGAGACAATGGGCGCTATCGGCCCCGAGATCACCACCGCGACCGCGACCGCCTGCATCGGGTTCTTCACGCTCGCCTTCTCCGCGTTCGCCCCCATCAGCCAACTCGGCATGCTCAGCGGGGCGGCCATGCTCATCGCCCTGCTCGCCGACGTTCTACTCGTTCCCGCGATGATCCTCGTGTGGCCGCGCGCCGCCGAAACGACCACCGACTAGGCTTCCATCGCATGTGGCCCTTGGACACGGGACGCTGCTACACTTTGGAGACATGGACAAAGAAGCGAAAAAGGCGCAACGTGCGCTGCGAGTGGCCGAAATTATTGAGGCGTTTCAGGAGCGCCTGCTAGACGCGTGGGACACCCTGCGTGAACGGCTCGTACGTACCGCGCGCGGGGTGCATTCGACTTCCGACGACCACCGCAAGGCAAGCCAGTACCTCGAGCGCGGCAGGCGACTTTACAACAGCAAGGACTACGGCAAGGCGGAAGACTGCTTCAAGAAGGCCCTGGAGCACGATCCAAAGTACGCGCTAGGCCACTACTTCCTGGGACTCGTCTACTACACGAATCGACAACTCGACGACGCGGCCCGCCACTGGAAACGGGCCCAAGAATGCGATCCCGATTCTCGCGCCGCGTCGAAGGCCGGTGCGAAACTCCGCATGATTCGAGGCCGCCTGAACGAGGTCGTCGACCAACTCGAATCGCAGATCAAGGGCCACTGACCCGGCGTCAGTCCCGCTTGGTCCAGATTTGCCGATCGATCATGCTGATGAATTCAGACCAGGCTTGTCCCTTCGTCAATGTCTCCTCGACCACGCGGCTATAGGCGTTCGCCTGCGCGTCCAGATTGTCGATCAAGTAGAGCACGATCGCCTCGACGGTCTTGGGCAACACCGGTGAGCCGAATTGATACTCGCCGTGATGCGAAAGGATGAGGTGATAGAGTTGGAGCTTCGTGGACTCGGGGAAACCCTCAATCTCGTCGATCTTCTTGCTCACGCGATCAAAGCCGAGTTGGAGGTGACCGACGAGCCTGCCCGCCGTCGTGTAGTCGACGAACAAGTCGTGCGTCATTTCGTCGATCTTGCCGATGTCGTGGACGAAGATCCCCGCCATGAGCAGATCGCGATCCAGATTGTCGTACAACTCGCACATCGTTTCGGCGATCCGGGTCATTTCATAACAGTGCTGGACCAGGCCGCCCCGATGCGAGTGGTGCCATTTCTTTCCAGCGGAGGCGCGGTTGAACCGTTCCATGAACGCCGCGTCGTGGATAAACATTTGGATTAGCGTATGCAGATGCTGGTCCTTGATCGTGTCCATCACCTCGCAAAACTTTGCCGCGACTTCCTCGGTGTTTTCGGGGACATCCACCAGGTCCGCGGGGTCGTATTCCTCGCTTCGTAGAGGGAGCACTTGATCCACCCGTACCTGTAGCCGGTTTTGGTAGTTGTTTACGGTGCCGCGTACGGTGACGACGTCCCCGAGTTCAAACAGGTTTGCGACCGAGACGGCGTTATTCCACATAACGCCGCCGATTTCGCCAGTTTTGTCCTTGAACACGAGGCCAAGAAATTTTCCGCCGCTCTGCATGTCGCGCAAATCTTTGCGCGTGGCGACAAAATAGTCGTGGACTACATCGCCTTCCTGCAGGGAGGACACAAACTGCCGCTTCATTGAGGTCTCCGAAACTCTAAAAGGAGGGTACCCGTCGCCGGGAACGCGCGCCAACACCTACATCATGTATACGAACGGAGAAACAACGCCGGCGCTGCCCGCGAACAAAATGAGAAAACCGAGAAGTAGTAGCGTGACTATGATCGGCGCAAGCCAAAATTTCTTACGAACGCGCAGGAAATCCCATATCTCGCGCCACGCGCCAACGCGTTCCTCAACGAGTTCGCGCTCCGTGGAATGGGTCGTTGGATTTTCGCGTTCACTCATGCCGGATACACGTTCAGCCGATGCAAACCATACTACCGAAGGCCACATAACCGCAACAGCCGCATCTTGATTCGGATTGATCGTTTTTGGGACGCGTGCTACTATGTTGGCGGCGCGGGGGTGGGACCGTGAGGAGCACAGTCATGAACACGAGACGTGCGGGCGTGCGCGGCTTCACGCTTATCGAACTGCTCACCGTCATTGCGATTATTGGGATACTCGCCTCGCTAACGGCGGCGGTACTTCCGCGAGTCTTGGCAAAGGCGAAAGTCACCGGACAACGCGCGAATTTCAAGGCTATTGAGACAGCGCTTGCAACATACTCGGTGGACAATGGCGGCTCTTTTCCCCCGCGGTACGGATATATCGTTGACCCCGCCTTTCAGTACACCATCGAGACTAACTATCCCAACATTCCCGGCGGTCCGGACGCCAACGAAAACTCTTTCGATTTTGTGGTCGAGCCCTACACCGTGCCGCTCAAAATCGTGCAGATGGCCGACTTACAGGACAAGTTCGCTGCGGACGGCATAGACTCCGATGGCGACGGCCTGCTGCAGTTGCTCGAGTACGAACCTATCGGGTTTCCGAAGGGTCCGTCGTCGTTCGGCTTCGACTTCTGCCTCTACACAGGGCCCGCGACCTGCCCGCAAGAGGAAGACCGGCAGCGTCGGGCGACGGGGCGCTTTCCTGTCTACATTCCTGTAAATGGACAGCAGTTCGACCGGTTCGCGCAGTTCTTGTATAACCAAAATGCGACGGATCCGCGGCCTCGCGACACGGATGTCAACATAAGCGATCCCGGATGGCAGAGCATGATGCTATTACGGTTTCCGCCGAACAAGTACGACCGCTTTGTACTTGTCGGAAGCAGCCCCGATGGGGGAGTGTTCGGAATGCTCGATGTTCTTCCGCAGCGCTATCGGGACGTCCTAAGTCCCTACTACCGCTATCACTGGGAGGCCATGGCCGCGTATTTCATGGCCACGCGCGACGCAGACGGCGACGGCTACTTGGATTTCGACTACACCGCGCGCACGCAGCACGACGCGGGTAAGCCGGAGGCCAATAATTTACCGGAGCTCGAGCGGAGAAGAGGCGGCGGGCCGTTGATCTTCAAATCGCAATAGTGAAGGGCAAAAGAGAACACGAAAGCATCCATGCGGCACATAACACCCTATACCAAACGCGCGCCGATGAAAGCGCAATTGGGCGAGACGCTTTTCGGCAAGCCAATCATCAGCGCCGAAACGCAGAGCGTGTTGAATCTCATGTCGTTGTTGGTATTCCGCTTTACGACGATATTCGACATATTTCTGTAGCGTTCAACGTTCAAAGTTCAAGGCACGACGCTCAACGTCCGGGCGCAAATGGCGCGTTGAATGATCCGGCTCGGCGGGACCTCGCCCTCCCCGATATAATGCGCGGCGGGCCCCTCTCCCCCACGCCATTTGATCCTACATTGGGCAGATGAAACGAGTCGGAGAATCAACTGCGGGCCGGACGCGCTTCAGGAATTGGTAGACTGCGACATGGATGAGCGGGCCGAGCGGGTCTTCCTGGGGTTAGGCAGCAATCTGGGGGAACGAGCGCTCCATTTGCGTGCGGCGGTACGGCAAATCGCCGGTATTGAAGGTGTTCTGGTGCGGGCGGTGTCGCCAGTGTATGAGACAGCTCCAGTGGGTTTGACCGGGCAGCCCGTGTTTCTAAACGCAGTGGTGGAAATCGAGACGACGCTTGAGCCGGTCGAGTTACTGAAAGCGGTGAAGGAACTCGAGCGGGGGTTGGGCCGCGGGTCGGGCGTACGTTGGGGCCCGCGGGAAATCGACATCGACATCCTCCTGTGGGGCGAGCGGGTGATTGACGTCGACGGCTTGCGGATACCTCATCCAAGACTCCATGAACGGCGTTTCGCGCTCGCGCCACTGGCCGATATTGGGCCTGAAGTCATCGATCCTGAGTCGGCCCGCACAGTGGCGGAACTCGCGGCGGCGCTTGAGGCCCAGGGCGATGTAGTGAGGCTCGATATCGAGTTGTCTCGATGAATTACGAACGCATCAACTTTGGCCGCGAGTTTCACGATGTACGGTGTCGCGGATGATCGGCAGCGTGTATCGCTCGGGAACGAGCGGAGTGACTTTTTCGTAGAAGGCCCGGATTTCCCGAATGTCCGCGCCGTAGTCGCCGGTGGGTTCAAAGACTGGACCGTATCCACCTGCCCGGCGGGCATAGTCCAAATAGCCGAAGACAAACGGAACGCCCGCCTCTCGGGCGATGGTATAGAAGCCGTGCTTCCAGTCTTTTCCCTTGCCGCGAGTACCTTCCGGCGGGATGACGAGCACGAAGTCGTCTAACTCCCGAAGGGCGCGGATGGCCTCGGCGGCGGCGAACCCCCCTTTTGCTCGATCAACCGGGACGCCGCCAAGCCAACGCATGAGACCGCCCAGCGGGAACCGAAACAGTTCTTTTTTGCCCATCCAACGCGGATCGACGCCCAAGGCATAGCTGATAGCGACGAGGTATAAGAAGTCCCAATTACTGGTGTGGGGCGCAGCAATCGCGACGCACTTTCGGACTTGGAGTCCCCCTTCGCTGCGCCAACCGAGCGCCCAGATGATTGCGCGCGATACCGCACGAAGGACCGAGCGAAGGCCTGGCGTGGTGATCGCGGTCCGTCGCATGATTTCGGATGCTACAGCTTTGCGCACGCCGTTTGCCAGCCGATAGACTCCGCCCCATGCCTCCCGAAAGGACTTACACTCTCTCCGCGCCTCGAATGGGCATCGTAGTCGCGTGCGCGCTCGGGCTGGTTCTCGCCGGCGTTGCGATCAGGGCCTACGATCTCGGCGCGGCAGACCTCACGGTAGACGAAGAAATGAACCTGGACGTGGATCGTCTGACCTACCATGATTTTTTCACGACCATTGCCGGAAGGCCGCCGCTTTCGTTTGTAGCGCAAAAGGCGTTCTTGCAAATCGCCGGTGCGCCAGACCCCTCGAAATTGCGGTGGCCATCGGTCCTCGAAGGAGGCGCGGGCATTCTCGTCGTATATGTATTCGCGTACCGGGCCTTGGGTTTTGGCGCGGCCCTCTTCGCCACGTCGCTCTTGGTAATGTCACCGTTTCATATCGAGTGGTCTCGTGACGCACGATACTACCCACTCCTCATGTTCACCTGCGCCGGGTTCGCCTGGTGCGCTTGGGAAGTTGTAGCCAGACGCCGGCCTGCGTTCCTCCTTTTCGCGGGGTTGTTCGCCATCGCGGCGGCGTTGACGCACCAAAGCGGGCACCTGTTCCTCGCTGCCTGCGCGGTCCCACTGCCACTGGCCCTGTTTTCACGCCATTGGCGCGAACTCGTGCGCCGAAATCCCCGCCGGACCACCGCGTTTGTCGTTGCGCTTGCCACCATCGGAACAGGTGCGACGGTCGCAACGTGGCCCCAAGTTGTCGCACGATTCGGGGATATCAAGAATCTCGATCTCGACCGACGGTTGCCATGGTTCTTCGATGTCACGCCAGCATTCCTGCTAGATACCTTTCGCGAGATGTTCGCGATGCCTGGGCCATTCGCGTACCTCGGCGTCGCCCTCGCACTCGCCGGCGCGGCGGTAATCGCTGTCCGTGACCGGCAACTTTTCGCCCAATGCATCTGCGTCCTGGTCTTGCCCTTCGCGCTACTCTGGCTATTCCGGCCGGATCACTGGTGGCACCCAAAATATTTCATCTACATCCTGCCTCCGGTATACATGATGATAGGCGCCGCCCTGGACGCGCTTCTCCGGTTCGGTCCGTTGCGATCCCAACCGGCAACAGCCGCCGTCATATGCGCGAGTTGCGCCGCGGCTTTCGCGTATCCCGTTTACGGAAGGCTCATGTCCCCCGAAACCTCAGAACAAAGGATGGGCGAGGCGCTAACTCGCTGGACCCAACCCGGTGACGAGGTCCTCTTCGCATGGAAGGAACGATTCCGCGTCGTTCGGCATTACATCCCGCCGGGTCCCCAGCGCCCGGCGCTATCCGTCATGCAGGCCCCTCCCGACTTCGATATATCAAACGCGAATCGCTGGTACCTGAACAGCGGCAAGGCGGGTATCTCGGCAGACATCGCGGGCGCGCTGCTTTCAGGGGAATTCAGCCGTGCACAATTCGGGACGGATTTCGTTGCACATGGCCCCAATCTCCAACACATTCGACTACGAGACCAGGTCCATGACCTGCCAATTGGGGTGCTGGTCCCGCGCGATGGACATCGCGCGATTTTCGTCCATGGCCGCTCCCACCAAGATGCGC
The DNA here is from genome assembly GCA_964467615.1 of uncultured Nitrospirales bacterium. GTDB lineage: Bacteria > Hydrogenedentota > Hydrogenedentia > Hydrogenedentales > CAYXRK01. Next base: position 2,118 of record CAYXRK010000110.1, on the reverse strand, counting down.
CCACAACGTTGATGCTTACCTCAAACGGATACGAGACCGCTACCCTAAACCGAATCCTCGCATCGCCAGACGGAGCTGTAACGTATTTCGGTGACATCGACCTGATAAGCGGCCCCGCCACGTGGGGGATAGTTGCGAACGGTGGCGAACCGAATGTCGACGTCGATGAGATCGAATGCGTGCCTATTCTCGCGGGCGCCGGAGTCGAGGTCCCCGCATGGGACTTCTTTTCACTCACCGGGGCCGCGAATGAGGACTCCGTCTGGACGGAAGCGCGGGGCCCCCTCACCCTCGTCCGAGACCTGCGATCCGGCCAACGTCTGGCATATCGCATATACGTTGGCGCTGCCGGCGAATACGAATTTTCGCTGACCGCATTGAACGATCCCCCTGGGCCGAACGATTATCGTATCCACGTCCCGGGCGCGCCGGCGCCCCTCGAGTTTCAATTCGATCGAGAGGACCACCGGATTCCCAAGCTCTCGGCCGGGGCCATAAGTCTTGAACGCGGCGTCTACACCATCGAAGTCGAATTCGTCGGCCCATCGCCCGAGGAAGTTCGCGAACGGACCAATGGTTGGAAAGTGAATACTCAACAACGCCTCCAGAATTGCGGACTAGGATCGATCTCGATTCGTCCGTTGCGCTGACGGACCGCTCGCTTGGGAAATCGCGTCGTCGTTTTAGTAAGCCAAACAAAAGGCCCCGCGGGCTCACGCCCGCGGGGCCTTGTACGTCCAATCGGAATCGATCAGTCGCCAGCGACGTCTTTGCCGCTGTCGGCCACTTGAATCTTTATGACCGAGCCGCGGCCACGTTCAATGTGGCGCGCGGGGTAGTTCGAGTTGCAGACGAAGACGCTGCCATCCGAGGTGAACTCGACCTCGCGCGTGTAGGTCACGCGCGACGGCATGCGATAGGTCGTCCACTCTTCCTTCTTCGGATCGAAGAGGCTCATCGTGTCCGAACCCGTACCGCAGACCCAGATTTGTCCGGTCTTCGGGTTCACACTTAGCGCGTAGGGAATTTCGTCCATGCCTTTGGGCATGTCCCACATCTTCCACTGTTCCGTCTTGGGATCGAACGCGCTGATGACGCCGCTGCCGAATCCCGGCACCCAGACGATACCGTCCGGCGCGACTTCATGACGGCGCGGGCCCTTGAAGGGGGGTTCGTATTCCTTAATACCCTTTTCCTTTTGAGCTTCAGCCTTAGTTTTCAGATCGACGACCGCGGCGTCCGTTTCCGCCTTACCGCTCGCGATCATGTCCTTGACCTGCTTGTCCATTTCGAAGTACTTGTCGTACTCGTCACCGTTGATTTTGACCAGGCGGTTGCCGTTGAGTTTGGTCGCCCAAACGACGCCGTCGGGACCGACGCTGATGCCGTACGGCGTGATCCCCCCCGCCTCGCCCGTCCCGCCGCCGCGCGTTTGGTTCGCGGAAAGCAGCGGATATTCGGTCACCTTGTTTCCGTCCGCGGGATCGAGTTTGAACACGCTGTTCGTTCCTGCGTCCGTGTACCATACGCGGCCCTTTTGATCGACCCGCAACGTGTGCGGATAGGCGCCGCGCTTACGGGTCGGGTGGCCCGACACGACCGTCCACTCGGTGGATTTGGGATCGAAGCGCGCCATCTCGCCGCTCAGCGCCAACGTAATCCACATACTGCCGTCTACGGGAGATAGCTCAATGCTGTGCGGGCCTTTGCGCGGCGTGCCGACTTCATTCGGGTCCTTGCCGCCGGGAACGCCAAAGGTCTTACGTTCGCCGGTGATGGTGTTCAATTCCATGATGGCGTCGTTGGTCATGTCGACGGTGTAGACCAACCGCTCGTCGGCGCCGACCTCGAGGTCGTGAATCATGCAATCGTCTTGGCGGCCTTCGTCCCATTCGGTAATCGTCACATCCAACGCTTTACCGGTCGGCGCGGGCTCCGCATGAAATTCCGGCCATTCTTCCATGGCGTCGGCAGTGTAGGTTTCCATGAGCCGAGTCACCAAAGAATCCTGCGTATGCTTATAGAGACCGCCGAAGCCTTGCATGCGGCGGACCATCGTGTCCCAGTCCACCGGTTCTTCCGGCGTCCGAAAACCCATCGTGCCGACCTGATGGCATT
>CAYXRK010000109.1:0-15752 GCA_964467615.1 uncultured Nitrospirales bacterium | reverse complement strand
TGCGCGGATTGATCGGCGCCGCGAAGATAAAGACGATCACGGTCGAGGCGATTCAGCGCGCGGTGGCCGAACACTTCGACGTCCGCATCTCAGATCTGCGCGGCCGCAGCCGCGAACGGCAGGTCGCCTATCCACGGCAGATCGCTATGTACTTGACGAGACAGCTCATACCGAGTCTATCGCTCAAAGAGATCGGCCAGGCCTTCGGCGACAAGCACCACACGACCGTGCTGTACGCGTGCCAACAGGTAACGGAGGAGCTCGCGCGGGACGACGCGGTCCGCGTGTTGCTTCAACAACTCGAAAAGGCCATTCGCTCATAAGGGGGCGGGCGACGGATTTCCGCGAAAATTCGGCCCGGTAGAACTGCGGACACGTCCCGTTGCGGTCGAGTTCTCCGTGTGTTAAAGTAGAATCCCGTTGAAGCAGGGTGGTGCTCGCCTTGCGGACCGCGCGTGTGGGCGGCATTTCGCACGATGATCGTGCATTTCGACGGGGGCTGACCGGAAATGAAGTCTGGAAACGTATTGGCCGTTATTCCGGCCCGGTTTGCCTCCACTCGCTTTCCCGGCAAAGTCATCGCGCGTCTGGCCGGAAAACCGCTCGTCGTTCACGTCTACGAACGTGTTCGCCAAGCGGGTCTCGTCGACCATTGCGTAATCGCGACAGACGATGAGCGTGTTGCCGAGGCGGTCCGGCCATTCGGCTGCGAAATCGTCATGACGCGAAGCGAGCATCCTTCCGGCACGGATCGAATCGCTGAAGTGGCGCTCGCTTCGGACGCAGAGATCATCGTGAACGTGCAGGGCGATGAGCCGCTCATCGAGCCCGAGACGATCAACGCAACTATTCAGCCGCTCTTGGCCGACGCCTCCGTCCCGATGGCGACGGCCAAACACCGGATTGCCAACCTCCGCGATATTGGAGACCCGAACGTCGTGAAAGTCGTGTGCGACACGCGAGGATTCGCGCTGTATTTTTCGCGCGCGCCAATCCCTCACGCGCGCGACGTAAAAACAGACGGACACCTTCCGAATTGTTACTGGCGTCATATCGGTATCTACGCGTACCGGCGGGAGTTTTTGCTCGAGTACGCGGCGATGACCGTAACGCCGTTGGAAAAGCTCGAAAAACTGGAGCAATTGCGCGTGCTCGAAAACGGCCGCCCCATTGCCGTCGTGGAGACCGAGTACGAGGCGATCGGAGTGGACACGCGCGAGGACCTCGAAAGGGTCCGCGCTATTCTCGAGCAGCGGCTGATGGCCGCGGGGGGACACTGAATGCCCAAGTATGTGTTCGTGACAGGAGGCGTCGTTTCGTCGGTGGGTAAAGGGGTCCTCGCCGCGAGTCTCGGGTTGCTGCTCGAATCGCGCGGCCTGAAGATCGCGATGATGAAGCTGGATCCTTACCTCAACGTCGACCCAGGAACAATGAACCCTTACGAGCACGGCGAGGTCTTCGTCACAGACGACGGCGCGGAGACCGATCTCGACCTTGGCCACTATCAGCGTTTTACGAACGCAAGACTTTCGCGAAAGAGCAACATCACGACGGGACGCATTTACAACGCGGTGATCCAAAAGGAGCGCCGCGGCGAGTATTTGGGGAAGACGGTGCAGGTCATCCCGCACATCACCGATGAAATCAAATCGTGTGTGCGCCAGCTTACCAGTGGGCCCGACGCGGACGCGGATGTCGCGATCATCGAAATCGGCGGGACGGTTGGAGACATCGAAGGGCTCCCATTCCTCGAAGCCATTCGCCAGTTCAAATTCGACGTGGGACCGCACGATTGTTGTTACATCCACGTCACCTGGATGCCGTTCATCCACGCATCGGGCGAGCTCAAAACGAAACCGACGCAACACAGCGTCGCCGCACTTCGGCAGGTGGGGATTACCCCGAACGTGATCGTGTGCCGCACCGGGCCGTACAAGCTCGAGGCGGCCGAACGCCACAAAATAGCGATGTTCTGCGACGTTCGGGCGGAAGCCATTATCGCCGCGGCAGACATTTCGCCGTTCTATGCGATACCGCTCAACCTCAAGAGCCAAGGGATAGACGACACCGTGCTAAACGTACTGCGGCTGGACGCCCCTGAGAGCGATTTAGTCCGCTGGGAACGGATTGTTGACGAACTCGAACACCCAAAGAAGACCGTACGCATCGCCGCGGTGGGAAAGTATGTGGGGCACGACGACGCGTACAAGAGCATCAACGAGGCGTTTGTTCACGCGGGCATAGCGAACCAATGCCGCGTCGAAATCAAATGGATAGACTCCGAGATCTTCGAGAACGGTGTCGCGCCGCGAGACGTACTCGTCGAATTCGACGGGGTGCTCATCGGTCCGGGTTTTGGTGCGCGGGGCGTCGAAGGAAAAATCCGAGCGGTGCGGTATGCGCGCGAGGGGAAAGTCCCCTACTTCGGCGTCTGCCTCGGCCTCCAAATGGCCGTGATCGAATTGGCGCGGAACAAGGCGGGGCTGGCGGGAGCAAACTCAACCGAGATGGACCCCGATACGCCCGCCCCCGTGATCTCGCTTTTGTCCGAACAGCGAGGCGTGAGCGACCTTGGCGGAACGATGCGGCTCGGCGCGTACCGCTGCGATCTCGTCGAAGGGACCAAGGCACAGGCGGCCTATGGCGAGCGGACCATCCACGAACGGCATCGTCATCGTTACGAATTCAACAACGACTATCTGGAGCCGCTGCAGAATTCCGGTCTCGTCGTGAGCGGTACGCATACATTTGGTGATCACATGCTGGTCGAGATAATAGAACTCGCCGATCACCCTTGGTTTTGTGGGGCCCAATTCCATCCCGAATTCAAGAGCACGCCCCTCAAGCCGCAACCCTTGTTTCGAGCGTTTGTCCAAGCCGCCTTGGCCCACAAGGAATCGGCACAGAACGACATGCGCCGTGCGGCTGTATAGTGGCCTCCGTGCCGCCTTCCTCGAACGTGACGACGCGGTTGATCGCTTCAGATGGATGAGCGTGAATGACTGATTTCGATTCCCATATCGACGGACCCCTGATCGCGTTTACCCTAGGTGACATCAACGGAGTCGGCCCGGAGACACTTGCGCTCGCAATCAATGAGCAGTCTCTTCGGAGGAAATTCCTGCCTGTCATCTACGGCGATCCCACCGTCTTCCAAGCTGCGTGCCGTCTCGTGGGAATGCCGTCGCCGGATATCGAGACCGTGTCCGGCCCTGGCGCCGTTCGGGATTCGAAGTCGCTCGCGTTCATCGAGTCGGCGCGTGGTGTTCCCCATAGGCGGCCCGGAACACTCGACCCAGAAGCGGGGCGTTGCGCCATGGAATGGCTCGCGGCGGCCGTCGATGCGGCCACCGAAGGACTCGTCGACGCGATTGTGACCTGCCCCATCAACAAGGAAGGTATTCACTTGGCGGGGTACACGTGTCGTGGTCACACGGACTTCATCGCCGAACGCACCAAGAGTCCGGCGTATCGCATGGCGCTATTCGCGGGCGCGATGAGGGCCGTGCATCACACGGACCACATTTCACTGCGAAGGGCCCTCGAATGTGTCACAAAAGAGAGCATCGTCGAGACCATTCGAATCACGCACGCCGGCCTCCTGCGCCTCGGTATAGAGCGACCCCGCGTTGCTGTTGCAGGGCTGAATCCGCATGCCGGCGAGAATGGGGCTTTCGGAGCGGAGGAGATCCAAGTGATTGCGCCGGCGATCCAGGAATGCTTTCGAGACGGTATCGATTGCTCAGGGCCCTATCCGGCCGACACGGTGTTTCGGCGTATGCGAGACGGCGCGTTTGACGTCGTGGTGGCCATGTATCACGACCAAGGACACGGCCCCATGAAACTCTTTGCGATGGACGAAGGCGTAAACGTCACGCTCGGAATCCCCATCGTGCGAACTTCCCCCGATCACGGCACGGCGTACGACATCGCGGGATTGGGGACAGCGCGCCCCGACAGTATGATCGCGGCCGCGTCGTTGGCCGCGCGGCTTGCGACGCATCCGACCGAGGCCCCGGTTTGAAACGTTTAATCGTGGTGCTTCTCGCGGTGGCGGCACTGGGGTCGCACGCTCAAACTTTTGTAAAGCAGAAACGCACCGTTCAAGTAGGGCCGTATCCCTCCGAGGTGCTCATCGCCCAGCTCGACGCGAAAGGCGCGCCCGAGATCATCTCTGCCGACCGCGGACGTCTCGCCGACGTGCGCGAACAACGTCCGGCGCACGATCAGCTGTCTCTGCTGCAGTCGGAATCGGATTCGGCGTATGAACGCGTCCACCAGTTGACAACCGGCTTCGGGCCCTACGCCATCAAGGCCGCCGATGTTGATCGCGACGGACGCGAAGACCTCGTTGTCGTCAACTTCATGGGCGTCCAGGAACGCGACCTCACTCTTCTGCGCAACATCGGCGACGTCTTGTTCGAGCCGGTTTTCTTCGACGTGTTTGACGAGGCCGTCCACTACCATCGCATGCTCGACGGTGATGGCATTCCGGTATTCCCATCGCCCGGCCTTACATCCCTTGATGTCGGCGATATCGACGGCGACGGCCGTTTGGATGTGGTGGCGGCGGGTTGGACTAGCGATGTCATCGCCATCTTCCAGGGTATCCCGGAACGCTATCTCGACACGCCCAGATTGGTCCCATGTCCAGGTGGGCCACGCGATCTCCGCTTGCGAGACATGGATCGAGACGGTTTACTCGATATGGAGATAGCTCTCTACAGCGCGAACGAGGTGGCGGTCTGGAAAGGTGACGGAAAAGGCGAATTTACCGAGGCGGCCCGTTTTCAATCGCGGGGCAGATTGCCGAATCGCGTGCTTGTCGAAGACTTTAACAACGACGGCCAGCAAGATATCGCCGTTACTCACCGGCATGCGGACGACTCGATTGTAATCTTTTATGCGTCAACTCCCTTTCGATTTGATGTTTCCCAGGAGATTCTCCTCGGCGAGGACCGGGGCGCCGTCGAACACGGAATCAGCGACGCGCTTGCCGAGGACTTAAACGGAGACGGGGCGATTGATTTCGCCGTGGCATGTCCTCAATCGCGGTCGGTAGTCGTGCTCTTGCAAAAGGGCAAGGGAGATGCCGGCCTCCCAGCGTTTGTCAACGATACGTATAAATTCGATCCCGCGGAACCCCGGGGAATAGCAGCCGGTGATCTAGATGCAGACGGGAAAAAGGACCTGGCGGTGACGCTGTGGGGCCCGGATTCGGTCGCGTTACTCTTGGGCCGGTGACGGCGCCATCGCGGGGCGAACCCCGCGGATCATTCGGCGAAGAGTATTGTACGCGTCAGTGCTGAGAGGCCGCCGCCCAAACCGGACCGCGTTGTACGCCTCGATCACTTGACGAGCCGGACGCCGGTCCTCTTCCGGAAATTGATCAATCGCGGCGCGAAGTTCATCCACGGTCACGTTCGCACCAGAGACACCGGCATGCTTCAATCGATTCAATAGCCGTTTCCGCAACGCGCGGGCCTGTTGCTGTTCTCGGGTCAGAGCGATTGAGATCAACTTTCGACCGGGCGCGGCCCCGGCCCGACGGACCACAAATACGAGGGCCGCAACGATCCCGCAAGCGGCCAGGCCGACAAACACCAAGCGGCCGCCAGCGCCAGTGGCAGTGAAGGACCGCGATGCTCCTTGCGTGTCCGACGGACCGCGAAAGAAACCAATCGCAGCATCCTTGACCACCGCGAAGCGGTTACGGGGGTTGAAACCGACGACGCCGCGATACCAGATTAGTTTCCCTTTGAGCACGATCCGGGACACGGCCCGTTGGAAAACGCTTATCGCCCTGTCATCCAACTCGTCATTCTTCGGGGAAGGGTCAAAGATGACCCAACCATGGTTGGGAAAGTACACCTCGACCCACACGTGCGCCATGTCTTGTGTTACGGTGTAGGCACGGTCGCTTGGGTCGAACGTTCCTCCCCGGTACCCGTTCGCAAGCCGCGCGGGAATTTCCAGGTTTCGCACCATCAACGCTAGCGCACTCGCGTAAAGTTCGCAGTGGCCGCGCTTCACGTTCAGGATGAAATCATCGACAGGATGGTCCTTGGACAGTTCAGGAATTTGCAGCGTGTATAGATAGGTGTCGCTCGACAAGTACGATTCGATAGCGACGACTTTGTCGTAGTACGTTTCTTTATCTTCGGTCAGGCTACGTACCAACGCCTTGGTCTCGTCCAACAAGTTTTCATAGGTAAGCGTAAACTCGTCGTGAGGGTTCATCGGGCCAGAGAAGTCGCCTTCGAAAGCCCGCAATACTTCCGGATCCCGCACCAGAATCTCGGACCACGCCTCATACTGGAGCGCGTCGGGCCTGCGCATCGCCACTTCGACGCTGAAGTCCCCCGAGGAATCCCATCGGTAGCGGACATCTTTTGCGCCGGCCATGGGTTGAACTCCGCGGACGAGCGCCAGCACCGGCACTCCCGTCTGAGGCGGTCTGTCCATGAAGATTTCCTGTCGGACGATATGGTTTCCGGGGTGGAACTCAAGCCGGAACATGCCCGGTTCCTGATTTCGTCCCTGCAAACTCGTGAACCAGTGGTATGGATCGGTGCCATCCAACGCCCTCGGGGCCTCCGTCATTATGTCCCGCCGCGCCCAACCGCCATCCGTGTACTGATTCATCGAAGATGAGCGCCAGTACTTCTCGCCGCTAAATACGCCGCCCTCCTCATCGGGGAACGTGACGCGCATCACGGCGGTCGTGTCCAAGAGCAAGGTTCCGCCGGCCGACAAATCCAGAATGCGCGGGTTCAAGCCGGCTTCGTAGGGGGTAGCACTTTCCGATCCAAGCAACCCGGCCTCCATGCGAGGGGTCACGAAGAACAAGAGGACCGCCGCAAACACCACAAACGCCCCGCACATCGCGGCCCATCCCAGGGTCTGGAAGTTGGCGCCCCGCGACGTTCGGACGGCCGTGATCTCCCCATTCCGGCCGTACTCGGCGTGCTCGGCGACGGTACTCACCCCGGAACGGCGTATTGAGGATGCCATCTCCATGGCCGCCAACATCCAGACCGCCGACAGCACAAAGCCGAAGAAGACGATTCCGATCGCCGGCGATGGCGAAAGCACGCTCGCCGCAAGTACAAGAAAAAAACTCATGAGAATGATATGGTCGTAGTTGCGCCCGAGTTTCTCGTGCATGAGCGAGTACAACTGGATGAACATCACGAGAAAAATCACGCCGTCTAACAAGCCGGCCGCGCGAAAAATAAAGTACAGGCTGGCGGCGTACGCTAATGCCACCCCCGACGTAATTTGTCGATAGACTCCGAACTTCCTGTCCAGCCGTTCGGCGGTCGGCATTAGCGCGATTGCCACTGCGGGAATCACCAGGACCGTCGGTGCGAAATCGGGCGCGGCGTTTAGGGCGAGGTAGCTGAGGAAGACGGTCGTGCAGGTCGCCGCGCGCACGCTATTCGCGGGAGGATTACGCACGGATAACCTCTCGCGGATCTACGAATTTGACGCCCTTGACCCCGCTGGGCGCGCCCCAATTCGCTGGATTTCCCGATACGTATACGACCCCCGCCCCCGCGGTCATTTCCGAGTCCATCCAATCGTCGCGCCCATCGTTACGAATCTCGACCCCCGCCAACATCTCCAGAATTTTTGTCGCATGGCTGTTTCCCTCTCCGATCGGCTCGGATCCCTCGGGCGTCAACAGTCCGACCGCATATTGCCGATTCAGGAACGACACCGCTAACGAGGCCGCAAGGTCGACCGCTTCTTCGAACAAGTCGTCAAAATGATCGACGCCGGGCGGCCGCACTGTGTCAAGCAGGACGACGATATTGTGCGACGTACTCGGCTCCAGTTCACGGACAATCAAGTGCCCCACTCGCGCGCTGACCTTCCACGCGATCTTTCGCGGATCGTCGCCCATCATATAGTCGCGCAGGCTGAAAAACTCGTCGCCGTCCCCGCGGCGCAACTTGGGCGTGTCCCCGGTGCCGTGCATCTGTTCGAGCATGCCCATGCGGACCGCCTGAATTCTGGGGTAAACAGTGATCGCTGCCCCGTCGTCGACCCGTACTCTTCTCTCGAATAGCCCCAATGGGAAGGCAGAGAGAGCGCTCATCGGCGGAAACGCATAGACGCCCCGGCGCGCGACAACGTGCTCGATGCGCACAGTCGTTTTTCCGCGCGCGCGGACCGCGGAAACATATCCGCCGTCACCGTCCTCCTCGGAGGCGCTCTTCACGCGCACGGAAATCGCGGGCACAAATCGATTCAAGTTTTCGATCCGCTGCGTAATCGCGTAAGGCTCGCCCCGATGGACCGCACTCGGGACTTCGCGAGTAAGCCGGACCCGGCGCAACGACATCACCGGAATGACCGCTCCGACCACCACAAATGCAAACACACATCCAGCGACGAGGTACAGAAGGTTTGTGCCCGTGTTCCAAGCCGCAAGTTGAACGAGCAGCCCAATAACGATGAAGGCCCAGCCGGAGGGTCTCACGTGCAGGCGTTTGTGCGGCCTCGGGGACACTGCGGCAGAGGCCTAAACGGGAATCGCGGTCCGCTTAAGTACATCTCCCACGACGCGGGCCCGTTCAAGGGACGATGCCGCGAGATTTCCCCCGCGAGATTTGATTAGAATCCGGTGCGAGATAACGGGGATGGCCATGCGCTTCACGTCGTCCGGCGTTACGAAGTCTCGTCCTTCGACCAGCGCGAACGCCTGCGCCGCCTCATAAAACGAGAGTGAACCGCGGGGACTCACGCCGAGTTTCACGTGTTCGTGCTCGCGCGTCGCGTGGACGATTGCCAACATGTACTGCGCGACGCTTTCGTCCACGTGCACGTCCCGAGACGCTTCCTGCAGCTCCATCACGTCCGCGGCCGTCAGCACTGGCCGGAGTTCGTCCAACGCGGCGAGCGAGTCCCTCCGGCGCATGATCCTCAACTCGTCATCCGGCGGCGGATACCCGATTTCGACCCGAAGCAGAAATCTATCAAGCTGTGCCTCGGGAAGAACATATGTTCCCTCATGTTCGATCGGGTTCTGCGTCGCCAAAACGACGAACGGCTTCGGAAGTTGGCGCGGCTTACCTTCCACGGAGATGTGGAATTCGCTCATCGCCTCGAGTAGCGCACTCTGCGTTTTCGGGGGCGTGCGGTTTACCTCGTCCGCCAGCACCACGTTTGCGAATATCGGGCCTTCCCGGAACTCGAACTCATTCGTCCTCGGATTCAAAATCGACACGCCGATGATGTCTGCGGGAAGCATGTCGCTCGTGAATTGTATTCGCGTGAATTCGCAGTCGAGCGACCGTGCCAATCCCTGCGCCAGCGTCGTCTTGCCGATGCCGGGCACGTCTTCGATAAGGATATGGCCACGTGCGAGCAAGCCCACCACGCACAGCTTGACCACCTCGCGCTTGCCAAAAATCACTTTCTCGATATTGTTGATCAACATCGAGACTCGGAGTTGCGCGGCGTCGTTTTCGGGCCGTTCTACTGGAAGCGCGCTTTCACGCACGGCAATAGCCTTTCGTTGTGGGTCCACGGTCACGGGACTCGATGCGTCCGGATTGGGAACAACGCCCGATCCGAAAGCATTCGCTCGTTCCCGCTATAACCAACGCTCAAACCATTCGTCCGCCGCGTCGAGTGTCTCGCGCGTCATCGTGTGACCGCCCTTATGCGTGAAGTTCTGAAGCATGGACTCGGCCCCCAGAAACTTGTATACGCGCCGCGCCTCTCTGGCCGCCCGCTCGCAACTCCTCGTGTTCGGTAACACTTCGTCATTCAGCGCCGTCACGAGTAGCACGGGGCTCGGAGCGGCCAACGCGAGCACGTCGCACCAGTCGAACGGATACGTCTTCGATTCGATCGCCGGTTGCAACTTCGGAAGCAACACGAACCCCTTGTCTCGGGCCCAGCGGCCCGGATCCGTGTCGTCCTGGAAACAGGTGAACGCTCCGCTCGCCACGCATACCTGAACGCGCTCGTCGAACGACGCCAGCATGAGGGCGTTATAGCCGCCCATATCGTGCCCAATGACACCGATCCGCGCCGCGTCAACTCCACGCGTTTCGTTCAGAACGTCGACCGCTCGCGTATGGTCCCAAAGCATTTTGCCCATCGCCGAGTATTTCGGGTAGTCCTTGTAGAACTGCCGCGTATCGAATGGTTCAAGCCCGCTCGATACGCGGTCGCCCGCCGTAATCGAATCCGGGGCGAGCGTCACGTAGCCGAGTTCCGCGAAGTGCTGGGCGAACGCCATGAACGGCTTCCCGTCGATCCCCGCCGGTTCGTCTTTCCCCCGGTGCGTTCTATCGTGACAGCACAAGATCGCGGGCTTGACCTCGCGTCCTTCCGGCACGAACAACCACGCCGACACGCGCGTCCAGGAATCAACAAAATAGTTTATGCGCTTTCGCGAGTACCCTGGGAAGTCCACCTCGTCGATTGTCTTCGTCTGAAGTTCCGGAAGTTCCTTCGGCAGCCTCCCCATCACCGAAAATACGGCGGCCTCGATGTCCTTCCGCGCTTTCGCCCAGTCCGCCACGCCCTTGACCGTCGCCAATGCCACTGCTAAGCGCCCCCCAAGATCGGCCGCCGCTCGAGTCGTCAACCTTCAAATCGAGATCAACGTCGTTTCGCACATGGTAGTAATGCAAGAGGGCCGGGTCAAGCCGGAAACCCTCGCGTTGAATTCCACTGCGCCTTCGCGCGCCTCAGCCCGGCGGCCACGACATGGGCCGCCCACCGAGTATGTGCAGATGTACGTGAAAGACCGTCTGGCCGCCGTTCCGGCCCGTGTTGATCACGTAACGGAACCCGCTGTCCACCAATCCCTCCGACTGCGCGATCTCATTCGCGCGCAGCATCATCCGGCCCAAAAGCGCGTCGTCCGCCGGTGAAGCCGCCGCGACGCTCTCGAAATGTTTACGAGGCACAATCAGGATATGCGTCGGCGCTGCGGGATTGATGTCCCGAAACGCGTAGAACTCGTCGTCCGAAAAAACTTTCGTCGACGGAATCTCTCCCGCCGCGATCTTGCAAAACAAACAACTCCCTGCCATGAATCCGTCCCCCGTGTGCATGACATGTTTCGTCCGTCAACGCGGTCCGCGCGTCGCATCTCGCTATTCTGCCAGCGCGTTCCCGCCGCCGCAATGCCGATCGCGTGCCGTTGCCCCCGGCCCAGCCGCAAACGTATGATCATGCCGGTGCGGGGTGGGGCCGTTCTGTTGTTCGCCGGGGGAAACTGCGTCAATGCTTACAGTCCAAGCGTTTCAAGGGTATCGATTCGGTCCTGATGTCGTCCGCAATTTCGACGAGGTCATCACGCCGCCGTTCGACGTCATCACGTCGGAACAGCGCGCCCTGCTCGCTGCGCGCAGTCCGAACAACATGGTGCACGTCATTCTGCCCGAGGCACGCGGAGAAGGAGACAAATACGACGACGCGGCGCGAGACCTCAAGCGGCGGCTCGACGGCAATGTTCTCATCCAAGATAACGTGCCGTCGTTCTACGTCCTCGAACAGACCTTCCGCGATATCGACGGCCGCGAGCACAAACGCCGCGCGTTCTACGCCCTCACAAAATTGCCCGAACCAGGCGAGGAAACCGTCCTCGGCCACGAGAGGACTTTTGCCCACAAGATTCAAGACCGCCTCGCCCTGACTCGCGCGACGCGAACATACTTCGGCGCGGTGTTCGTGATGTATAACGACGAAAGCAACGAACTGGGATTCGTGTACGACGCCATTCGCCAAGGGGAGGCGCTCCTCGAAGCGCATACGATAGACGGCGTTACGCAACGGATGTGGCGCATCGACGACGACCCGCGCGTCACGGCCTTTTTCCGCGACAAGACCCTCTACATCGCCGACGGCCATCACCGCTACGCGACCGCCCTCGCCTACCGCGACGAAATGCGCGTGCGAAACAATGGCGCACCCGGTCCGTATGACTACATCATGATGGGCTTCGTCTCGTTCCAGGACCCCGGACTGCTCGTCTACCCTGCGCACCGCGTCTGCGACCAGCCCGATGGCATGAGCTTCGACGCATTGCGTTCCCGGCTCAACGAGTACTTCGACGTCGTGCCCGCGAACGGCGATCTAGCGCAGCGCGTGCGCTTCGAACCCGGCTGCGTGTTCGGCCTCGCGGCGCGTGGCGCGGGTCACCACCTCCTTCGCCTGCGCGATGTTGACCGCGCCGATTGGCTCGGCAACGACCACGGCCCGGCCTGGCGCGACCTCGATGTCGCCGTCCTGCACCGCGGCGTGCTCGAACAACTCGTCGGCTTGCCCGAAGGCGCGGAACTTATCTACGAACCCGACGCGCAGAAGGCCGTCGCCTACGCCGACCGCGGCGAAAAGGGACTCGCCTTCCTGACGAAGCCGGCGACGCCCCAACAAATCCGCGCCTGCGCCGATGCCGGCGAATACATGCCGCAAAAAGCGACGTATCTTTATCCGAAGCTGCCCACCGGCCCCGTGATTTATCGAATGGCGTAAGCAGGAGTCCGGGCTTTCTAGCCCGGAACTGCCGCTCGAACGCGTCCAACCTCCTGTATCATGACCGCGCCATGGCCAGTACCGCCCTCATCTTCGCCGAGGAATGCCTCGCGCACGACACCGGCCCAACGCACCCGGAGCGGCCGGCCCGCTTGCGCGCGATCGAGCAAGCGTTCAAACAGGCCGGGCTGAATCCGCCTCGCGTCAAACCCCTGAAGGCCACCGACGACGATCTACTGCGCGTCCACTCGCGCGCGCACATCGACGCCGTGCGCGCCGACTGCGAAGGCGGCGCGCGTTACGGCGATGTCGACACGCCGATGTCCGCCGCCTCATGGGACGCCGCATTGCTCGCGGCGGGCGGCGCGATCGAAGCCTGCCGCCTCGTGCTCGACGGCGAACACAAACACGTCTTCAGCGTCATGCGACCGCCGGGGCATCACGCCGAGCGCGACCGCGCGATGGGTTTCTGCCTCTTCAACAACGTCGCCGTCGCCGCGCAATGGCTTCGGCATGTACGCGGCCTCGATCGCGTGGCAATTCTCGACTGGGACGTCCACCACGGCAACGGCACCCAAGCCGCCTTCTACGACGACCCCAGCGTCTACTACGTCAGCATCCACCAATACCCGCACTATCCCGGCACCGGGCGCGCCGACGAACGCGGCGCGAACAACACGAATCTCAACCTACCCATCCCGCCCGGCGCACCCGCCACGGAATGGATGGACGCGCTCAAGGAAAAGGCGCTGCCGGAACTCGAACGCTTCGCGCCGGATTTCCTACTCATTTCCGCCGGCTTCGACGCCCACCGCCTCGATCCCCTCGGCGATCAAAATCTCGAAGCCGAACACTTCGCCGAAATGACCCACATGTTCAAACACCTCGCCGGCGGAAAGTCCGCCTCCCTCCTCGAAGGCGGCTACAACCTCCACGGCCTCGCCGAATCCGTATTGGCGCACTATTTGGCGTTCGAGGAGTGAGCGGCGATCCGATTCTGCATTGGTTTTCTCCGCGGTTTCTTTCATAATCCCGCGCGCATTGATCGAACGTTCTGATCGGACACCATGATTCGCGTTGTCATTCGGCGGCTTCTTGAGGCCGTCCCTGTTCTCTTCGTCATTGTCACGCTGACGTTTTTCCTGATTCGGCTTGCGCCCGGCGGGCCGTTCGACCGGGAGAAGGCTGTGCCGGAGGAAATCAAGAAGCGCATCGAGGCGTACTACAACCTCGACGGCCCGCTCGTGAGCCAGTACGCCGGCTACTTGGCGGATCTCGTGCGCGGCGACCTCGGCCCATCGTTCAAGAACTCTTCGTATTCGGTGAACGAAATGATCGGCACCAGTTTTCCCGTGTCGCTTGAGTTGGGCTTCTACGCGCTCTGCATCGCGCTCGCGGCAGGACTGACCCTCGGCATCATCGCCGCACTCAGGCCGAATACGCTCACGGACTACGTGCCGATGTCGCTGGCGATGGCCGGCATTTGCGTGCCGACGTTCGTCCTTGGCCCGCTCTTGGTGTTGTTCTTTGGATTGCGCTTGCATTGGGTGCCGGTATCGGGGTGGAGTCCATTGTTCGAGGTGTACTTCGTGTCGGGTTCGGCGAAGGTCGAGTTGCATCTCGACACGCTGTTCAACACGCAGAAGATCCTCCCGTCGGTCACGCTCGCCGCAATGTACGCCGCATACGTGGCACGCCTCGCGCGCGGCGGCATGCTCGAAATTCTGGCGAACGACTTCATCCGCACCGCCCGCGCGAAAGGGCTCTCCGAAACGCGCGTCGTGCTGCGTCACGCGTTGCGCGGCGGTATCGCGCCGGTCGTGTCGTTCCTCGGGCCCGCCGCCGCGGGCCTGCTCAGCGGTTCGTTCGTCGTCGAGACGATCTTCCAAATCCCGGGGCTGGGCCGCCAATTCGTCGAGTCCGCGTTCAACCGCGATTACACCATGATCATCGGCACGGTGTTGTTCTACGCAACGCTGATCATCGTCTTCAACATGGTCGTCGACCTCCTTCACACTTGGCTCGATCCGAGGCTGCGTCATGCCTGACGCCGCGATCGCCCACGTCGACCTCGCAGACGCCGAACGCGGCACGTCGCTTTGGGAGGACGCGCTCCGAAGGCTGCGCCGAAATCGAATGGCGTGGTTCGGCGCGATCTTTATCGTTTGTACCGCGTTCGTCTGCCTCGCCGGGCCCTGGTTCTCTCCCCACGGCTACGAGGACCAGGATCTTGATCTTGGCGCGGCCTCGCCCGACGGTGCGCATTGGTTTGGCACGGACTATCTGGGCCGCGACGTGCTCACGCGCACCCTTTACGGCGGCCGCATCTCGCTCATGGTCGGCTTCGCGGCGACCGCCGTGTCGCTTCTCGTCGGCGTCGTCTACGGCGCGACCGCGGGATACCTCGGCGGGCGTACGGACAACGTGATGATGCGCGCCGTCGATATCCTCTACGCGTTGCCGTTCACGATCTTCGTCATCATTCTGATGGTCTTTTTCGGCCGCAGTCTCATCCTGCTATTCCTCGCGATCGGCGCGGTCGAGTGGCTAACGATGGCCCGCATAGTCCGCGGGCAAGTGCTGTCCATCCGCAAGAAGGAATACATCGAAGCGACCATCGCCATGGGCCTGCGAACGCGGCAAATACTTTTTCGGCATGTCATCCCAAACGCACTCGGGCCCATCATCGTCTACACCACGCTCACGATCCCGAACATCATGCTGCTCGAGGCGTTCTTGAGTTTCCTCGGCCTCGGCGTGCAAGCCCCGATGAGTTCCTGGGGTTCGATGATCCGTGACGGCGCGGAACAAATGGAAGAGTTTCCGTGGCTGCTGATTTTCCCGTCGCTCGCGCTAAGTCTAACGCTCTTCTCGCTGAACTTCCTAGGCGACGGCCTGCGTGACGCACTCGATCCGCGCGTCAGCAAGGACTAAATCGCGCTCGCCAGATCGCTCGCGGATGGATCGCCCCCAAGGTGCACGATCGCTTCCGCGCGGTGGCCCGCATTCCGAAGAGGCGCGACGACATCTCGCGCTAGTTCGGGGACGTAATAGCAAAGGAACTCGCCGTCGCCTTCGGCTCGCCAATCCCGGATCCGCCCCGGAATAAGGACCGCTTGCGCCCGCCGAAGCGTCGCCTCGTCACCGTCCGCGACGATGCGCACGTCGCCGTCGATTCCCAAGAGGATGTGGAACGTATCGTTGCGCGCACACGCATACGCCCCCTGCACACGGATGCGTTCGGCGGC
>CAYXRK010000108.1:0-15761 GCA_964467615.1 uncultured Nitrospirales bacterium | reverse complement strand
ATTTCGCGCCGCTCTTCCGACCGCTCAAGGTAGTACCGCAGGAGATCGCGCAACTCGGCAGGGCTCGTGTAGAGCGGCAACTCCGTCCCGGGATCGAAAAAGGTCTCTATCCCCTTGCACGGATCGCAAACTTGAAACCCGCCGCACGCCGGAATCTCGAACACGCGCGGGTTGACCGCATCGCAGCCGAGGTCGACGCCGTCATGCGAAGTGCTCGAGTGCAAATTGATGTTCACCTTCGAGCCGGCCACGATCTTGGTGAAGTCTTCCGAAGTAAATTCTTTGCCTCCGTTTTGCAAATGCGGCCACAACGCTGGCGCCCGCCACTCGACGCCCCAAATCTTCATGTCGAAGTCCGTCAGTCCCGACAAGACCCGCTGCCGGTTCCGGTATCCGGCCCCGGCGAACGAGACGTCGCATTCGTATTTCGCGCGTTCGTCTTCGGCCAGTTCGACGCGCCGATGTACTTCCGGATCCGCCGCCGTCGGAACATATTCGCAACTCGGGCAACCGATCTCGCGAAGGCGGTCTTCGAATTCCCCGGGCTGAATGTGGAAGAAACAATCGTAGCGCGGCGCGATCGCGCTCCAATACTGCATGTGCCGCCAGTTCTCGACGAACCAATACGCCGACACGATGCCCTCGCGGTTCAGCCGGTCCGCGAAATCCGTCGCGACCGGCGCCTGCGCAAGCACGACGCACACATTCGGCTCCGCCTCGAGCACACGCGCATAGGTCCACTCGTTGAGAAAACCCGTACACATATTCGACATAGACTCGCCCGTCGCACGAATCGTGAAACCATCGCGTATCGAACGATAAATCGGCCACGCCATGCTGTTGTCGATGTACTCGGTCTTGTGGCCCAGCCGGTTGAACGCTCGTTCGATGTACCGCGAGATCGGCAGCGAGCCGCCGTACACCGGCCCAACCACGGCAATCCGCAACGGCGTCGCCTTCATCGCCGCGGCGGCGAACGATGAAACGACCTTCTCGGCCCACGCCTCGTGCCCGCGCAACGCGGCCTGAAAAAGAAACGGCTGCGCACGGCGCTTCGCAAACTCTAAAAATTCCGGATCGGATTCAAGTCCGGCCGCATCGCCCACGTACAGCGGAAATTTCCGTCCCTTCATGGGACCTTCGAGTGCAAGCCGTGCGACGGCCGCATCCGGCTCGGCGACGATCACCTTGAACCCACGCTCGATTAACTCGGCGGCGTGATAGCCCAAGCCCAACCCGACGACCAGCACCGGCCGCTCGGGACTAAGTCCCGCGCTCTCGATAAGCTTCCGCGCCTCGGCCAAAGGTTGATAGCGGCTATGAACGTAGCGCCCCTCCACCCGCAACGTCTTCGCGCCGTCGCCCGCAGCCGCTAGTTCATAACCGTCCAGCGAGACGTTGCGAAGATTGTCGACCCATTCGGATGCCGGCTTCATGATTGTTACCTCAAGAATTCAGACCTCGACTCAGCGCATGTGGGGCAGCCGCCCTCGGCTGCCTGCCCCACGCCTTCGTCGTCACGCGGAAATGGCCGACTCCAACAGCGCGCGGCCCTCTACGTGATCTGGAAATAGTCCCAACGTTTCCTCAATCCGTGCGATGGCCAAATCCTTTCGGCCCAGCGCCAACAACACGCGCGCATGCGTAATCGACATATCGGCATTCGCGGGGAAAAACTCGACAAACCGGCGCAGTTCAGGCTCAAGCCTGTTCAATTGATCCGGGGTTGTGGCGATAGTTGCCGCCCCGGAGAGCGCCGCCGCATTGTCGAATTCGTTGTCCACCGCCGCCATGTACCCGTCGAACGCTTCTCCGTACCGGCCTTCCTCCCTCGCACGATCCGCCTCGGCAAGTACATCTCCGACTGTGTCCTGATCGATCCGCGTCTTTACCCGCGGCGACGCAATGATCACATACTGAAACACGCGAAATTCCTCATACTCCTGCGGCGTCACGCCGTGCAGCGTCATCCGCCCGATCGTAAGGTCGCCATTTACCGGCGGCGCCAGAAAATGTTCCGGGGCCATCGATAGCGGTCCGATGCCCTTCAATTCCAACCCCGCGTTCGATACGAGCTCCAACAACTCCGTCTTCGTAAAGAAGCGCAAATGCGTGCGGTCCATAATGCCCGAATCGGCGTACTGCCAACGTCCTTCCGCCAGCATATTCACCACTTGATAAAACCGCACATTCGGAATGCTGATTACGATCACACCGTCCGGCCGCAGTACCCGCGTCAGCTTCCGAAGCGCCACCACAGGATCGACCAAATGCTCGAGCACGTCGCCGCAGACTACGCAATCGAAGTACGCGTCCGAGAACGGCAACTCGATGTTTTCGATGCTCGCGCAAATAGCGTCGTCCAATACCAGCCGCGCGCGCTCGTATGCGTCTGGCACCACCTCGATCCCAACGACCTCGCGCGCGCCTCGGTCTTTCAATGCTTTCCCGAACGCGCCCGCCCCGCAACCGACGTCGAGAATTCGCTGCGCAGTGATTGGCACATGAGGGACCAGTTCAGGTCTGGACGACGCGTAGTAGCCGCCCGCTTCGAGTTTCGCGTTGTTTGCGCCCGATTCAAGGGTGCGAAGCATCGTCGCCGTGCGGCGAGCATAGGTGTGCTTGCGGAGTACGAGATCGCGACCAGCGGCTGCGATCCGCTCGCGCTCCGCGTTCGACGCCAAATAATGCTGAACAAGGCCAAGCACATCCTCGTCGCGGCGATACACGACAAGGTGTTCGCCGTCTTGGAACATATCCTCGAGCCCGTCGGCCTCGTCTGTAATCAACAGCGCACCGCCGGCCATCGCCTCAAACACGCGCATGTTAACGTCCCGGTTCACCGCCGCGTTCACGACGATCTTCGCCCGCGAGTAGATTTCCGCCATTTCACGCGGCCAGGCTTTACCAATGAACGAATTAGGGAAACGTTCGCGCACGCTGTCGAGCAGACGTTTGCGCCGCCCGTCCGCGTCGTTCAGGCTGCCGACATACGCGACGTCCAAATCCCGCGCCCGCGGGGTCCCGTCGTACAACTCCGGCGCGCACGCCAGCGGCAGCCACGCCACGTGCCGAATCCCCGCCCGTCGGAACAACTCCAACTGCCCCTTCTGCGCGATAAACACTCCGTCGAACGCCCTCGCGATCTCGATCCGCGATCGCGCGTCAATATGCGTGTCGATGAGATAGCAAATCTTTGGACACGCCAACTGCTCCAATCCCGGCGCGAGCGACGGCCTGCCTGAATCAACGTAGACGAACAGATCGGGACGAAATCCACTTGGCACGCGCCGTATCGCGTCGGCATACGGCATTGGAGCGTCGATGGGAACGTCCTGCTCGCCGTACTCGGGAATCGGGCCCTCAAAGCCCCACTGGCGCAGCATCGCCTCGGGACACCGCGGCCCCATCGTCACAACGTTGCACGATTCGCGTAGCGCCCGCTCAAAGTATCGCCCCGTCGTGAACGGCCCCGCCGTGTATTCAAGCAGAACGTTCAGTTGTTTCGCTGCCCGCGCTTGGCCTGACGCAAAGCGCGTCGTCTCATCCGCCGCACGCTGAATCACCTGCTTCCACCTCGCAGTGAAGCGGTCAATCGGAAATTTCTCCCTCACGGTCTCCCGCGCGCGTTGACCCATTTTCACCGCGAGCCCTGGGTCGTCAATCAGGAGCTTCACTCTTTCGCGAAGCACGTTTTCTTGCCCCGATACAAAACCATCCTCGCCATCCGTCAGCGGCGAGGTACGATTCGCGAGCGAAACGATCGGTATCCCCGTCGCCATCGCCTCGAGCAGTGCAAGGTTGTACCCGTCCTCGAATTCCTCGCGCGTCACATGCAACAGACATCGATGCGAGCGATACAACTCCAACAGATCGGCGAAATCCCGCGTCGGCGTTGCGTTCGATCGTTGCGGGTCTTCCCCGGCGACCCGGCTCGGAAGTCCCGCGCGGACGCGATCCTGTAAATCCACATCGAACATGGCATTCCGCGCGCGCATCGCGTTCCCAACGATCAGGGCCGCCGAAACGTCTCCTCGATAACCCCCATACTCGTCCACGTCGATTCCAGGCAGAATCACCTCGCCGTCGAACCCATAACTCTTTCGCTTCGAATCCGAAATAAACACAAACGTAAACGCTTCACGAAGCCGATCGAGCAACGCCCCATACGCCGCGCGATTTTCCGGCGTCATCGCCAACTCGAGAAAGTTCCGCCGGTTGTGGCACACGACGATCTTCGCGCACGGCCCATCGAACACGTCCGCCGCGTTCATTTCATTTTGCGCGATGACCACCTGAAACTCGCCGTGCTGCAATTCGTCGCGCCATTGTCGCTCTGGCAATATCGTGACATTGGGAGGTACGGGGCGAAACTTCGTCTGCCATGCCCGCGCAAGCGGTGGAGCGTCATACGAGCCGACGAACAACGGCAAACCCATCTTCGCCATGAGGCAGAGATACGGCTCGTGGAAATTAAACGTGAGGACGCGCGGCCCGCTCATGCGCCCGCTGACCGTTCCTTGAGGAGCAAATCCAACGTCTCGAGCACGGTCCGCTCGCGCTCGGCAAGCGGCGCGAATTCGTATTCGAGCAGATCCGCCATGAGCACTTGGTCGCGCGACGTTATCGCTTGCCCCGCCTCGGTCAGAAAGCGGGAAAGTTTCTCATGATGGGCGCGCAATACATCATCGTTCTCGACGATCTCATCCAGATTCGCGCCCAACGCGCGCGCAATCTGCCGCTGTTGCTCCTTCAACGCCACCCACGCACCGGCCAATTCGTCGAACTGGCCGTAAGCTTCGTCCTCAGCGCCGCTCGAGAACACTTCCGCCAACTGACGGCACGCATTCTCGAGTTCCGGCAACACGTCCTTCACCGCCTGCATACGCGCCGCCGCCAACTCCGCGAGCGCCTCCGAACGGACCTCAACCGACAGTACCGACTCGATGGACCTTCCCGCCAAAGCGCCCTCCAAATCGTCCGCTGCGATCGAAGCGCCGTCCACCACGATCCCCAACATCCCCCGGCGCTGCGCTTCGAGGTGATCGCTGATGTCCGACAACACGCTCGACAACGAAACCGGCTGCGTCGTCGGCAAGAATCCCGGTTGTCCATCAATGATAATTTCCATGGCCTGCTGTTATCGAGAAATCAACTGCGCTACGTCTTCGAGCGTAGCGCCCGCCCCCGCGCGCGTGTTCTCTTCCTGAATCGCCAGATAGACCTCCCGCCGATGCACCGCAATCTCCCTCGGCGCGATGATGCCCAATTTGACCTGGTTCTCCTTGATGTCGAGGAGCTTCACCTCGATCTCGTCCCCGATCATGATGCTCTGATCTTCCTTACGCGTGAGAACGAGCATTCGTCGCCTCCTCGGGTGCGGCCCCGCCCCCCGCCTGGGTCAAGTAAAACTGCACCGGATAGTCCGCTCTGTCCATAATCGTCTGCTTTGCGAGGCGCTGCTTAGGATTGATGACGATCGGCGCCTTCAGGTTCGTGCGCACTTGGGTCTTGTCCTGCGGTACGACCACGAGCGTGTACACGTCGAGCTTCGACAGATCCGATACCGCCAATTCGGAAAGTTCATGATCGGAAAGTTTTACGGAGTAACTGTCTATAACGTCTCGCGGATCCATCAAGATGAACGCAAGCGTCGCGTCGTCGCAGGATTGCAGCCAGCGTATGGCCGCGCCGTTCGGCCCCGGGAGCAACACGAATCGGCGGAATTCCCGAAAGCCGATAATCGGATGAGTGAACGTGATGACCGTCGAGTCATCAATTTCGAGCGGCCCAAAGCGGCTCGTCTCGAGGCGCATCCTTGCTCCTCCCTCTCGCGGATCGATGCCCTACGAGTATGCCTGAATAACCGTCTCTTCGCAAGCCGAAATGCGAAAACCGCGCAGAGTCGCCGCAAGCCGTCAACAGTTAGGCCAGAGCGGAGGCCCTTTACAGTTGCCCCGCGTCGCGCATCGCATCGTAACGCCCAATCAGATCGATATGCACCTCGAACGCTATCGGCGGACGCGCATCGCGCGCGAAAAAACCCAAGGCCATAGCGTCCGTCGCCGCAATCATCTCCCCCTCCCACTCCGTCACCGAATACGCCAGCACGACAATCCCGCCCGTCATTTTGCTCGGCCGCGTGCTCGCCGCGAACAGCTTCGGGTTCGATCCGACCAGCCCGGTTTCCTCATTCAATTCACGAATCGCCGCCTGATCGGTAGTCTCGCCAAGTTCTACAAACCCCCCCGGCAACGTCCACATGCCGCGCCGCGGCTCTACCGACCGCTGCACCAGTAACAACTCGCCGGCCTCGTTCGTCAGAAAACAACACGCCGCCGGTGTCGGATTCGAATAGTAGAACCGCCGGCAATCGGGACAATGCGGCCGAGTGCTCTGGCCGTCATCTGCCTGAATCGTCTTCTTACCGCAAACCGGACAGTGGTTCCACGGGAAAATTCCAAAATTCACGCTCATGCCCGAAGTCTACCAGCACGCATCGAAATTGCTCAACGCTGATGCGTTCGTTCCTGATTGGGCTTGAACGAC
Organism: uncultured Nitrospirales bacterium; assembly: GCA_964467615.1. Taxonomy (GTDB): domain Bacteria; phylum Hydrogenedentota; class Hydrogenedentia; order Hydrogenedentales; genus CAYXRK01. The sequence goes on along the minus strand of CAYXRK010000108.1, from coordinate 9,212 downwards.
ACGGCACACGCGCGGTACCGTCATGCGCTTTCCAAGGATTCCGGCCCCGATGCGCTTGAGTGTCATCATTCCCGTATACAGGAGCCAGGACTCGCTCCGCCCGCTCGTCGCGCGCCTAAAGCCTGTCCTCGACGAGATCGCTGAGGAATACGAACTGATCCTCGTCAACGACGGCAGCCCCGACAACAGTTGGGCCGTCGTAAGTGAACTCGCCGCCGAGCATCCTTGGATTCGCGGTATCGATCTCCTGCGTAACTATGGTCAACACAACGCGCTGCTCTGCGGTGTTCGCGCGGCCTCTTTCCCCCTCATCGCGACGTTAGACGACGACCTTCAGCACCCGCCTGAAGAGATTCCCAAACTCTTGGCAAAACTATCCGAAGGGTTTGATGTCGTCTATGGCACGCCCCAGACGGAGCAACACGGACTATGGCGCGACCTCGCGTCCAGAGTTACGAAGCTCGCGCTCCAGGCGAGTATGGGTGTGAACGTCGCTCGCAGCGTGAGCGCGTTCCGAATATTCCGGACCGACCTTCGCGAAGCGTTCCGCAACTACACGGGCTCGTACGTCTCCATCGACGTGCTGCTGACGTGGGGCACCACTCGGTTCGCCGCCGTCCCCGTCCAACACGATGCGCGGACGATCGGAGCGTCCAGCTACACGTTTCGAAAACTTCTCACGCACGCGTTGAACATGGTTACTGGGTACAGCACCGTTCCGCTCCAATTCGCGAGCCTCGTAGGATTCGTGTTTACCTTGTTCGGGATCGGAATACTGGTTTTTACCGTGGCGCGATTTCTGGTCTACGGACGCGTCGTGCCCGGCTTCGCCTTCCTCGCATCAACCATTGCCATTTTCTCCGGCGTTCAGCTTTTTTCGCTAGGAGTCATCGGCGAGTACATCGCAAGAATGCATTTCCGACTGATGGAAAGACCCACCTACACCGTCCGGCCCGCGCCCGGCGACGTAGCCGCATCCAATGAGGAGGATTCTTCGACGCAATGAGCGATAAACTCGATCTCGCCCAGATTCGGCAATTTTGGACTGAACAAGCCGAAAAGCACGGCGACTCGCCGGATGCCTCGTGGTCAGACACGCCCGTCATCGGGCTGGAAATCAAGCAACTCATCCAGCGGCTATGCGACGGCGATCACGTGCTCGACGTTGGGTGCGCGAATGGCTATACGACCATACAACTTGCCTCGCAACGCCGCCTTCGAATCAAGGGCGTCGACTACATTCCCGAGATGATCACGCACGCGCGCCGCAACCTATCAGCGTTCACCTCAAAGCTTCCCAGTTCCGTAGAATTTGACGTGGGAAATGTTCTCGAATTGGCGGAACCCGACAGCACCTACGACAAAGTCGTCGTAGTGCGGGTGATCATTAACTTGCGAGATTGGCGGCATCAAGCCGGCAGCCTCGCGCATTGTATTCGCGTGCTCAAGCCAGGCGGCGAGCTTTTGCTATCGGAAGCCACTCTACAAGGTTGGCAAAGTATGAACCGTTTTCGCAAAGAGTGGGGCCTCCAAGAAATTGCGATGCCTTCGTTTAACCAGTACCTCGACGAAGAGCAAGTCGTCAAGGAATTGAAACCCGTCGCCGAACTGGTTGACATTGTGAACTTTGCAAGCACGTACTTCGTCGGTACACGGGTCTTCAAGCCGTTAGTCGACAAGGCGCTCGCGCTCGGCGTCGACGTTGCGTCGCCTCACATGGAATGGAACCGCTTTTTTTCCTTGCTTCCCGCAGTGGGCGACTATGGGACCCAGAAGCTGTTTGTATTTCGTAAACGCTAGCAACTCGCGCCGTAGATCGGACAGTCCATCGCCTCAGACAAATCGTCCGGGAAAGAAGTATTGGATCGAGCGGTATTCGCGCCCCATCGTTCCATGTCGACGTCGGAGAGCGAAATCATGTGTGCCTCGCGTTGGGAGTGTCCTGATTTTCCCATAGCAATTATGATGGTGATATATTGGCAGTCGCCAATCAAATTGATTCACCCAGAGCCAAGAACGGATTGATCGTTGAGCGCCTCTGTTGAACCTCGGGCCGAGTACGATCCGTCCCATTTCGCATGGATTCACGACGCTGAGGAACGTCACTTCTGGTTTCGCGCTCGAGGCGAAATCATCGCGTCACTGATGGCCTCGCTGATTTCTACCTACCCGAACGCGCCGGACGTACTCGAAGTCGGCTGTGGTTCGGGAAACGTGCTGCGTGATCTCGCCAAGCTGCCGCGTGGCCGCTTCTTCGGCATGGACTTGTTTTCGGAAGGCTTCACGACGGCCCGCCGCCGTTCACCCGCCCCGCTGCTCCAGGCCGACTTGCATCGCCCGCCCTTTCGCCGCGACTTCGACCTCGTCTGCCTGTTCGACGTGCTCGAACATATTGAAGAGGATGTCGATGTCCTCGTTGACCTCGCAAAAATGCTCCGGCCTGGCGGCAGGCTGGTCCTTACCGTCCCGGCCCACCCCGCACTCTGGAGTTACGCCGACGAACTAGCCCACCACGTACGGCGCTACACCGCAAGCGGCCTCTCCGAAACCATCACGCGCGCCGGTCTCCAAGTCGAATACCTCACGCCTTTCATGGCCTGCCTGCTCCCGCTGATGTCCATTGGCCGGCTGCTCAATGCCCGCCGCGCCGGAGAACGCCCCGCCCCTGAACGCGTCAAAGAACTCTACAACGCAGACCTGCGCGTCCGGCCAGTGATCAACACCGTTCTCTACCAAATTCTGAGGCAGGAAAAACGACTCCTTGGCCGCCGCCGGCGCCTCCCCTTCGGCACTTCCTTCCTCGTCGTCGCTCACTCCTACTGACTACGCACGACGGCGCGCGCCGCGTGCCGGCCCTCAAAGGCCAGTTCCAATGCTGGCGCCACTATCTTGTTGAGTGGCCAAGTCGCGCGAGCGAGGCCAACACACTATCAAACCCGCAGCGGCGCCAAGCACACCTATCAGTGACCCCACCAATCCAATCGTATAGGTTCGACTCGTAAAGACAAATTTCACTTCGTGACTTCCCTTGTCCAGCGCCACGGCCTTAAACGCGTCGTCCGCCTTGTAGATTGGTACCCTCTGTCCGTCGACGAACGCAATCCATCCCGGAAAATAGGAGTCCAGAAACGTCAAAACGCGCGGCCCCGGCAACTCACCGATTTTCATGGAACACGACCTGCCGGTGAATTCGATACTCTGTATCAGGTAGTCCTCGTCGCTCTCGTCCACCAGGAAATACAGGTCCAAAAATTCAATATCCGGCGCTACGCCCTTCTGCGGTATCGCGCTCATCCCAATAACGAATTGTTTGTAATCGGGCAGCGGCACTTCGAACAAATCACCTTCCGGCACCCCGGTCACATTCACGTATTTGAGATAGGAGTACTCGCGGTTTTCGGGCACGGTCGGATTTTCGATCGACATTAAGCATTCCACGGGCCCCGAACTTTTGAGCCGCATCATCAGCGCAGTGTGCTTGTCGGGCTTCGCCAACCGCGGAAACCGATAGTACATGGTGGGGTTCTTCGGGTCGCTCCCGGCCGAGCCCTTCATCGATTTGCAGATCACGTCCGACCCCTCGATCCGCGATTCGCGCGCGGCCTCAGGTGAGATGCTGGTCTTAGGCACTGCGCTCGCCTCGATGCGAGGAATGCCGATCGCGCCTTCGACTCCCTGCAAGAACACGGTGCTGGCCGTGGGGAATGGCACGTTGCGTTCCGGCAACGGTCCCTCCACGTACTGCTTGGCCAACCACGCAAACCGCTTCAACAGCATGGAAGCACGTAGGTTCGTCATCGGGCCCTCTTTGAAGATGACCCGATGATACTCATCTTCCCAGCCTTCCGCCGCCAACACGCGATAGGTCTCGTACAAGCACGCGGGATCGTAGCCGTTATTTATCGGGCGCAAGAAAAACTGGTTTCGGTTGGGTTGGTCATCAACGCCGCGGCTGTTTGTCGTCGGGAACGATCCTTCATCGCGAAGATCTGCGATTTTCTCGGGTATCAACTCCATACCAAATCGCCAGTCATTGTAAAAATACGACCACGTAAGGATTTCCATCGCCATGAACACCACACCGAGACTGCGCAATGCCATCGGCATTCGCAATACTTGCCCGACCACCGCGATGGCCACGAACAATATCGGGCCCACCGCAACGGCGCGTGAAAAGCTGAAGTACCGCGTTTCCGCCATGGCATCGCGCAACAGCCAAAGCGCGCCGCCGCCTATCAATAGCGCCCCGGCAATCCGCGCGACTCGGGTCCTGCCCCAGACCGGATCGCGTTCGAAGAGCGCGTCAAAACCTAAACCGGCAAGAACGGCCATCGGCAATAGCGCGACGAGTCCAGCTCGTTCCGTCAGCCCGAGAGGGTAAGGACTCAGTTGTCCCACGATCGCCGCGACCGGCATCGGTGGCCCGATGGCGGTATCCAGCACTACATAAAACAGCAAGCCGAAAAGAAACACGTCCCGCCGCCTACGGGAGAAAGCCGACCACAACGCCAGAAAAAACGCGCACGTGCCCGCCCCATGAATCGCCCCGATCGCCTTGGGCCCCGGCCACGCCGCGTAGGTGCGGATCAAAGCCTCCAGTGAACGGTTCGTCTCGGGCGCGGATTCAAACACATCTCCCAATACGACTCGAGTGGTATACGGCTTCAGTTCAAGCGGCACTAGAACGTAGACAAAGCCTATTGCCACCGCAACGAGCGCCGCGACGCCGGCCACCGCCATGTTGGAACCCAGCGTACGAAAATACGCACGACCCAGTCCGCCAATTTGATCCACCCGGACCAGGTGCCAGAGTCCGACGAACGCCGCGACACAAACGCCCATGTATAGCGTGAACTCGTTGCCGCTGCCTGCCAGCACTATAAGCCCGAGCCCGACAGCCGCCCAGAGCGAATAGAAGACCTTGCCCTTTGCGGTCCGAGACTCCATCGCCGTGCCCAATGCGAGTATGACCCACGGCAGCCACACGATCGATAGAGTGTGGACGAAATGCTGACTCGAACGCGATATGTAGTCCACGTTGAACAGAAAAACCAACATCGCTACGATTCCTGCCGCGCGCGATCCACCTCGCGCCCGCGCCAGGCTATAGATTCCCGCGCCCCCAATAACGAAGTGCAGCGCGACCAAGAGTGCGAAACTGAGTTGGGTCTTGAACGGTGTCGGGTTGGCCGTCAAGATGCTTCGCACGAGATTGGGCGGATACAGCGGGAGGCCCGTCAAGCTCGGCAGGAATGGCTCACCGCAGAGCGTGAGGAAATTCCACAACGGGACAGCGTTGTCCTTTTGCAGATGGTAATCCAATAGGAACAACTGTGGCCCGGTCGAACGCCAACTGTCGAGATGTCCAAAAAAACGCAGTGACGGAAGGTCGAACACGTCATAGAACACGACGCACAGAAGCGCCACAACGAGCGCCGAGCACGCGATCAGTTCCGCCGCCTTCGCGTCCAATCTAGCCATCAACCCGCTCATTCGCACTCCTTTCGATTCCCACGGCGCGTAGGACCCCGTCGGGCTTCGAGACCCCCAAGTATGAACAGTCCGTAGTACAGACTCGTTCTCATCGCTGCCGCAGTTACTTTTACAAAGTCGGCTCTTCGTGTTCCACGAGCCTGAAATCGTCCCACACCGCCGTCGCACCGCTTGCTTCACCGTGATAGATACTGAATATCAAAGTCCATGACTCACCAGGGCCGGTACGGACCGAATTGTGCATGTCGGAGAAAGACCGAGTCGGCGGAACGCGAAAGAGAAAAATGCCGACATCGCGCTGCACCGTCGGGCCGTTCGGATCGGCCATCAACTCAACGGCGTGAACATTGATGTCCGCGTCTCCAAAGTTACACGCCCGCAGAAACAGTTCATAGCTCGCGTTGGGTCGTCGATTGCGCACCTCGATATGAAATTGCTCGAGCATGGAATTCCCCGCGTCGCTCTCCGCCCATACCTGCCGCGCGGCATACCGCCCCTCAAAGCGCCTAACCGTCTCAGGCTCAATAATCGAATCGCTGGGTAAGTCGAAATCTTCGAGCACGGGCGCCGGGCCTTCCATGTTCCAACGTTCGAGTCCCCCATTCGCAAGCAAATTATCTCGATCCGCTCGGCGTTCCCTTACGTAGTACGGCTCATTTTCGCCCTTGATCTTCAAGCCTCGCCGAAAGTCCTTCAGGTCCTCCGGCACTGCTGCATAAAACAGGAACGGAAACGGGGTAACGTCCACCACTCGCGCAACGTTCACCAAATTCGGCAAATACCATTCCGGAAACGAGATGCCCTTGAACCATGCCGCGAGGTCCTCCGGTGAGAGAGCGCCGCTGAAATACATTGGCAAGAAAAGTCTCAATCGCTTTTTCTCGCTCGTGTCCGGAAGCCGGATGTTAAAATGATGGCTATAGTCGGAATGCGAGGATGCCGGCGAATACTCAACGTCAATGGGGATCACTTCGCCGCTGCCTTCAAATTCTAGAACGATGTATTCAGCATGGTCCGCCCACGACTTTTCCGCCTCGTTCGCGCGAGACACATCCAGCAGTTGCGAGCCGGGGATGAGGACTTTACCGTACCGTTCCGGCTCCGGAGTCACGGTGAGTTTCTCCAACGCCGCGTCGTGCCACTGCCGCGAAAGCGTGTCCACGTTGCGGCTTTGGACCCCCCACGCCGCGGAGAGCGGCAAGCCAATCGCCGCCGCCAAAATCGCGGCGGTCGTCACGGCCCGCCTCACGTAGCCCGCAACGCCCTTCGCGTCGACGACCGACTCCGCCGTGCGCTTGGATAGTCGCGACACCGCGATCCACAGCATTCGCGCCACAAACAACATCATCCACCAATAGACAAATTCGAGATGGAAATAGTGGCGCGTATCGAACTGAAGACTTGTGGTCCCCGCAAAATAAAGGACGAAGAGCGCCAGCATCAGCCCGTAGCGGATCCGAACTCCTCCCGCAAGCAGGACCGCCGCGACGAACAAATACTTCCCCGTACCGTATAGAGGTCCCAATGCGTCCCACCGGATTTCCATCCATCGCGCCTCGATATCCAGGCGATCCAGCGTAAGTACCCCGTCCGACCAATGCGGCGATAGCGGCACGAAGTCGAGGACTCTGATTGTCGCCCCGTACCAGCGCATCAAAAAGTCCCACGGAAACGCGGCCATATAATCGAGATAGTACGACGTGCACGCGTCATCATACTTCGCCCCAACCGAGGGTATCGCCTCGATCGACTCGGCCGTCAATACAAGTCCGTCCCGTTGTGCAGCACGTAGTGTTGTGCGATACCCATGGTTTCGAATGATCGACATCGTGGAACCATCCTTATAAACATATCCGTGAGAATAGGAAGCGTCCGTCAACCCTGCGGTCGCGCCGAAAGGACTGATGAGGCCCATCGTGGCGTTGTGGAACAAACCCGTGCCTTCTTCCCGCGATCCGCTGAGCGCCCCGTACGCCGCCGCAAAGAATACCGCGCAGAAAACGGCTGGACGCGCTATCCGCAGAAGCCACCTTCCTCGTAAGGTGTCTTCCGAAATGAACGGCAGAACCAGTACGCAAAACGGAACGAATATCAGCACGTCTTGACGAAAACCCATCCCCGTCCCCGTGACGATGCCGAGCACCACGGACCACGCTATCCCCCGCGCCGCTCCCGATCCAGCCAGTGCTAGACGCCCGAGCGCCCAAATTCCTCCCACGATAAACGGGGCCTTCGAATAGTCACGAAAATCCGAAAGCATGATAAGTTGCGCCGGCGACAATACGAGAAATATCGCCACTACCCCGGCCGGAACGGTCCCGGAAATCAATCTGAACAAGCCATACTGAAACACCGCGTTCAGCGCGTAGAGCAATCCCGCCAACAACGCGACCGACGTCCACGAAATCCCGAATGTCCGCCAGATCGTAGCGACGCTTGACAGGAGATACTTGTGCTGCTCGGCAAGCCGCGACACCGCCTCCGCCGTCGGTGGGTCCTCCGGAAGAGTATTGACGTCGAACTGGTCCGTCTCTTGGTTCAAGAATCGCTGCAGATCACTGCCCGGTGCAACGACTGGCTCAACCCACCCATGCCCGGCGGCAACCATCACCGCGGGGCCGAACATGGCGCTATACAACCAAATCCGTTCCGGGCTGAGTAGCGCGAAAACCAGCGTCCCCAACCCGAACGCAACAGACGCCAAGCCGCCGAGACAGACGACATCGGACCGATGGGTGGCCCACCACCGGTTCTTCACTTCGCGAATCGATCCACTTCAGTCGGCTCGCGTTTCGATCTGCCGAAGAAATTCGTCATAGTCGCGGATATAGTCCGAGGGATCGTACTCGTGAGATGCAAGGACCAGCAAAACGCTGTTCTCCGAATAGAGGTACTGTGTCGCCCAAACCATGGGCGGGATATACACGCCAACCTCCGGGCCGTCGAGCAAAATCTCCTCGCGATTTGACCCATCATCAACCATGAGCGTCAGCTGGCCATGAACGCAAATCAGAAACTGATGACACGTTTTGTGGGCGTGCTCGCCTCGCACGTATTTGCTCGGCACTTCATATACCGTGAAAAAGCGCTTGACCGTAAACGGAACGTCCTCAACGAAGCTGCCCGCGGAAAGGCGGCCTCGCAGATCCTTGAACGACGGGAACCGGCGCAACGTGACCCCCCGCACGGACAACGCGGTCAGGGTCTCGCGGGTAACCCGTACTGCCCCGTCTTGGCTCGCCTTCTGCTGAGTTCTCCTGGAGTCAACGTAACCCGTGATGCGAGCGGGGGTGCCGGTCACTATCGCGTACGGAGGCACGTCACGCGTTACAAGGCTGCTCGCCTCAACTACGGCATAGCGTCCAATGGAAATGCCGGAGAGGATCGTGCTGTTCGCGCCGATAGAAGCGCCCTTCGAAATGCGGGTATCGCCGAGCGGCTGATCGTGGACTTTGCTGCGCGGAAATCGGTCATTCGTGAACGTCGCATTCGGGCCAATATATACGTCGTCCTCTATATGCGTAACGTCCCACAATTGGACCCCGCAATTGACCGTTACGCGATCTCCGATCACAACGTTGTGCTCAATGAACACGCCGTCGCATATGTTGCAATCTTGGCCAATGCGTGCACCCGGAAGTACATGTGCAAAAGCGCCGATGTGCGTGCCCTCGCCCACATGCGGCGATTCGCAGAGACTTTGAGGATGCACGTGCACC
>CAYXRK010000107.1:0-16175 GCA_964467615.1 uncultured Nitrospirales bacterium | reverse complement strand
ATTTCGAAGATAGCCGTTGGAACGTAAAGCAGGGATACGGCTTCGCGATGGCCGTCGAACTTGGCGACCATCCCCGCGCAACGAGCATCGTTCCATATGGCGCGTCTGGCGATCCTTCGTCGCCGCACTACGACGATCAACTCGATTTGTTCCTGAACTACCAAATGAAACCGGCCTACTTCGAGTGGGACGACGTGCATCGTCACGCCAGAACCGTCACGGGGATTCGAGCGGCCTTGGCCACGGAGGACGGCCTCGTGCGTATCGACGCCCGATCCAGCGCGCCCACGCGCTGGCAACTCGAGCCGCGTGAAGAAACGTCGGATGACGAAATGCCGGGCATCGCCCGCTTTTCCGAACTGACATCCGTGACCGCCGAACCGTCCGGCTTACCCGCCGAAATTTCCTACGAATTCCAGATACCGGAGTCGATTTGTTCCGCCGCGTACTTGACGCAGCTACGCGTCTACGCGCGAGACTCCGCGACCGGTTGGTTCGAGGCGCCGGAACAGGAACTCGATGTGGCGTCGCGCACGCTGTGGGCGCGGCTCGATAGGCCGTTACCGTGTGCGGTGTTCGGACCCGCCCAATATCGGATCGCTTCGGCCGGCCAATCGTCCAGCGCGACAAGAATTCCCGCGCCGGAGGGATATAAGGGGGTGCGGCCGAGACCACTGGTGATCGCAAGGACACCTGATTCGGAGGAAGAGCGCTCCTCCGAAGTACGCCGGAATTTTAACATGAAATTGCCGGAACCCCCGGAAGCGAAGACGGAAACCGAGTCTCCCGTTACTGAACCGAGCGACTCAACGCCGCAAAAAGATTCTGATGCGCCGGCCCCTCTCGGTTCCGAAGGACCGAAGACCAGCGCGACAGATTCGCCCCATCGCGATCCCTTCGCCGTGGCTTCGGCGGAAAGTCAGCAACCGAAGAAAGGCGGGCTCGTTTTCAGCGGCAAGTCATTCGAGGAGCTTGTGGGCCCACGCCGCAATGATCCCGTATCGTTCCGCCTCGTGCCCGACTACGCGTTGGCCTCGGGCGTGGTCATCGGCCAGAGTCTCAATCTACAGCCGCCGGTGCCCGGCGTCCTGTTTCACGTGACGACCGACAAAACGATTCGCGCGCAAGTGATGGTGCTCGATTCTCCCCCCGCCATCCCGCCCGAAGGCCTCGTCGCGTTCACCCAATGTTTTGAAATTCGCACCGCGGGCGCTGTCGTGACGGGCGCCACCGCCGTGTCGATCTCGGTCCCCCGCGAGAGGGTGAATTCCGCCCAAGCGGACCAACTCAGGTTGTACGCATTCGGACTCGACAGCGGTTGGGAACTTGTCCCTGGCCAAAAATTCGACGCGCAGGGGGTCCGCCTCACGGCGATCGACCCCGCCATCCGCACGTACGCCGTGCTTGGCCCCGAGAGCGCGAAAGCGGGCCCCTAAGTCTGGCCTTTCATCGCGGGCCCGCTGCCCATTGTGCCAACGCCTCCACCAATCCCTCGACGTCGTGGTGTTTCGCCTCGATGGAAACGCGAATGCCCGCCGCTGTGGCGGCCTTCGTCGTCTCGGGACCGATCGACGCGAACGCCACGCCCCGCAGCCGTTTCTCGATCCGCGGCCGACCGAGGATGCGAACAAAGTTTGACGCGGTCGAGGAACTCGTGAACGTGACCGCGTCTGGCGCCGCCGCAATGAACCGCTCGACCTCCGCATCCGATACCTTCGAGCATCGCGTCGCGTATACGATCAATTCCGTGACATCGGCCCCCATTTTGCTCAACACCCGCGGAAGAAACTCGCGCGCCATATTGGCACGTGGCAACAGAAAGCGCTTTCCGCGGATCTCATGCGCGCCAAAGGCTTCCGCCACGCCCTCCGCGATGAATTTCTCGGGCATCAGGTCCGTCCGAAATCCTTCCGCTCTCGCCGCTATGCCCGTCGCCGGCCCCACGACGCACACCTTTGTGCGCCGGAACTCCTCGACCGCGCGATCCTGACTTCGCAAACCCCCGGCGAACATTCGCGCCGCGTTTGCGCTCGTAAACACGATCCAATCGAACGTGGGCCGTTCTTCCACGTCGAACGGCAGGGGACGAATTTCCACCGTCGGAAACTCGATCACCCTCCCGCCCAGCGCCTCAATACGGTCCGCAAGCGTCCGCGCCTGATGCCGCGCCCGCGTCACGGCGATTCGGCGGCTGGTCAGCGGTTTGTCCACAGAAGAGTCCAAGGTTAGTTCCTACGTCAAACGGCGTATATCGTAGAGCACGACCGGACTAGGCCGCGACCTTGCGATTTCCACGGGTCCGCAATCGAACGATGAATAGATGCTCCGGCGGCGGTGTTGATCTGACTAATCTGTGCGTCAACCTGTATCGTCGCTCCCCCTCCACGGTATTCTCTTTAGAAATTGGTGTTTTACCAAATCAATCGCTATCCGCCCCGCTAAACACGCCATGTTCTTCCGAGACCGAAACGCCGCGCTGGCCCACTGGCTGCGCGAGGAAGCCGAGCGTATCGAGCGCCAATTCTCCATCTCGCTCCAACCTCCCCCCCGCGCTGACACCCACGCGAACCTATACGAGGCCCTCGCCGCCCTGGTTCAGGCGATCAACGTCCGCTCGCGCGAAGCAGAAGTCCGCATCCACGAACTCGAAACCGTTTTCGCGAACATGACTGAAGGCGTACTTGTGCTCGACGACGCTGACAAGGTCATCAGCATGAACCCGGCCGCCATCGCGTTCTTCGGCCTCGAAACCGAAGACCCGCACGGCCGCAATGTTCTCGAAGTCGTCCGCAACGCCACCCTCCAACGCCTCATCCGGGCCACCGTCCAGGAAGACGGCCCTGTCACGGGCGAAGTAGAACTCTTGGGCGGACCCCGCCGCACCCTCCAGGTCTACGGCACCGCGATGGACGGCGCCGGCGGCACGCGCCTCAGCACCCTCTTCGTTATGCGCGACGTAACCCACCTCAACCGCCTCGAAACCATCCGCCAAGACTTCGTCGCGAACGTCTCCCACGAACTCCGCACCCCCGTCACCGCGATCCGAGGCTACGTCGAAACCCTCCTCGATGGTGCATACACCGAACCCGAAGAAGCCAAACGCTTCCTCGAAATCATCGAGAAGCACAGCCGAAATCTCGAAGCCATCATCGAAGACCTCCTCTCCCTCTCCCGCCTCGAGGCAGGAGAAGAACAACGTCAAATCGCGCTCGCGCCGGCCCGGATCCGCCCCGTTGTCGAAGGCGCCGTCCAAAGCTGCGACGCCGCCGCGCGCGAAAAATCAATCGACGTCACCTGGACCTGCGAAGGGGATCTCACCGCGAACATCAACCCACCCTTACTCCAGCAGGCGCTGACCAACTTGATCCAAAACGCGATTGCATACAGCGAAGCCGGACGGCCAGTATCTATTGCCGCCGACGACGACTACGGCATGCGCATCGCCGTCCAGGACAACGGCCCCGGCATCGAAGCCCGCCACCTTGGCCGCATTTTCGAGCGCTTCTACCGCGTCGACAAAGCCCGCAGCCGCCGCCACGGGGGGACCGGCCTCGGCCTCGCCATCGTCAAACACATCATGACCCTGCACCGAGGCGTAGTTACCGTCGACAGTACCCCCGGGAAGGGCTCCACCTTTACTCTTAGCATTCCGTCGCCGGTCGCAGTAGCCGACTGATCAGCCGAGGGCTGCTGCCCCACATGCGCCAGCAGCCGAGGGCGACTGCCCCACATGCGCCAGCAGCCGAGGGCGACTGCCCCGCATGCGACTGATCAGCCGAGGGCGGCTGACCCACATGCGAGGTAGTCGTCAGAGGGCGAAAATTAGAAGGACGAGGACGGCGAGGGCCATGCGGTAGTAGCCGAAGATCGCGAAGTCGCGGCGCTGGATGTATTTCATGAAAGCGGCGACGACGGCGTAGGCCACGACGAAACTCACGATGGCGCCGGTGGCGATCAGCGCCCATTCGTGGTTCGTGAAGCCGAGACCGTTCTTAGCGATCTTGAGCGAGGTCGCGCCGAGCATGGTGGGGATGGCGAGAAAGAACGAGAACTCGGCGGCGGCGGGTCTGGTTAGGCCGAGGATCATTGCGCCGATGATCGTCGCGGCGGAGCGTGAGGCGCCGGGGAACATCGCGAGGCACTGGAACAGGCCGATGCCGATCGCGATGGGAAAGGTCAGTTCAGTGAGCGAGTGAATTCTGGGGCGAGGACCGCGCCGTTCGAGCAGGATGATGACTAGACCGCCGACGAACAACGCAATGGCGACGGGTACCGGCGCGAAAAGATAGCGTTCGAGGATGTCGTCGAACAGAAACCCAAGCCCTGCCGCGGGCGCGAAGGCGGCGACGATGCGCGACCACAGGCCGAAACGCTTTCGGCGTTCGGCAAGGCCCGCGCCCCAGGGCCAAAGGCTAGTCCAGAAGTACGCGACGACGGCGAGGATCGCGGGAAGTTGGATGACGACGATAAAGGTGTTGTTGAACGATTCGCTCTCGGAGAGCGAGAGGAACTCATCGGCGATAATGAGGTGCCCGGTGCTGCTGACGGGTAGAAACTCGGTCACACCCTCGATAACGGCCAGTAGCGCCGCGACTAAATAGTCCACCGTAATCCCCCTTGCGACAGGCGCGGAATCGTATCATCCGAATGTTAGCGATGGTAGGGGTGAGAGGCGGCGCCTGTTGCGGGCCGTTACGAATTGGGGCAACCGCAGCTTGGAATCAAGTGTTTTAGAGTATACTAACGCGCTTTTATCATTAGTGCGAGTCGAACCGTGAGGGCCCGTATCGTGAAGAAACGTGGATTTACGCTCATCGAACTATTGGTCGTTATCGCCATCATCGGCATCCTGGCGGCGATATTGCTTCCGGCGCTTGCACGAGCGCGGGAGGCGGCGCGGCGGAGCAGTTGCGCGAACAATCTGAAGCAATTCGGCTTGGCGCTCAAGATGTATGCGGGCGAGAGCCGGGACATGTACCCACCACTCGCTCCGTACGGCAGCATTCGGGGCGACTCAAAGTCCTCTCCCATGTGGAGCGCGCCACGCGCGGCGGCGATTTACCCGGATTATCTTCCGGATATCAACGTTGCGCAGTGTCCTTCCGATTCGGGCGGCGATCCGGAGTGGCTGGTGGGTTTCCCGCCGGTGAATCCGCTCATCCGAGTACCCGCGGGGAAGACATTGGAGGAAATGGTCGAGTTGGCGGCGGCCGCGAACGATTCACTCTCGTTGGATTATTACTTCACCGGGCACCTCGGGAGATCGTACCGATACCTGGGCTACGTCGCAACGAACGTCGCGGAGTTTTACGGCGTGTGGGGCGCGACGTCCAAGGGTGGCTACTTGGGCACTGTAGAAATTCTCGATCTTGGTGAAGTTCGGTACAAGGATCTGACGGATGATTTGCCGATTGCGGGATCTGATTGGCCGGGATGGGTGCCAGACCAGTTTACCGACGCGACGGGGACTGGGGGATCCGACACGGTGTATCGGCTGCGGGACGGCATCGAGCGGTTTCTGATCACGGACATTAACAACGCCGGGACCGCGGCGGTGGGTCAGAGCAATGTTCCCATAATGTGGGACACTCTGGGCACAGCGGAATCGGACGACACCGAAGCCGGCACGATGATCTATAACCACATCCCTGGAGGATCGAACGTGCTGTATCTTGACGGGCACGTTCAATTCCTGAAGTACCCGAGCCAGTTCCCGATTATCAACGATGAAGAGTTCCTGAAAGAGAACGGTCATCACGGGCTCGGTTAGCACGAATCGGCGGTAGCGACAACCCGTTGCGCGTGGTGTTTTGCGGCGTCCGCCCCGTTGCGGGCGCCGTTTGGTTTTATGCAATCGCTAGGAGATGAATCGTGCGGCGAAATCGAAACTTGTCGTTGTTGGCCCTGCTTGCCGCCCCGGTGTTGGCGTATGGGGGCGAACCTGAGGCCGAGAAAATCGAGGCGCTTTGCCAGCATTATTTCGAGGCGGGCGAGATTCATGGATCGATACTCGTCGCCGAGGCGGGAAAGGTGATCTACGAGGGCGGGTTCGGAATGGCGAACTATGAGTGGGACATTCCGAACGGTCCAGACACGAAGTTTCGCCTTGGATCGATCACGAAGCAATTCACCGCGACGCTGGTGATGCAATTGCGCGAGGCGGGCAAGCTCGCGCTTGAGGACCCGATCAGCAAACATCTCCCGAATTACCGGAAGGACACGGGAGATCGGATCACCGTGCATCATCTGTTGACCCACACTTCCGGAATACCGAGTTATACCGGACATCCGACTTTTTGGAAAGAGGTGAGCCGCAATCCGTACACCGTTGCGGACTTCGTCGCGAAATTTTGCAGCGGCGACCTCGAATTCGAACCGGGCGCGCAGTACAAGTACGACAACTCCGGATACTTCCTGCTCGGCGCGATCATCGAGAAGGTCGGCGGCAAGAAATATGAGGAGTTGTTGCGCGAGAAGATTTTCGATCCGATTGGGATGAACGACAGCGGCTACGATTGGCCGGCGCCCATCATGAAGCGCCGGGCGGACGGTTATGAGCGCAAGGACGGACAACTCGTCAACGCGGCGTATCTTGATATGTCGCCTCCGTTCAGCGCGGGGGCGCTGTACTCGACCGTAGAGGATCTTCACAAGTGGGACCGCGCGCTGTACGGAACCGAGTTACTCACCGCTGAATCGAAGAAACTGATGTTTACGCCGTACATCAAGGACTACGGTTACGGCTGGGCCGTGAAGCCGCTCCTCGTGAAGGGCGAGACTGTCAACGACGCGGTGGAAATCTCGCATGGCGGCGGTATCAACGGCTTCAACACGCTCATCACCCGCGACCCGCAAGCGGAGCGGCTTATCGTGGTGCTAAACAATGCGACGCCGTCGCCGTCCGACAAACTCACGCACGAGATTCTCGACGTGTTGTACGAGGACTAGCGGGACGCACTATAGGCCGGCGATGAGGAATACGTCGACCATTCCGGTGCTCATGTATTCGATTTTGTCGTCGGGCCAGAGGCCACGCAGTTCGAGGCGGACTGATGGGCATGGGCCGCCTGGGTTCGCTTGGACTTCCTCGATAATCGGCAGCAAGTCGAAGTCGCCTTGAATGGACACGGTGATCTCGAGCCCGAATCCGTCCTCTGAATCGACCTCACCGATGAGTTGGGGTTCGCCGTCTTCCGACGCCGGCACGAAGAAAAGTTTGCCGTGGTGCAAGTCTTCGAAATCGCCCTGCGTCGCCGTTAAGACGAGTTCGCGCAGCAATAACCCGGAAACAGTTACGCGATTGGCGACCGCGTCTCCGACTTGGTCACGAACCAATTGATCGACGTCCACGTTGACGAGGACGGGGCAAAGATCCTGTTCCTCTTCGATGGTCGTCTCGATGCCAATGGGCAGTCCCACGAGTTGATCGCGGATGACGCCGTCGCCCAGATCGACTGCGATCGGGTATGGGCCGAGTTCGAAGCCTCGACCGCTCAAACAACCGGACGATCCGAAGTACGCAGCGCCGGCCAACGCTATTAGAATTGGAATTGTCCGCGTTTTCATGTTTAGCCTCCTGCAATTATTGTCGCAGTTGATCGTACCGTCCGCCCCGGCTGCTGTTACGCGCGTTGCATCGGATCGATTGCTCAAATCATAAAATGTGTGTAATTCGGAAGCGATTCGCAGACGATTGTCAGTATTCTTATCACGATTCGGGAGCGCGGACACGCTCGCGTGGTACACTCCGCGCCCCGTTTATTCAGACCTTATCCAACGTATAGGTGATCATCCCAGCATGTCTTCTCGCGAACCACGTTTGCCGCTCGAGCCTCGGGCACGGCGTGCATTGACGGCAATGTTTATCACGTTGTTTCTCGATCTGATCGGATTCTCGATCATTTTCCCGCTGTTTCCGAGCATGCTCACGTACTACCTCGAACGCGAGGGCGAGACGGGGTTATTGGGAAGCCTGGTTTCGTCGCTCGAGCGCTTTACAGCATTTGCCGGCGGGCCTGGAGAGTATGGCACCGTCGTATTGTTTGGAGGCGTGCTCGGATCGCTGTACGCGTTGCTTCAATTTGTGTTCGCGCCGGTGATGGGATCGCTGTCGGACCGGTATGGGCGTCGTCCGATACTAATTGTCTCGATCGCAGGCGTGGCGGTGTCGTACCTCCTCTGGATATTTGCGGACGCGTTTGCGCTGCTCGTCGCTTCGCGGCTCATCGGCGGAATCATGAGCGCGAACATTTCGACGGCGACGGCCGTGGTCGCGGACGTTACCGAAGAGCGCGACCGGCCGCGCGGGATGGCGATCATCGGGATTGCGTTTGGAGTCGGGTTTATCATCGGCCCGGCGGTCGGAGGGTTCTCCGCGCTGATAGACTTGCCGAGTCTGGTTCCATCGCTCGTGCCGTACGGCCTGAATCCGTTCTCGGCGCCAGCGCTTATCGCGTTGATTTTGGCCGCGGTCAATTTTGCGTTTGTCGTCCTGCGGTTCGAGGAAACGTTGGCGGGTGACAGCCGAAACAGGCCGCGGCGCACGATCAATCCGGTGAAACTTTTCCGGACAAGCGAATATCCCGGCGTTGCTCAGACGAGTTTTACCAACTTCGTATTCATTACGATTTTTTCGGGGATGGAATTCTCGTTGACGTTTATGGCGATGGATCGATTTGGATATGGCCCGCGGGAGAACGCGGTCATGTTTCTGTTCGTGGGCTTCGTGCTGGCGATGGTGCAGGGAGGGTACGTGCGGCGAAGGGGGGCGGACGTGGGGCCGCGCCGCATGGCGCTTCACGGACTTCTGTTCGTTGCTCCCGGCTTGGCGGCGGTCGGGCTTGCGAACAACATATACGTTTTGTACTTCGGTCTGGCGCTGATGGCGGTGGGATCGGCGCAGGTGATTCCATGTCTCACATCGCTCGCATCGGTGTATGCGCCCGCGAGCGAACAAGGCCGGGTGCTCGGCGTATTTCGATCGTTAGGATCGCTGGCGCGCGGTGTTGGACCGCTCATCGCGTGCGTGTTGTATTGGCAACTGGGCTCGGTGGCCGCATACGAAATCGGCGCTGTGGCGATGGTAATTCCGGCGGGTCTCGCGGTCGCGCTCCCTCCTGTTCCGGAACCGCGCGTTGCATCGGTCTGATCGCGCGGGTACCATTCTTGTGCCGCGCCAACAGATCACCGCACACGGAACGCCATGAGCGCCTTTGGAACGACCATTGCCCCCGAGGCAATCCGCATTTTTGACGGTAGCGTCAACAAGCAGCAGGCGTTGGACGGCATGATTGACGCCGTTATGAAGACGGGGATGATCACGGATCGCGATTCGCTGCATCGGGCGCTGTTCGAGCGGGAAGCGATTCGGAGCACGGGGTTCCGCGGGGTGGCCATTCCGCATGTGCGTATCGATGAAATTCTCAAGCCCACGATCGGCGTTGGGATTTCCAAAGAAGGCATTGCATTTGATGCTCTGGACAACGATCCGATTAATATCATCGTGCTGTTCGCCATGCCGTCGGGATCCGACAAGGAGTATCTGGGCTTGCTGGCGAAAGTCATGATGTCGTTGCGCACGCCGGGGTTTTGCCCCAAGCTCATCGCGTGCTCCAGCCCGGAAGAGGTGCTGGACATGCTCGGCAACGACGCGTAGCCGCGGATCGTGCGCGCCGTCGAACTAATCGCGCCGCGCGTCTTCCGGTTGGCGGAACGTCCAATGCCTGAGTGCCCTCCAGGGTTTGCGCTCGTCCGCGTTGAGGCCGTGGGCGTTTGCGGCTCGGACTTGCACTACTACGAGGAAGGGCGCATCGGCGAGACCCGGGTCTCGGGCCCGCTGGTGCTGGGCCATGAGTTCGCGGGCCAGGTTGAGCGAGTGGGCGAGGGCGCGCCCGCGGATCTCGTGGGTAAGCGTGTCGCGGTGGAGCCGGGCGTTTCGTGCGGGCGGTGCGAATGGTGCCTGCGTGGCGATTACAACTTGTGTCCGCGGATCGAGTTTCCCGGCGGGCCGCCGCATGACGGCGCGTTGCGCGAGTTCATCGCGGTCCCCGCGTCGTCTTGCTTTCCCGTGCCCGACAGTTTTGGCGCGGACGAGGCGGCGGCGATGGAGCCGTTGTCCGTCGCAATCTATACGATTGATCTCGCGCACATTCGCGCGGGCGATACGGTCGCGATTTTCGGGCTTGGACCCATCGGAATTCTGACGGGTTGGTGTGCGCGGATCGCGGGCGCGGGGAGAATCCTCGGCGCAGACCTTCACGCGTATCGGTGCGAATCAGCGAAAAGACTTGGCGCCGCCGACGAAACGTTCGACGGGCGAGACGCCATTCGAGCCATCTTGGACGCGACAAAGGGCCGCGGGGTGGATGCCTCCATCGATGCGGCCCGTTCGCCAGATACGGCGGGCCAAGCCTGTCTCACGGCGCGTCCCGGCGGCCGGGTCGTGCTGACCGGTATATCCGGCAACGAGCACGACTCATTTCCTGTGAGTGCCGCGCGGCGCAAGGGCCTCACCGTGCGGTGGTGCCGTCGCTTCCAGCATTGTTATCCGCGCGCGATCGCGTCGACGGATTCCGGCCGGATCAATTTGCGCCCGATGCTAACGCACCATTTTAGACTTGATGAGACGGCGCGCGCGTTCGAAATGGTCTCGAACGCCGCGGACGGCGTCCTCAAAGCGACCATCATGGTCTAATGAGCGACGAGCCGTCATGAGCGATTCCGCACAAGCGACCGCACGCGCGGTTCGGCGTGGCTGGTTTTCCGACCCGGTCCTCGGGGCCGTCCTGTTGGCGTCGGGCCTTGGGCTGATCGCGGCGGTGGCATTTTTCGAGGAGCGCGATCTCGAAAGCGCGCCATGGGCCATGGCGGTATTTTCGCCCGATGGCGCGGCCCCCTGGGACGGAACAACGCCCATCGCGGTGCGCAAGGTTCCGATGAGCAACTTTCCCGACACCCAATTCGTGATCGACTCGCTTCGATCGCGGATGGGAGAACAGGACATTGACGCGTTCCAGCTTAACAAAACGGAGTGGGTGCTGGCGTTCGACGCGCCGTCCGAATTCTTCGCGCCCGTGCTCGAGTCCGGACGGCTGCCGAAGCCCGGCGCGCGGGAAGTCTTGGCGGGCTGTCTCGCGCGGTTGGACCGGTTCGAGATGGACGGGGCGAGTTTCCAAGTGGTTGGGCGTCTACGGCGCGACACCGGCGCACTGGCGTTTGCGTACGTACTGCCTGACGCTCCCGTGTTCCGGCGGCACTTCCATCTTCAACCGGCCGCAACAATCGGATGGTTCGACGCCGACCCGGATGACGGCTTTTCAGCGTTGGAAGAGGACGCGCTCCAGGGCCGAACGATAGTGGGAGGTGAACCGCCCGCGCGGCGGGTCCACACGTTGGTCGTCATTCTTGGATTGGTCTGCGTGGCCACGGGCGGCGCAGTGTTGCACGTGCGCATATTCAACCGTTGGGCGTTCACGGCGCGCGGCGCGTTCGCGCCGTTCTTGCGCGCGCACGTCGAAAGCCCGTTCCTCGTCATGCTGATGCACGTGGTGTTGTACGGGCCGCTGTTCCTTGCGATGCTTGCGGCCACGCGGATGCCGGTCGAGAACATGCGGTTGCATGAGTTTATCGTGCATACCTTCAGCGAGGGGAGCCTGGATTACGTCGGCGACGCGTACCAATCCGGGAATGTGTGGCGCGCGGCGGGGGCGACGTGGGTCAACAACTATCTACTTCAAACGCTTGGGCTAACGTTTGTGCCGTCGCTTGTCGTCCCGTTCGTGGGCGTACTGAAAACGCTGGGAAGTTTCGTTCTTGCCGGCTTCGCATTGTCTCCACTCTGGGCGGGAAATGCGTCGCGGTTCGTGTTTCACGCGATCACGATGACGCTCGAACTCGAGGCGTACATACTGGCGTGCGTGGCGATCTGTTTGTTTCCGATTCGCCTCTTCGGCCGCTCGCATGGTCCCGGCCTCCCGCAGCGATTTGTGGCGGCGTGGCGAATCGTGATTGGCGCGGCGTTGCTCTGCGGGATCATGCTCGCAATCGCCGGGCTGTACGAGGCACTCACGTTGATTCTGATAGCGCGGGTATGACCTACGGCGTGTCCGTATCTACCCGCCGGCGAATGACCTCAACGTTGCCCGGCGACGCGATCATGACCGTGCGCGTCCCGTCCGCGCTGACCACACCTCCGTTCATCATTTCATTTTGTTGATCGATGTACGCGCGCAGAACGCCAAGCTGCTCTTCGTCGATCGAACCTTGGACGCGGGTGAGCGCGGCCTCCAACAGATCGGTCCTGGCCATGAAATCGCGCGCATCGAGCGAGGCGCCATCGGCCCTCGAAGCTGCCTTCGCCTCCTCGGCGATCGCATCGAGATAGAGCGCTCGGTTCTCGAGCGTCAGATCCTGCGCGAATATGCTGAGTTGCGTGTCGTATCCCTGGCGCAGAGCGCGATCTTCCATCGTCGCCTCGTACTCTTCGTAAACGGCGAGTTCGTCGAACGAGAGCACCGTGCCAAGTTCGTCCTTAATCCGTTGCGCATAGTCCGTGTGGGGTGCGTCGGGCGCGGCGCCTTCCTTGAGCCGTCCGAGCGTGTCTCGAAACTGCTCTTCCAGGATGCCGGTGATTATTTTCTCGACCTGCGCGCGGCGCTCGTGCGGAAGATTGAGTAACTCGAACAGTCCCGCGTATTCGCGCTTGAAGGATTGCTCGGCGCTCTGGCGAATCGCGGTGTCGTCGAACTTGGCTTCCATGATCGCGTCAAGTTCGGGGGCCAGCGCCTCGTCCGGGTCAGCGCTTCGTTCTCGGTGTACGACTCGGACCTCTCCGTCCGCATTGTTGGTCGTCCGCGACTCGACTGCTTTGGCTTCGCGCTGATTCTTGAGCGAATCGATCTCGTTCCGGGACAGTTCGAGTTCGTCCTCGAGAGCCGTCATCCGATCTTCGCGATCGGCGGAAACGGCGGCCGCTTGACGCAGGTCGGCGCTAAGTTGCTCGTCTGTCCGCCGGAGTTCGGTGAGCGAATTTCGTGTTTGCCACCAGGCCGTGGCGAAACCCGCGGCAATCATACATGCCAGTGCCGTAAGCGCCCGTGACATCGTAGCATCTCCTTTTGAGGCGTCCTGGACAGTATACCGCCGAGCGCGGAACTTCGGCTTAGCCCTTCGATTTGAGTTTTTCTTTGAGGCGTTTATCCACGACGGGTGAGACGAATTGGCTGACGTCGCCGCCGAGCTGGGCGATTTCCTTGATCAAGCGCGAGCTGACGAACATGTATTCCTCGCTCGGCATGAAACTAATTGTGTCGCAGTTCGGGTTCATGCGGCGATTCGTTCCGGCCATCGTGAGTTCGTACTCGAAGTCCGACACGGCCCGGATGCCCCGGATGAACGCGATTGCACCGCGTTGGCGGGCCAAGTCCACCACGAGCCCCGTAAACTGAATAGCTTCGACATTGTCCAGGTGCGAGGTGATTTCGGTGAGCATCTGAATGCGTTCGTCGGCACTGAAGAGGCTGTTCTTTTCGGTGTTGCGCGCGACTGCGATGAATACCTTGTCGAACACGCGGGCCGCGCGCTCGATGAGGTCCAGGTGGCCAAGCGTCGGCGGATCGAAACTGCCGGGGTAGATTCCGACCCGTTCACTCATCGACGAATTCTCCTCGAATTGCGGCCGCTTGGGCCTCTTGATACACCCGTTTAACCGGGACGCCGCTTTGCCGCGCTAGCGCGGCGCATTCTTCGAACTCGGGGCCCACATTGACCGTCTCTCCGCGCAGCACGCCGAGCTTAATGGACACGTCGCCCCACGGCGTACGGACTTTGCGGAAATTCCGATCAAGGCAGATGCGTTCTTCTTCACGCATGCGAAGGCCCAGGGTAGTTGAGTGCCGTAATAGCACGTCCGCGACGGCATCGCGCTTCTCGCGATCGCACAATGCCGTGATCAGGTGCGCGGGTCGGCCCTTCTTGCCGAGTATCGGCGTCAAGAAGGCATCCTGCGCGCCCGCCGCGAGCAATGCGTCCACCAACGGCGGCATCCACTCGGGATTCATGTCGTCGACGTTGGCCTCGAGTACGCTGATGGTTTCGGTGGCGCGGCCCGCTGCTTGGGCTGATTCTCCCAACACCACTCGGAGCACGTTGGGCCGGTCGGCGAGGTCGCGCGTGCCGGCACCCATGCCGATGCGCTCGGCCGCCATGTCCGGCAGCGGCCCATAGGACTCGGCCCATTGCGCGATCAGGGCCGCGCCGGTCGGCGTGACCAATTCACCCGGGATCTCGCCGCCGTACGCGGGAACGCCTTTGAGCAACAGCGCCGTCGCGGGCGCGGGAACCGGCATCACTCCGTGGGCGCATTTGACCGTGCCGCTGCCGACGTGGAGATGCGATGCGACCACGCGCTCGGGCGCGAGTTGGTGCAGCGCTAGGTTTGCGCCGACGACGTCGATGATCGAGTCAATCGCGCCTACTTCATGAAAGTGGATTTTTTCCGGCGTGGTGCCGTGGACCTCCGCCTCGCACTCGGCGATTTTGCGAAAGGTACGGACGCTCGCGTCCTTCACCGGCTGCGGCAATTTCCCGCGTTCGACGATTTCGACAATATGACGAAGGTGCCGGTGGGCGTGCGGCTTGTGCGCGGGTTTGTGTTGGTGTTCGTGAGAATGCGAGTGCTCGTGCGCGTGGCCGTGGCTGTGTGAATGGCCATGATCGTGCGCATGATCGTGATCGTGGTGCGAAGGGTCCTCGGGTGCTATTCCGTTGACAAGCACCGTGAACTTGGTCGCCATGATGCCGTGCTTGTTTACCTTCTCGCAGGAAAGTTCGTAGCCTTCGAGGCCGAGCGATCCGATCGCGTCGCGAATCGCGCCGAAGTCCGCGCCCGCGTCGATCAGCGCGCCGACGATCATGTCGCCGCTCGCGCCGGAAAAACAGTCGAAGTACAGCGTCCGCATGTTACTTTCCGTTCGCGACCCGGTTGATGAGCGCCGCCGTGACGCCCGCGCCGAACCCATTGTCGATGTTGACCACCGATACGCCCTCAGCGCAGGAGTTCAGCATTCCCAGCAGCGCGGCGATACCGCCGAAACTCGCCCCGTATCCGACGCTTGTGGGGACGGCGATGACGGGTTTGTCCACCAGACCGGCGACGACGGTAGGAAGTGCGCCTTCCATCCCCGCGCAGACGACGACTACGTTCGCGCCACGCAACTCGTCGCTGTAGCGCAAGATACGGTGCAGTCCGGCGACGCCGACGTCGTGAATGCGACGGACTTCGTTCCCCATGAATGCGCACGTAAGCGCGGCTTCCTCGGCGACGGGCATGTCGCTCGTGCCCGCGCAGACGACGGCAACGTAGCCGGACAATACTTCCGTCGGGTTCGGCGTCAAGGTCAGGCAGCGGGCCAATTCGTGGTATTGCGCATCGGGCTGCGCCGCGAGGACCGCGTCGGAGGTTGGCCGATCGCAACGGGTCACGAGAACGTTCGAACCGTGCTCCCGCATGCGGCCGACGATTTCGGTGACTTGTTGCGGCGTCTTCCCCGCTGCAAACACAGTCTCGCCATGACCTCGCCGCAAGCTGCGGTGATGATCGAGCTTGGCGAAGCCGAGGTCCTCGAAGGGCAGGTTCTTTAGCCGCTCGCTCGCCGACGCGGGCGATACTTCGCCGCTCGCTACATCGGCCAGAAGTTGCTGTAACTTGGTGTTGTCCATGGCGTTACGAAGGACGGATCCCGTGAACGCCGTATCTTACGCGAAAGGCCGCGGGATTAAAAGGCGATCACGCATGCGCGTCAGAGCGAACGGTTTGGGAGAAAGGTTTTCCCTCACAAACCTGGCCCGGGATTTTTGGAAGGCCCCCTGCGCGGGAATGACGGCGGTGCTTGGGCAAAGGCAGGCGTTCGATGACGCGGTAGCCGGCGTTGCACTTCATGCGGGTGACGAAGGTGACGCCCTCGTCCGTCCACCGTCCGAACTGGGCGTAGTCGTTGTAGGCCCTGTCCATGGCGACGATGGGACCCGCATTCAGGCGCAGTTCGGGCAGGACGCGCGAGTCGTGGACATGGGCCTCGGTGATCCATACGAAGGAGGGCATGTAGTCGTCGTGGTCGAGCAGCACGTGCGCCTTGACCCCGCCCTTGGCGCGGCGGAACTGGGCCCACGGAAACAAC
>CAYXRK010000106.1:0-16199 GCA_964467615.1 uncultured Nitrospirales bacterium | reverse complement strand
GCTCGATCGCCTCCTCCGGTAGCGCGGTGGGGGGCGCGCCACCGAGAACGATGGTCAGGCCGCGCTCCTTTTTGATCCGCGCGGCGAGAGCGTAGGCGCGGTTGGCGTACATCGTCATGAACGAGATGCCCACGATATCGGGGCGGAATTCGTCAAGCGCGGCGTCGATGTCCTGCCCCGCGATTTCGTCGATGATGCGGGTCGTATGCCCGGAGGATTCGAGCGTCGCGGCGAGATACGCGAGGCCGAGGTTCTCTTTTTTCAGAGAGCCCCGGACGGATGGATTTATGAGGGCGATTTTCATTAGAGAACGGCTGTGTCTTCCAAAAGGGCCTTCCCGTGCCTGTCATTCCGAGCGAAGCGAAGAATCTCTTTCGCAAGAAGCGATCTCACTCGCCCGAGAGATTCGCTTCGCTCCTAAGAACAACGAATCGCCGCAAAAGATCGCAGAGAACGCAAAAGAGAATTGGATACATGATAGTCCATTCGCGAAGGGCTCTCTGCAGCGGGTCGATTTGTTTCTTTCTCGGCAACCCCACATACGGCAGGTCCTCGGCTCAGAATGACATCCGCTTGTAGCAATCGCTATTCACAACATGACCACTTCGCTCAGGATGTGTTCGCCGATGTGCGGTTTCAGCGCCGCCTTCGTTACCAAATCCACTTTGGCCCCGAGCCACTCAGCCAGTTTTTCCTCGAGTTCAAGGAATTTGAAGAAGCCGATCGGGCGGTCAAATTCAACGAGGACATCGACGTCACTTGTTCCGCCCGCCTCGCCCCGGACGCAAGAACCGAATAGGCCGAGCTGCGCGACGCCGTAGTCGCGCGCCAATTCAGCGCGTCTTGCACGCAGGGTCGTTTCGATTTGTGTCAATTGAGGCGGTTTCATCGAATGATGCGAAAACTATGCCACTATTTTACAAGAATTGGCTTGTGTGCGTTCGGCAGCCACCACGCGTGCGTTGACCGAATCGCCACCAGTATACGTCTTTCGCGGGAAGCGTGAGAATCCGCGTAGAAGGCTGGAATCTGCATGATTCCGCTTTGGCCGCGTGGTATGGGGCCGATGCGGTGAGTATCGAGATGTACGAACTACTACACCACTATTCCAGGTAGCCGAGGCTCTTTAGTGTTTCGGCAGTCCCTTCGTCGATGACGGCGGCAGCGCCGGTCTCGGGGAGGCCGAGAGCTTCGCGGCGCCGGGCGGCGTCGGCCCTTGCTTCGACGAGGACGGCGCGCATGGCGGCGAGGCGGTCGGGCTCCTGCGCGGCGAGGTTGGTACGCTCGCCAGGGTCGGCGGTCAGGTCGTAGAGTTCTTCTGTTTGGGAAACGAGCGAGACGATGTATTTGAAGCCGTCCGCCGCGGTGACGGCTTCGCGCTCTTCGCCGTAGAGCGTGGCCGAATGGACCAACGCGGGCGCGACGCCCAATCCGAGGATGCCCGTCAGGGCCTGGACCTGGAGTTCGGCGGAACCGTGCTGTACGCCGCAGAGCGTGAGGATGGTCGGCAGGATGCTCGTCGTCGTCACGTAGGCCGGCTCAATCCGGCCGGGCGGGGAGGAGGATTGGGCGCTTTTGTGGAGTTTGACGATAAGGGGGACGTTGAGGAGTTCGTTGTACATGGTGTGGCCGTGTTCAAACCCGTCGTGGTCCCAGAACTCTTCGCCGTGATCGCTGGTGAATACGATGAGGGTGTCGTCGTAGGCGCCGATTTCCTTGAGGTGGGCCATTAACTTTCCGATTTCGTCGTCGACGTAGCGAATTTCCCCGTTGTAGAGGGCCTCGATCCATTTGCGCTCATCGGAGGTCCTGCCCTCGTATCCGATGCGGGGTGCGTCGAAAGACCAGAGGAGGTACTCCATGCCGGGTGGCGGCGGACCGGCGGGGCGGTATTCGGCTGGGGGCCCGTAGGGGATATGCGGATCAAAATAGTGGAGCCAGAGGAAGGCGCGGCGGTCCTTTACGTTGTCGAACCATGCCGTCGCAAGGCGGGTGAGTTCGATGGGCCTGCCTTTGGTGAGTGGTTCCTGATCGAGGAACCGTTTGCGGGCGGCGAGTCCGAGGGCGGCGGTATTGGGCATGTTGAGGGGGAACCAGACGTATTCCTGAAAGCCCTGGTCGAGGTTGGCCATTTGGGGTTTGAGTACAGTGTTCGTTCCGATGGCGCTGGAGAAATAGCCCGCTTCGGAAAGGTATTCGGCCATGGTCTTGAACTTGTCGGAGACGAGATCGCCCATCTCGCTGACCCTGTGCGTGTATTGGGTGAGGCCGGTCATGATGGAGGCCATCGAGGGCCCCGTCCAAGACGCGGCGGCCATGGCGTTTTCGAAGCGGACGCCGTCGCGCGCGAGGGCGTCGATGTTGGGGGTCTGCGTCCCGGTCGCGCCGTAGCACGAGAGGCCGCCGGCGCGAAGTGTGTCGACGACGAGCAGCAGGACGTGTTTGGGCGGATCGAAGGCCAGGTCTCCGTTGGAGGCCCTTGCGCCACCTCGAGATTCGAGCAAACGATCGTACGCGGCGAGGCTGGCGGGTGCGGCGACGTCGGTGCGTTCAGGGACGAAGTACGTCGAGGCAAAAACGGCGACTATGGTCGCGACGAATGCGAGGGCCGTTGCAGCGCCGCTTCGTTTCCAATAGCAAAGGACGGTGATGACGGCGACGGCGGCCGCGATGGAGCAGAAGATGATCATCGCGGTGGATTCATCGAGGCGAAAGTCCCATTTTCCGCGGCGGACACCGAGGAGCCAGACGACCGAAACGAGGAAGGCGCAGTGAAACGGCAAGGCGAGGGCTTCACCGTGGACGAGGGCGCGGAGCCATGGGCGCCGGCTGACTCGATCGGCGAGGTAGAGTGCGCCGAAGAGGGCCATGAGGGCGACGCCGATGATGTAGCCGGCGTTGATGATGAATTCGCCGAGGTCCTGGAGGGTGATTTCATCGGGTATTTCGATGACCGACACGAGGGCCAGGCCGAAAAGGACGGTCACCCAGAGGAGCAGGGTCAGGGCCACGCGGAACGCGGCGGCGGAAGCACGCAACAATCCTAGGAATACAGCGCCGCCGACGGCGAGGTAGGCGGCGAGAGCGATGGCGACCGAGGCGGAGAGGTCGGCGAAGAGGGCGGCGCGCAGGCCGACGAAGTTGGGCTCGTCGACGGCCGCGACGAGGACGTCGAGCATTCCGATCGTGAGGCCGAAGGCGCAGCCGAGCGTTAGGAACCCGACGAGCGTCGGGCGCGCGTGGGTTAGTTGTGTGGATCCGTTCTCGGGCATAGACTTGTTTTCGTTTCGGCTTGCGTCACCGTCCGCCCGGCAAACGTTACGCAATCGACCTTTGAGAAATCAATCCTCGGGGGCGAGCGATTGGCGCTGAGGCGCGCCGGTTTTGTCAAAACAGGCGCTATCGGGAATGATGGACAGGTGATGGGAATAATCGGATGAGAATTGTTGACCTTTCGACTTTTATTGAAACGACGGACCGCTCGCCGGTGGATCGGGCGGAGATTGAGTATCTCGATCACGCGGCGGGGGCGGCGCAGGTGGAGCAGATGATGGGCGTGCCGAGGGCGCTGTTGCGGGACGGCGAGGGCTGGGCGGTCGAGAGCATCAAGCAGCTAAACACGCACGGGGTGACGCACGTCGATGCGCCGTACCATTACAACAGCCGCATCCAGGGCGCGCCGGCGATGACGATTGACGAGTTGCCGCTGGAGTGGTTCTTTTCGGACGGCGTGAAGCTGGACATGACCCACAAGGCGGACGGCGATCCCGTGACGGCGGCGGACGCGCAGGCGGCGTTGCGTGCGATTGGCCACACGCTCGGGCCGCTCGACATCGTGCTGGTGCAGTGGAACGGCGACCGGTTCTATGGCCAGCCGGATTACATGATGCACGGTTGCGGCGCGACGGGCGAATGTACGAGGTGGTTGTACGAGCAGGGCGTCCGCGTAATGGGCATCGATGCGTGGGGCTGGGACAGACCGCTACATTTGCAGGCGCAGGAGGCCATCACGAAGCAGGCGAAGGGAATTTTTTGGGAGGCGCATCAGTGCGACTTGGCGTACTCGCAGATCGAACGGCTGGTGAACTTAGTGCAGCTTCCGCCGACGGGGTTCAAGGTCGCCTGTTTTCCCCTCAAGATAAAAGGGGCGAGCGCCGCACCCGCTCGGGTAGTGGCGATACTGGAGTAGCAGCAGGGTCAAGCGGGGACTATTCCGATGTCACTGGATTGAGATTGCCGGAGGGGACGGGACGGCACAAGTTTTTCACAGTTGACACACATTAGCCGCCAATTTCAACTAAAATTGGCCGAAATCGCAACGGCAGAAGTGCAGGATTACCTCGTAACTAGTTGCCGTGGCTTGAGTTATCAGATTGTGTCGGTATCGCGGCACGGACCTTGCTCCGTTGTGAAACGGTTTCAATGTTTGGGAGGAAGGAAGATGAAATTTCGTATCGGGCTGGCTCTTGTGTTAATGCTTGGCGCCGCGATCCCCGCGTCGGCCAATCTTTTATCGGTCAGCGGTACAATCACCGAATTCGGGGACAGCAGCGAATTCGCGACGATCGATTGGTACACGTTTACGATTGATGCCGACGACACGGTTTCCTTCGATGTCCTGGCCATGGACATCGATTTTGGAAACGGCGCGAGCGGGTTGGATTCGGAGATTTTTCTTTTCGCGGGATCGGATCCAAGCAATGGCGCGAACGCCTTGTTGGCGTCGAATGACGATGACAACTTGGTCAACGATACCAACGGATCGACAAGTAGTTTTGATTCGTTCTTCGATGTATTTGTCACGGTCGGGACGTACACAGTCGCGATCGGGGATTTTAACATTACCGAATCGGACGCGCGCGCTGGTTTTGACCAACAGAACTTCGGCGTTGGCAAGCCGGGCGACTATCGTCTTGACATCATCACCCAGCAGGCGAACATTGGTTTGGGAGAGGGCCCGATCGAGAATCCGCCGATTCCGGAACCCGCGACGATCTCGCTGTTCGGGATTGGGCTGGCCGGGATGGCGTATCGGCGGCGCAAGCAACAGTAGAGGCTTTTGGAGTAGTCCATACATCCCCCGCCACGCTATCGCGCGGCACCCCCTTCAAAGGGGGATTTTGATACTGCCCCCTTCGGTAGTCCCGGAGGGGGATTTATTTTTTCGGGCGCTTGGGGATTTGGGTGTGGATCGTTTCAACCCGGCTTCTTGGCCGAGACGTTTGCCAAGTCGTTCCATGGCTTTCGAGCGGTCGTAGGGATCGAGGTGGACATTGATGATGGAGAACGCCTTGGTGTTGCGCCATGCGTGATCGAGCACGGCCTCGAATTGGCCTTCGGTGCGGACTTCCGCGCCCCAGCCCGCGCCGAGGAGTTCGGGCCA
Organism: uncultured Nitrospirales bacterium; assembly: GCA_964467615.1. Lineage (GTDB taxonomy): Bacteria > Hydrogenedentota > Hydrogenedentia > Hydrogenedentales > CAYXRK01. Next base: position 10,816 of record CAYXRK010000106.1, on the reverse strand, counting down.
TTTGTGGAAGGCCCAATCGCGGATGTCGTTGTAGGGACCGTCGTTGATGAAACGTTCGGTGCTGTAGCCCTTGTTGTTGAGCACGAAGACAATCGGGTTGAGACCTTCCTTCGCGATGCTCGAGAGTTCCTGGCCGGTCATTTGAAACGCGCCGTCGCCCACGAAGACAATGGGGCGCGAGCGCGGCTTGTTCATTTGCGCCCCGAGCGCGGCGGGAATGGCGAAGCCCATCGAGGTGTAATACGCGGGGCTTAGGAATTCGGTGCGGCGATGAATCGTGAGGTCCGCCGCGCCGAAGAGGCTGTCGCCGATGTCCGCGATCACGATTGTGTTTTCTTGCAGGTATTCGTTCATGCGCGCGAAGAAGCGGGCGATGGTGATGGGCGCGTTGGGCCGGGGCTTGAAGGGTCCCGGCGCTTGTTTCGCGGGAACGCCGTGGCGGCGCTTCGGGCCGATGTCCGCCTTGGTCAATCCTTCGATGAAATGGCGCAGCGCGACAGCTTCGTACTGATGGTGCTTGATCGCGATGTGCTCCGAGGTCGCGTTGATGGTCATGGCGACGTCGAGTTTCGCGGTGTGGATGCCGAGGTTGATGTCGGTCATGAACGCGCCGAGGATGAGGACGCAATCGGCGGCCTCGACGCGTTTGCGCACGTCTTCGCGGCCCATCGCGCCTTCGTAAACGCCGAGGTAGTTCGGGTGGTTCTCGCGGATGTTCGACTTGCCGAGGAGCGTTGCGGCCACGGGCAGTCCCGATTTCTCGACGAATTCGACGAGGGCGTCTTGCAGGCCGAAACGATGGACCTCGACGCCCGCGAGGACGACCGGGCGCTTCGCTTTGCGGAGCATCGCGGCGGCCTCGTCGAGTGCCTCGCGCAAAACGGCGCGGTCGCTTTTCTCGCGTTCCCGTTTCCAGGGCGAAGGCGAAGCACAGGGGAGTTTGACGATGTCGCGCGGCAGCTCGAGGTACACGGGCCGTTTGGCGCGCAGGCAGGCCTCGATGGTGTCGTCGATTTGGCGCGGGGCGGAGCGCGGGTCTTCGATGGCTTCGGCGGCAACGCAGACTTTCTCGAAGATGAGGCGCTGGGTGTTGTAGTCGCGCACTTTGTGATGAAGGAGCGGCGAGCGAGCGCGTTCGCCGAGGCCGGGTGCGCCGCTGATGAGCAAAACGGGCGACTTCTCGGCATACGCGCCCGCGACGGCGTTCAGCGCGTTTAGCCCGCCGACGCAATAGGTGACGCAGACGACGCCGAGGCCGTTTACGCGGGCGTAGGCGTCCGCCGCGAAACCCGCGCCGGCTTCGGTGCAGGTGCCGACGATCTTTACGCGGCTTTCGACGAGGAGGTCGTAGAAGCTGAGGATGTAGTCGCCCGGAATGCCGAAGACGTGGTTGACGCCAAGCTCTTCGAGCCGATGGATCAAGTATTTTCCGACGGTCATGGTCTTCGGCATCGCGCACCTCGTCATCGTCCGGATGCCGCGATTGTCACGGATTCCGAGCGCGCGCTCAAGTAACGCCAACGCGTGTGGGGCAGCCGCCCTCGGCTGCCAACGCCGCGGTCGTCCTGCTACTCTGTTTGGATGTTACGCTTCAAGGCCCAGCGCGAGTGGCTGCGTCCGTTGGTTACGCTCGCGTTTGTCGTGATTCTTGCGACGGTGTTCTCGCCGCGTCAGGACGGCTTCCCGATTTTTTGGAAGACCGCGAACCTTGCCAACGTGCTGCGGCAGATTTCGGACATCGGGATTCTGGCGATGGGCATGACGCTCGTGATTATCTCGGGCGGTATCGACCTTTCGGTGGGATCGTTGCTCGCGCTATCCGGGACCGTGTTCGCGTATACGTTCGCGACGAACGAGGCGTCGCCGGTATTGGCGGTCGCGTTGGCGCTGCTGCTGACGAGCGCGTTCGGGCTGGCGTCGGGGCTTGTGGTGACGCGCCTGCGATTGCAGCCTTTTGTGGTGACGCTGGCCGCGATGATCGGCGCGCGCGGGTTGGCGCGGTGGTGGACCGGCAATGAGACGGTCGCGGTCGGGTGGGACGAACGGACGCGCGCGTTTGTGGATTTCGTCGGGCAAAAGCCGTTCGTTGTGGCGGTGTTTCTTGCGGTGACCGCAGTGTGTCTCGTGCTGCTCAATGGGACGCGTTTCGGCAGATACCTTCGCGCGGTGGGCGGCAACGAGGAAACGGCGCGGCTGTCGGGAATAAGCGTCGATTTCGTGAAGGCGCGCGTGTACCTCTTGTCGGGCGTGATTGCCGGAATCGCAGGCGTGCTGCATGCGTGCGAGACGCAGCAGGGCGACCCGAAGGCGGGGACGGCCTATGAACTCGACGCCATCGCCGCGGCGGTCATCGGCGGGACGAGCCTGATGGGCGGAAGGGGCGGGGTGAGCGGCACGCTCGTTGGCGCGCTGGCGTTGGGGATCGTGTCGAATATTCTTGGGCTTAACAACGTCGACGAGAACGTGCAGTGGATGCTGAAGGCGGCGATTATTATTGCGGCGGTGTGGCTGCAACGGGCGGGGCAGGCGCGATAGCCGGGGGCCTCTTCGCTATTGGTGCCGGGTGCGATCAAGCAAGTAGGGATGGCTGAACAGCGGCGCGAGGGGGAGGAGCAAAAGGCCGGCCCACAAGTACCAGTCGATGGGGTGGGGCCAGGTGCCGCCTTCCATGTGGTTTAGCGTCGCGGCGAACTGTGGCGACACGCCGGTCATTTCTTCGATGGTTTGCCACAACGTTCCGTATGCGACGAATGCGGCGGCCAGCACGATCCAGAGCAGGAGCGCGACCGCGACCGCGCGCAGGCCCAGGACGCGCGCGCGGGCGCTCGCGGCAACGACACAAAGGACTGATACGACGAGCGCGCCGGAGGCCGCCCAACCCGCATATTGTGTGATGGACTTGCCGCTATCTTCGTCGATCGTACCGCCGTGCACGAGCAGCCATGCAACACCCGCGCCGGGGAGATAAATTCCAGCGAACACGGCCAGTCCGTAGCCGAGATTGACCGACCAAAGCGCAGTCCACATTAGTACGCCGAGCGAGCCGATGAAAAAAAGGACGATTGCGGCGTCCGGAATTCCCTTGCGTTCGAACCCGTGCGCGAGGAAATTGACGATGCCCGTTATGTCGCCTCTGGCTTGGGTGATCGCGATGACCGCAGCGAGTAGCGCGGACAAGACGAGGACCCCGGCGAGGGTGCTCGATGCGAACATCGCGGCGCGCGCGTTGGCAAGCATTGAAGTGCGCGTGGGGCGCGTCATCAAGTAGGTCGACTTGGTGTTCCAATATCCGGCGCGCATGAACATGTAGCCGCCTGCGAACATTCCGGCGAGCAACGCGCCGATTTGCATGCCGGTGACGACGAACTGGGGACTCGACAACCAGTCGACCGCGAGAACTCCGCGAGTCGAGGTCCCGGTCTTGATATCTTCGACGGCGAATAGCGAAGTAAGTGATGGCATCCCCACGAAATAACCGACTAGCACCGCTGTTAGGGCCACAGGCAACTGCCAGCCGAACTGGCGCCATTCGTACCAGAGCTGCGCCCGCCAGGCCGACTTGAACGCGGGAATGTCGGCCAAACGCAACGTGCGCGGTGAGGCCTTGACCCCGAAGGAAAACGCGAGGAGTTCGGGCAGACCTCCACGCCGATTGATCGTGAGCGCGGCAACCGCGAGCGCGTAAATCGCGCAGAGGAGGGCGACGAAACCCAGCACGCCGGCTATGGGAGATATCGAGTCCAACGCCCCGGATCGAATAAGCCATGCCGCCGGCGCGAAGATGAGCAGAAAGGTGACGAGCGCGGTCTTCGGGTCGCCTTCCTTTTGACCCATCGCCCAGGCGGCGAGCGCGAGCGTGAGCATGACCGCGGCCGCGGGGGCGGCCCACCAGGTCAATTCCGGTTTGAACGCGAGCCTGACGGCGACGGTCGCCCCCAAACTCACAACGCCAATGGCCGCCGCCGAGTAGGCGAGGAACGCGGCAGCGAGTTTCCACGAATGAATCGGCATGCGCAGCAAGCGGCGCGGCAATACCATCTCAAGCCGGTCCGCGTCACTGTGAATCAAGAGTATCGATGCTGCTCCTATGATGACGGGGAGGAACAACAGCGCCCACGACAGCGTCTCGACAGGGTCCTCCTTGAGTCCCAAGGCGCGCGCCACGTACAGCGCCGCGCAACCCGCTACCGAGGACACCGTCAACAACACAAGCGCCCAGCGGTTGCGCAACCACAGCGACCAAAGCACGCTTGATACGGGGCCGCCCATTACGAATTTGCCGCCGCGTAGAACTTTGCGCCGACACGCGCCATGAAAATTTCTTCGAGTGTGGCAGGGCCTTCTTCAACAATCTTCCCGCCCAACGACGGTAACGCGGCCTTCAATTCAGCGCCGCCGCCGGCGCACACGATTCGTTTTAAGGAAGCGGTACCTTCCCAGGAAAGAACGCCGGGAATGCCCGGCATGGCTGGCCGCGCGGGATCGAACGACACGGTAAAACCGCGGTGCGCCGCTCTCAGGTTATCCAACGAATCGCAGAGAAGGACCCGGCCGCCGTGCATGATCGCGATTGTGTCGGCGACTCGTTCGACTTCGTCCAACAAGTGTGACGAAAACAAAACGGTGTGTCCCTCCGCGGCCACGCGCCGGATCGCGGAATCCAGAATATGGCGGCGAACCACCGCGTCCAATCCCGACGATGGTTCGTCCAGTATTACCAGATCCGGTCGGTGGGCGAGCGCCGCGACGAGGCCTATCTTCGCGGTCTGCCCCATGCTCAGCGTCTTGATCTTTTGGGTAAGATCGAGTTCGAATGTGTCGAGCAATTGTTCCGCGAATGTGTCGTCCCATTTCGGGTAGAAACCTTGCGAGTAGCGCAGGAATTCGTGGATGCGCATCCAGCGCGGCAGGTCTCGGTCCTCGCTTAGGTAGCCGATGTGCGCCAGCGCGCCTTCGGGATCGCGGACAGGGTCTTTTCCGAATACGCGCACCGTCCCGGTTTGCGCGTTGAGAAGGCCCATGATGTGCCGTATGAGCGTCGTCTTTCCGGCGCCGTTTTCGCCGAGGAGTCCAAAGACTTTTCCACGCGGGACTTCAAGGGTCACTCCGTCGAGCGCGAGCTTTGCGCCATAACGGCGCGAGAGGGCGTGAATTTGTACAGGAACTGAATCGGGCACTTTCGGGACCTCGTGAAGGTTCAGGGGGATCGCTGTAGCGCGCGGTCGACGCGCGATCCGACGCGCACGACACTCGGGCGAATTAATTGCTGGGAGGTTGGGCAGTTGAATCGCTTGGCGCCGATTCGGGCGCGGGCGCCTCCGTTGTTGCGGTTGTCGAGTCCGCGCCATCGGTGGTGTCGCCTGCTGTAACCGGGGCTGAGGCGTTGTCACCTGCGCCGGCTTCATCGACGGCCGTAGCCGAATCAGACGTGGGAGCGGTGTCTTGCGCCGGCGTGTCCGGCTGATCCAGTCCCAACAACTTGATGATTGCGTCACCATCTTCCTGAATTAGGAACTGTGCCTGGGCTTGCTCGCGCAGATGCTGCAAGTAGTCCACTTGCCGTTCACGCTGGGCTTGGGCAAGGGCTTCGTCGGCGAGCTTTTGTCGCTCCGCCGGCCATTCGGTTTCCCAGATTGAATCGTTCACTCCCTCTTTTTCGGTCAATTCGAGAAAGTGCGAGCCATTCGAGAAATCGAACAACGGCCCGTCCATCGTGCCGACCTCGGCGTCGACGAAGAGGTCGATGGCGTCCGTGGTTTGCCAAAAGATTCCGTCGGAAAACAGGAAATCCGTCTTGCCGAAGATTTTGGTTTCCTTGGTTTCCAGTGTTAGTTCGGGGAACTTCGTTGCTATTTCTTGCAAATTCTTGAGCTTGGCGTCTTTAATGTCCTTGACGTACCGTTCGACTGACGCCAGATACTCCGGCGTCTGCTTATACACGGCGATCGCGTTGCGCTCGACGTCCTCGCGCGCTTCCTCGAACGTCTTCTGCGCCGGAGGAGTAACTTCAATCATCTTTGCTACATACACGTTTTGCCGCGCTTCGATGATGTCCGCCACCGCGCCCTTCTCGACCTTCGCGAGCGCCGTCCGGAACGCGAGCGCATCGATCGGATCGACGCCGGTAATCTCCGGGGCGGACGCGGTAAAGGCATTCGTTGTCTGAATGGCGAGCCCCTCGGCCTCCGTGGCCGCCTTGAGGTCCGAATCGGTCCTCGCGGCATCCGCGATCTTCCGGGCGCGCGCGAGGCGGGCTTCCTTTTCTTCGTCGGTCAACTTAGGCCGGACCAGGATTTCGCGCGCCTTCACGTCGCGTTTTCCCCCGAGCGCGTTCGTGCGCTCCTCTTCGACCGTGTAGATGTACCAACCCGTGGGGCCCTCGATGGGATCGCTTACATCTCCCACCGCCATGGTGAACAACGGTTTGCGAAAGTCCTGAATGTTCGCCGTTTCGACCACCCATCCGATGTCGCCGCCGGTGCCCTTGCTGGCCGCTTCGCTGTACTGCGTCGCCAAGTCGCTGAAATCTTCACCGGCGTGGGCCTTTGCGACGATTTCGTCCAGGAGAGCGGGACGTCCGGCATTGAGTGAAATCGCGACGAACTCCGCTTGGCGCTGCTCCTCGGTCATGTACGCATCGAGGCGCGTGTCGTACTGTTCACGTACTTGTTCTTCGGTCAGGTCCACTTTCGGCTGGATCGGAGCATACTTGACCTTGATCTTGGTCTTCGATTTCTTGAACTCGTCTCGCAAATCGGAGTCGAACACCCGCGCCGAGGCCGCCATCACCTCGAGCAGTTTCTCCCGATTGAGCTGATCATTCACGTCCGCGTACACGGCGCCCCAATCGCGGACGGCGTTGGTCTTCACGATCTGGTTCCAATACTCTGCGTTGAACGTTCCGTCCTCGTTCGTAAACGAGGGCGTCTCTTTTAGTTTCTCAGCGAGAAATTCGTCCGTTGCGCGCCGAGCGAGCTTACGAGACTCGAGCGTCATGAGGGCGTCGTTCTTGAGGTACGTCATTATATTGTCGATGGTGCCATCGGCCAGCAAGTCCTTCGCCTCGGCCCGTTGTCCCTGTTGGGACTTCATGCGCGACATCGCTTCGTATTGTTGGAGGAAGGCCTGCGCGGGGATGGGGATGTCGCCGACCTTTCCCACGGCCTCGACGATGGGCCCCGAGTCGTTGCCGGTGCCAAAGTTACCGACCCCGTAAAACGCGAGAGGCACGGTCACTGCAAGCAGGATAAACACCAACACGTATCGGCGGTGTTCGCGCAAGAAATTGGTCACGGAAATTTCGTCCTTGTTTTCATGTTGACGCTCGTCGAGCGCACTGCTCGGTACGGGCGAAACGATCGTTAGTGTTGCTCAGCGAAGACACGCCGGAGAGTCAAAAAGAGTATCATACTTGCGAAAAACCGCGCAAACGCTATTCGGAATTCGCGTCTGCGCCGCCGTTCGCCGGCTACGCGGGTTTGATGGTAAGTATGGGATCCGGGACCAATCTCTCGAACAGCGCGTTCAACTGGTCGTAGTGATGTTCAGGAGTATAGTTTTCTACAACTGTAGTTCTTGCGTTCGCGCCTAAGGCGCGTGTGAGGGGGCCGTCGTCTTGGAGGCGTTGGAGCGCCGCCGCGAGCGCCCCGGAATCCCCCGGAGGAACGAGAAGGCCGTTGTGTTCGTGTTGGACGACTTCGGCGATACCGCCCATAACTGTTGCAACTACGGGCTTTGCGTAGGCCATGGCCTCGAGGATGGAGTTGGGGACGTTCTCATACCAGAGGGCGGGCAGGACCACCGCGCGAGCGCCTTGAAACAGCGCGGCAAGCGCCTCATCTTCCTTGAAACCGACGAACTCGACCCCGGAAATCCCCTCGAATTCCACCCTGCGGCGCAGTTTCGCTTCTTCATCGCCGAGGCTGTAGCCCGCGAAGAGCAGCCTCGCGCCGGGGACTTGCTTGATCGCGTCGAGCAGGACATGCACACCCTTGAACGGATCGATGGCGCCGGCGTAGAGAAAGTAGTCGCCGGGTTCGGGGTTCGGTTCGCGGACCGAGGCGTCCACAAACGTGGGAATATGATGAAACTTGGCGGCGGGGAAGCCGCCTTCGATCATCTTGTCACGAAGGATGCGCGAGGGCGTGACGAAGGCGCTGATTTTGTCGCGCGTCGGGCGAACACCGTCGAGGTACAGCGAGAACACGCGCGCGCCGGAAACGGCGTAGGAGTCCTTGAGGCACCGGTGGACGAACCCGTGATAGTGCGCGCCGTGCAGGCAGTCCTCGCACACGCGGCCGTCGCGGAAGAATTTGTAGTTGGCGCAGAGATACTGGAAGTCGGACAGGCGGTGGACGAGTGGCTTGCCGAGTTCGTGGGCGGCGTCAACGACGGAGGGGTAGAGCGTGTTAACGATTTGCAGCGCGTAGACGAGGTCGATCTTTTCGCCGTTGATGATCCGCTGGATGCGGCTATACGCGTCGCGGTTGTAGATCGATTTGGCGAGGAGGCGCGCCTTGCCGATCGGGGAGAGTTTGAGGTCCTTGTAGAATGCGCCATCGGCCCCGCCGGGCGGCTTGGCGAAGTAGTCCGCGTAGTCGTTTTCGACGTTTTGGGTGTAGTCGAACGAAAAGGGGACAACGCGGTGGCCCCGCGACTCGAGTAGGGCCTTGACGGCGAACATGTAGCGCTCGGGCCCGCCGGACATGAAGTAGCGATAGTTGACGAGGAGGATGTTCATGGGCGGAGCGGGTGGCCGACGGATGCGTTTCGGGCAGCGTAGGATACGGTAATCGCGTTCGGGTCTCCAGTTGGTTCCAATAAAAAATAGCCGCAAGAGAACGCAGAGAACTCAAAGAAACCGCGTCTCAACTTCTTTGTGATCTTTACGAACTTTTGCGGCCAATAGCGATTTGGCATATGCGACTTAGATTTCCATGGGGTATTGCAGGCCCCATTGCGCGCGAAGGGTGTCCATCGTGGACATGATTTCCAGCGTGGCGCGGTGGGGGACGGTGCTGCTTTCGAGACGTCCGGCGCGCAGGCAAGTCTGCGCCTCCTCTGCTTCGTATTCGTAGCCGTTGCATCGCAGGGGAAACGAACGTGTGAGACGTTCCGCGCCTTCGCGTTGGAGGCTGACGCGCGTGGCGTTCCAAAACGAATCGTGCAGCGTGATCATTCCGTCTGTTCCCATGATGGAGGCGTCGTGGGGGGTGTTCGTTTGGATCGCGCTGGCGAGGACCGCCAAGCCGCCGTTGTCGAATCCAAGCACCATTCCGGCTTGTTCGTCGACGCCGTTTCTTCCCAACGCCGCGAGGCTACGGATTTCGGTGGGTGGCCGGCCGAATGCCATGTGCGCCAACGTGATTGGGTAAATGCCCACGTCGAGCAGGCTGCCTCCGCCAAGGTCCGGGTTGAACAGGTTCTCCGCGTCATCGCGAAATCCGAAGCTCGCTTGCACCATGCGCACGTCGCCGATCGCGCCCTCGGCGATCCATGCCATCGCTTGCCGGACCGCCGGGATGAAGCGCATCCACATCGCTTCCATGATGAATCGGTTGCACTTCGCGGCGACGCGGAATACTTCTTCCGCCTGCCGCCGATTGATTGCGAAGGGTTTCTCGCACAGTACCGCCTTGCCCCCTTCGAGACACCGGATGCTGTTGTCCCGGTGCAAGGCGTGCGGCGTGGCGACGTAGACGATGTCTACGCCGGGATCGTCCGCCAGCGCGGCGTAGCTCGCGTGGCGGCGCGTGATGGCGAACGCATCGGCGAACGCGTTCGCCGTAGTTCGTGCGCGCGAACCCACGGCCACGATGTCCGCGTCGTCGAGCGAGCGCAGCGCCTTCGCGAACTCGCGCGCGATGTGTCCCGTGCCCAATACTCCCCAGCGGATTTTGTCAGTCACAACTGCGCTCCATTCAATATCGTCCGCGTGCCTGGGAGAGTTTGAGCGTAATCATTTGTCGTCCGGGCTGAAGCCGATGCGCCGCTTCGATGAGCCGGGTACCGGGTCCAGCAGGGGCTGCAGTTGCGCCCAAATGACCTGTAGCGATTTGTCGTGCTTGAGCAGCGTCTTGTCGATCTCCGCCAGCCGTGTGAGGACCTCGGCGTTTGCAGCGATTTGCTCGCGCATCTGCACGAAGGCGCGCACGACATACACACTCATCGCCACCGCCTGCGGACTGTTCAAGACCGTCGCGGCCATGATGGCCCCATGCTCGGTGAAGGCGTTGGGAGGTGTTCGACGTCCGCCGTGGGGACCGGTCGCATATTGCGACCGGTATGCCGTATCTCCTTGGTTGTCAGGCACTTGCAAACTTGAAGTCGCAAATTGCGACTTCAAGTTGCCCCATTCTTTCGCCGTCAATTGGAACATGAAGTCTTCGGGGAAGCGCTCAATGTTGCGCTTCACCTGCTCGTTCAGCCGTTTAGTCGGGACTACATAAAGCGCCGCCAGGTCGGCGTCGAGCATGACCTTCTGGTCACGCAACGTAAGGATTAGTGATTCGATACGTTTACGCTGTTGCATCGCAATTCTGCCCCCGTGTGCGGCGTAGAAGTTTCGGTGAACCGGTCACAATTTGTGACCGGTCTGCTGTAACTCCTTGGTTATCAAGTACTTGCAAACTTGAAATCACAAATTGTGATTTCAAGTTCGTGGTTTCGCCTTGTTTTTCCCGCACTTCCAAACTTGAAGTCGCATTTTGCGACCTCAAGTTGGCCTGTTTCGAAAATTCATCATGCTCAACCCTCCCCTGACCCCCATAAGCGCTAACTTGTTTTGTTGGCGAAGCATCGGTCGGTCTGGAGACGG
>CAYXRK010000105.1:0-16379 GCA_964467615.1 uncultured Nitrospirales bacterium | reverse complement strand
TGGCCGCCGCCGCCGAAGCCTTGGCCGCCGCCACCGCCTTGGCCGCCGCCGCCGACGCCCTCGCCGCCGCCGCCTTGGCCGCCGCCGCCGAAACCACCGCCGCCTTGGCCGCCGCCGCCGAAGCCTTGGCCACCGCCACCTTGGCCGCCGCCGCCGAAGCCTTGGCCGCCGCCACCGCCTTGGCCGCCGCCGCCGAAGCCTTGGCCACCGCCGCCTTGGCCGCCGCCGCCGAAACCACCGCCGCCTTGGCCGCCGCCACCTTGGCCACCGCCGCCTTGTCCAGTTGGATCGATGACGATTAGTTTGAACAGCGTTTCACTCAGGTTGCGCAACTCGTAGTATTTGGTCACCAATTCTTCGAAGGTCTCGTGGCGAATCTTTTCGGGCGTACTAATCCAAATAAAGCTGGGCTGGATCGAGTAATCCAGGTTGAGCGGCCGCAGCGTCGCCCGTAACGCTTCGCTCAAGGTCACATTTTGGAGATTTATATAGGGTACTTTGCCATCGGTGACAATCTCGGCCCCGGAGAACCCTTGTTGGCCAGGGCGCGCCGCCCCGCCTCCGGCCCCTCCCAAAGCCCCTAGACCTCCACCCAGTCCGCCGCCGCCCCCTCCGCCACCCCCAGGGCGAGGCGGCCCCCCCCCCCGCCCCGCGCCCCCGCCCCCCCCGCCCCCCCCCCCGGGGCGTGGGGGGGCCGGCGCCGGCGCCGGCGCCGGCGCTCCGGGCTGAGCGGCATTGGGATCTTCCCGCGGTTCAATCACGCGATTGTCGACGATCATGTTGATCTCATAGGAATCAATAAAATATTCGAGAATGTCCAGAAGGTGAATGTCTTCGAAGAATACGTTTACCGATGACGCGAGAATTTCCTCGATCGCGGTTTGTTGCGTTGATTGTTCGACTAACTCTTCGATATTGGGCACGCTGATACGAGGATCCTTGATTCCGGTCGCGTCCGATCCTTCAGGAAGCAGCTTCGACTTCTCTATGAAGTTGCGGATTTTACTGGTCTGCTCCTTAATTCCCTTTTGGCTATTCTCGATGTCTTCCTGGTATTTGCCTAGGGTCGCTTTGTGGAGGCCGTCTTGCGCGCGCAAGTTGTCCGGCGCGATTAGGAGGGCTTGTTCGAAGTAGTCGACACTCTCGCTAAAGAAACCATACTGAAGGTACTGCTCACCCATTTCGACCAGTTGGCGGACCGTCTGGACTTTGTACTCGTCCGGAGAGAGTTGGGGGGACTCGCCTGGGACCGCGACATCGGAGGGATCGAGCGTTTCAAACTGCGGCCGAGCTGCGGGGTCTCCGCCAGTATCACTGATTCGAAGTTTGGCATTACATTGGTCGCGAAAATCCTGCGCTTTTTCCATGGTAGGTTCGAGCGCCAACGTTCGGTTGAACTCGTCGAGCGCCTCTCGATAATTGCCGTCTCGGAACAGCTCGACGCCTCGGCGGAAGTGTTGTTCCGCCTGAGATACCTCGCCGACCTCTTGGGCTTCGGCAGGCGGATCCTGACCCCATGCGGGTTGCGACGCGAAAATCGTCGAAACCACCCATAAAGCGCTACACGCAGATCGCGCGGCGCCGGCGTGCTGTCTAACCATTACGAGGTACTCCTCCCGCGGTTCCGAAGTTGGGTGCCCAGCGTTGCCGACGGACAACCTGGCGCGGTGACAACGATGGGACTCTGCCGACGCTCCATGCGTGAAATCACTGCAGGTAGACGAACGATTCCGCGGATGCGCAAGCAAATCCCTCCCAGCGCGCAGCTCCCGGCGCGCTACCTTCTAGTGTAAGCCACCTAAACCCTAGCTATCAATGATCTTGCTCGACCGTCATACCCAGGCCGAATTTGGGCCGGATTCTTCAGGTCGATTACTTAATTCCCTATCGATGCCGCCCGAGCATCTCGATTGATCGCCAGCCATGTACCGGCCGTCGTGTAACCTTCGAGTTCTCGGCTGCGGCACAGCTATTCCTTGGCGTATTCATATTCCTTTCGCATTTCTTCCGAATAGATTTTGATCTTTTGGTTCTCAACGTCGATGTCCGTCAACTCGTAGGACTCGAATTTTTCGCCAACGTTGTACCATTTTCGAGAGGGGCCAGAGCGAATTTGTGCCTGAGCGCCGCCGCCGGGCCGTTCTTGAATACGCAGCAGCACGAGATCGGGTTTCCCCGATTCGGCGTCGACGACCCTCGATTGCCCGCCCTGGGCTTGCCAGACAAATGGATTTCGCACAAGCAACGCCGTTCTCGGTTCCGGTTTTTCCTGGACGACGATGTTCGGGGAAAGCGAGGGCGCCGACAGCGCGGACGAGGACGGCGGCCTCGGAATTGTCGCGACGTCCGTCCCGGTCGTGGGTTGTACGACTTGGTACACTCGAAAGACAAGTATCCCGACAACGACCGCCAGGACCATGCGTTCTTTGTTTCGCCATATCCACCCGGCTATCTTCCTCAGCCTGTTCACGTATTCACTCTAGCGTTTCATATCCGTGTAGTACTTCGATTCGAGTGGCCCACTCATGCGGTCGCCCTCACGCTGTGGCGAAAGTCGGGACCGCCGCGATTTCCCGCCACGCTGAATGGCGCGCCGGCACGCAACAACTTCGTTTGATCGGTCGAGTTTAGATTTCCTCAGTAGCGATACCTTTCGCTGTCGACTAGGATTCTTGGTCACAACTTATGCCGCGGGACGTTGGTGTAGCGGCCCGCACTTTTGACGTCCTACGAACGACGACCATTGTTTCCGATCCATCGTTCCGCTTTCGACGTCCTTCCGGGACAGAGATCGCCGCGCGGCGTCTCCCGCCCTTCCAGACAAAAACTCGAAGACATTCGCTAAGACAATCGCGCCGATACAGGTAAGCGACGTCAGCACCAACCCCGTGCTCATGGAACGAAGACAGGGGCGGCACTGCCGGCCACGCCCCGCCTGCCCGCCGCGAGAACTTCGCGATAACACTAGACCGGCGGTCCTGTCGTTTGAAATCGTTGGCATCTGCATAATTAACTTCATTACCGGAACGGATTGAAATACCGATTGAGCCAGTTCAAGAATCCCGGCAACTGTTTTTCCCCCGCCCTTCCGCCACCGAAACCACGCGCAAAGGGCGACTGCCCATCGATCCCGGCAAACGCGTTGCTCATGGCGCTACGGGAGAGGGCGGCCCCTCCACCCGCAACTCCCGCGCCACTCGCCGCCGCATCTTCCTTCGCGTTGTACTCGGCCTGCGAGAGCACCATCTGGATCGACAAGCTGGGGTCCTGGCCCGCCGCGCGTAGTTGCGTATTGGAGAGAAATATCCCTTCGACGGTCCAATACTCGTCGGCGAGACGAAGCTCGTCAAGAAACGCGGTGAACTGCCGTAGTTTCATCGTGAAGCGCAGGCCGACCGTGTAAAACTTCAACGCGCTGTCCTTGCCGACTTTCTCGGACCTCTCGGGCCACATGGTTACCTCTTCTATCGAATTCGCGCCCTTGTCAATAAGAAGCCGCGCGATCTCGGCGTAATCGTCCATCTTCTTAAGCCAACCTTCGACCGTCGCCGCCGGCGGATTGGCATTTGCGAGCGTGTCGGGCGCAGGGACATTAAAATTAGGGGTGAACGCACAGTTGGCGACCCGCGCGGCCTGCTCCAATTCCGCGACTCGGGGCGGGTGGGCCTTCTCGTAGTAAAATTTCGCGTAGGCCTTCTCTTCCTCGGGGACCTTCTCTTGTTCCGCTTTCGTCGAGCGATTGAACATGTTCGACATGCGGCGCACTTCGTCCGCCAAAGGCTCGGTCAAACCGCGTTTCGATGCGAGCAACACGTCGGGCTTTGTAGTCGAGAATTTCTCCGCCATGAGATTGATCTTGTCGAGGAGTTGCTTTTCAGTGGTGAGATGCTCGTTATACTCGCTGAGTCGTTCTTTGACATAGAATTGGTATACGGCGAACACGCCGCCGAGCGCGGCCACGAGCGCGAGAAACGCGAACACATGGGCCTTGCGCAGTTTCACTGATTGCCTCCGAATCCGCCGAGACCGGCGAAGGAGGTGGGCACGCTGGTTGCCGCCACACCCCGTCCTTGCCCGCCGGGGGTGTCTTGTGCGGGCGGCGACACCGGTTTGCCGGCGAATTGAACGTCGAGCCTGAAGGAATAGACCTCGATCCCGAAGCCCGCTCGAACACCGCGCGAATTCGTCGGGCCGGACGCGGTAGCGGATCCGGAGTTGGCGAGGTTACCCAGCCCGCCGAAACTGCCACTACTTCCACCACCGCTGTCGCTATCGGAGCTGGATGCCGCGCCCCGGTTCCCCACGTTCTTTCCGCCGACCTCGGCCTTGTCCAAATCAGTGTCAGGAACTTTCCTAGTTAAACCAACGTGGAGGTAAACACCATCATCGAGAAACAGATCGGAACTTCGGAGATTCGACTCGAATTCGCGCAGCACCTCGATGTTTTGCGCGTACCCATACAAAATGAATCCATTCGGTTCCACGGGCGCGATGGGGCCCTCAGGTCCTGGTTTGGGTCCACGCGCTCCCCGTGCCGCGACTGGGAAAGCAGGATAGACGCCCGGAAATCCGCGAGCATCGTAAGGCTGTTCTGCGCTCGCGGGGCTTGCCGCGCCGCCTAACTGCGCGTTTCCCCCGGCGGCCGCCGCGAGACTGACGCTGGCCGCCGCATTTCGAAAGACTTCGCCGGTATTGTTGTCCCCGCCAATTACGGCAGTCTCTGTCGAACTGAGCACGATGCCGCCGCCGCGTGGCCGTTGCTCGTTGATTTCGCCGATGTATTTAAGCCAGAACGATCTGTAGTTCGCGCGATCCGACATACGTTCGAGTTCAAGCTGGTACTGCTTTATTTCGTCGTCGACGAATTCCAATTCGTCCTCATATTCCGAGCGGATGGCGGGGTCATTGATTAGCGCGGGATCATACTGGGCCAGGACACGTTTCAACGCATCGATCTGGTCCTTCATGATCTCGTCTTTGGCGGCGGTGACGGGGATGATCGAGGCCATGATAAGAAGCATGGTGGCTATCGACAGGACCCAGTAGAAGGCCTGTTCGCGGCGGCGAGTCGCCTCCAGCACGCGTGGGGGAATAAGATTGATTTGTATGGGAACTTGTTGACAACTGCGCAACGCCAGCCCAAGTACGACACACGACTGCTCGGGATACTGGCTCGCGTCTTGCGCCTGCGGAGCGATTGCCAGGCCCGCGAGTGGCTGAGCGATGCGAACTTCCAAATTGAGTTGAGATTGAAGATGGGGAATGATGTTGCGTAGGCACGCTCCGCCCCCGGTGATAATCGCCCGAGACACGGGCCCGCCCCCAGGTTGCGAGCGAAAATAGGCGAAGGACCGATTAATCTCGGACACGAGCCTCGTAAGTACCCCGCCAATGACCTCGCCGCCCTTGCCGTCCCGTGCCGGATCGCCCGTGGGTGCGAATCCGCGTTCGCGCTTGACTTTTTCGGCCTCTTCCCATTTCAAATTAAACGCGCTCGCGATGGCTTTGGTAATGTCGTTCCCGCCGACATTGAGGCTGCGCGTAAAGCGAAAGAAATTGTCCTTCTGAATTACAATGTCGGTGGTGGTAGCGCCCAGATCTATCAGCGCGACACATACTCCCTCGTCGCCAAACTCGCCCGTGTGCCTGAGCCAGTTGTACGCGGCCAGGGGCGACACATCCACGATGTCGATTCGCCGCTTCGATTTATCGAGAATTTCCAACGTCTTTTCGACGACGTCCACCTTGATGGCGGCCATCATGACGTCGTAGCCGCCCCCTTCGGTACGGTCGAGGACTTGGTAGTCAAGCGCGATCTGGTCTAACGAGAAGGGAATTTGTTGTTGTATTTCGTACTTGACGATTTGGGTGACTTTATACTCGGGCACCGGCGGCAGAGGACGGTTCCGGGTAAACACGGACTGGCCCGGCACCGCGAGAATCACCTTCTTGTGCCGAGATTTGGCGTCCCTCAGTAGCGCCTCGATCACTTCCTTGCGCCGTGCACGCTTTGTGTCTTCGTCGGAAGCAGGGTCGATCTGCAAATCGCGCTGAAGATATTTAGACAACTGGTAGCCGGTCTTCGTGGGCGCCAATTCGCATAGTCGTATCGAACTCGAGCCTATGTCCAGCACAAGGCGCTTCGAACGGCCACGTTTCACTAACGCCATAGCCCTGCTCCGTCGCGGTCAACACCAAGGTAACGGCTGGACTCATCCCCCCTGCGTCCCGCTCGAACGCAACCGAGGGGGCGGACGAGAATACTATGATCGTCTGGCCCGCCGTCGTGCTTATAACGTCTTAAAAACTATTGTAGTGTAGAGATAAACTCTTGTCAATGTACCTCTCAAGTTGACAAGAATTTACCTCCGCTCCCTTGCGTCGAAAATAGATTTACGACGAGGCGATCCATTTCGTAGTTGGACAGAGACCATTAAGGCTTGAAGTCCAGCGCGCAGCGAAATCCGTAGTCTTCTCGCTTTGCATCACGAATATCATAGTGCCGCGCGGCGCAGCGAACGTCGAATTCCGCGTTGCGGACGGTGTACGAGCCGCCGCGCAGCACTCGATACACTTGTCCGTATTGAGTTTTTACCGCAGTGTTCCCCTGATAGGCGTCGTACCAGTCGGACACCCACTCGTAAACGTTTCCGGCCATGTCCATGCATCCGTATGGCGAGCCCCACTGCCGATAGGAACCGATCCGCTGTAGGCGGGCTTCGATTTCCCTGGGAACATTGCAATACTCCGGATTAAACGTGTTGCCCCACGGATACTCCAGCGCTTCCGGTCCGCGCGCGGCCTTCTCCCATTCGGCCTCGGCGGGCAATCGCTTTCCAAGGGCCTCGGCGTACGCCTTGGCTTGTATCCACGAGACTCCGCCCACTGGAAATTGCGCGAACGCGGGTTCGAATTGATGCGAAGGAAACACGGCGGCGAAATCTTGATTGGTGACTTCGAATTTGTCAATGTAAAAAGCGGCGAGGTTGAGGGTGCGGCGCGGCATTTCGTCGGGCGCGGCCCCGTTGGTCCCCATTGGGAACTCTCCCGCGGGGATAAGGACCATGCCGGGCGGAACGTAGCCTTTTTCCATCCGTATGACGACTTCACTGGTGGAATTGGGCTCGAGTTTGACGTTCTGTTCCTTCATGACGTACCCGTCCATATGGGTCGCCAGATAGTACGCCCCTGCATTGAGAGTAAAGCGTGCAGGGGACTTCTTTTCTTGCTTCTCTTCGTTAATCCAAATGGTCGCGCCGGAGGGTTGCGACAGTATGCTCAATTGGGCCACCATGGGCGTTAGCGCGTGTAGGAAGGCGTATCTTTTGTCGGCTTCAAGCTTAATCTCTTTGGAGGTTTCGAGATAGTTCTCCAGCCGGATAACGTAGGTATGATCTCCGACTGGGAGTGGGTAGGCGTTCATAGGGGTCTTGCCGATGTACTCGGTCGAGTCGAGAAAGACGGAGGCGTCGGGGGGAGTGCTCTCGATGGTCAAGTACCCCACGAGCGGTTCCAGCTCGACGACAACATCCAAGTCCCCGCTCTCGGGAACGTCAACCTCATGTGTGGTGCGTCGATACCCTTCGGCGTTGAGGATGAGGTAGAGCTGGCCGGACGGCATTCCTCGGATTTCGCAGGGGGTAATTCCGTAAGTTGTTGCGCCAACGCGGACTTGGGCGCCGTCTACGGGTTTGCTTTGGACGCGAATCACCGCGCCGCCGGGATTCTTACCGCCGCATCCCTGCATTGCCGTGGCGAAGGATAGTATACAGACGAGCAAAAACGTCACTTTGCCTTGAACTCGCATTGCCATGGCATTTCCCCTCTGATGACTCATGGCCTTGCCAGTCGCGCCCCGAGGCACGACGGCATCATAAAACCACATACCGCCCTTCGGCTGCAACCCGCGCAGGCGCCCCGGACTGAAGTCCGGCCCGATTTCCGTCTATAATTTATAGTACGGTGCTTGGTAACGGGCACGGAATCCGTCCGTACTGTACTGGATAGTTTGGTTGCCGGGGCCCAAACGACCCGAGGAGATCGCGCGTTGATGGGTTCGCCACTATTGGGAGGCGGCCGCAAGGTCGAGGTCAAGCCGGCCTCAGCGTACGGAACATTCGTCGACGTCGTGCGGCAACGCGCTGATTCGCAACCGAATTTCGCCGCGTATGTTTTCTTGACGGATGGCGACGACCAGCAGGCCATCTTGACCTACGCCGAACTCAACGCTCGCGCCCGCGCGGTCGCGATCCGTCTTCGCGAAGTTTGCGCGCCGGGCGATCGCGCGTTGCTCGTCTATGAACCGGGCCTCGAGTACATTGTCGCGTATTTTGGATGCCTGTACGCTGGGGTGGTCGCGGTGCCGGCCTACCCTCCTGAGCCAGCGCGTCTCGAAAAAACGCTTCCGCGCTTGCAAGTGATCGCGGACGATTCCTCGCCGTCGGTCGTGTTGGCCAGTTCGATGGTGATGCCGCTAAAAGATTTCTTTGTGGCGATGCATCCGGGCACGAGCGCGAAGACGTGGATCAACACCGAGGAAATCCGGGACGGCGGCGAGGGTTGGGCCGCGCCGAACATTGGCCGCGATTCCCTGGCGTTTCTTCAATACACATCGGGTTCGACGAAGCAGCCTCGCGGGGTTATGGTTACGCACGGAAACTTGCTCGACAACGTGGCGACAAGTTGCGTTACTGGAAAATACGGACCGGATGATTCGTTCGTTAGTTGGTTGCCGCAATACCACGACATGGGTTTGATCGGGGGTATCCTGCAACCGCTGTACGGCGGCTTCCTCGGGGTATTGATGTCGCCGATGTCATTCTTGCAGCGGCCGTCCCGGTGGCTTCGCGCGATCACGAAATATCGGGGTCGCACGAGCGCGTTTCCGAACTTCGCGCTCGAACTCTGCACGAATCGAGTCAACGACGAACACATGTCGACGCTCGATTTGCGGACCTGGAAGATCGCCGTGAACGGCTCGGAGCCGGTGCGTCCGGCGAGCGTGCTGCGCTTCAACGAAAAGTTCGCGGCGTGCGGGTTTGACCCCGATTCGCACTGTCCGGGCTATGGTCTCGCGGAGGCCACGTTGATCGTTACGTTTAATGCGATGCACGACGCGCCCCGATTTGTTGCTGTGGACGGGAATGCGTTTGAGCGGCACAAGGTGGTCTTGGCGGCGGAGAACGATCCGCACGCGAAGTCGTTTATGAGTTGCGGACGAACACTCGGCGACATGCGGGTACGTATCGTCAACGCGAAAACTTGCGTGGAGTGCGCGCCGGACGAAGTGGGCGAGATATGGGCCGCCGGGCCGAGCCTCGCGAAGGGGTACTGGCAGCGGCCCGATGAAACGGAGACGACGTTTAACGCTCGCATCGCATCGACGGACGAGGGACCGTTTCTGCGCACGGGCGACCTGGGGTTTCTGCACGAAGGCGAGTTGTTCGTCACCGGACGCATCAAGGACATGATCATCGTCGACGGCGCGAACCATTACCCACAGGACATCGAAGCGACGCTCGAGGCGAGCCATCATGCGCTGCGGCCAGGATGCAGCGCGGCGTTCAGTGTCGAGCGGGACGGCCAGGAGCGGCTGGTGATCGTCGCGGAGGCGTCAGAGAACGGTTCGAAGCTGGATCGCGAAGAAGTCACGAAGGCCGTGCGCGCCGCGGTCTCTTCGAACCATGCGCTCCGCGTGTACGAGGTGGTCCTTCTCAAACCCCGCGCCTTGCCAAAAACGTCGAGCGGCAAATTGCAGCGGCATGCGTGCCGCGCGGGATACCTCGCCGGGGCGCTCGATGTAGTGGAGCGGTGAAGGTGGCGACGCGCGAGGCCGTCGCGACATGGCTCGAATCGCATGTTGCAGACGTTTTGGGCCTGACTCCAGCCGAGATTGATCGGTCGGCCTCATTCGAAAGTCTTGGTCTCGGTTCGCGAGACGCGATCGTGTTGTCGGGCGACCTGGAGGAATGGCTGGGACTGTCCCTGCCGCCCACGCTGCTTTATGAATACACGTCGATCATTGCGGTGGCCGCGCATCTTTCGGAGTCCGAACGAACTGATAAAGATCAATTGGTTTTGGGCCGCGAAGGCGCGCTGTCGTCCGGCGCGTTTTGGGAGCTTGTGTTCGACGGTGAGCTTCCGGGCAGCGAAGAACTTGCCGCGTACCAGACTGCGCTTGATAAGTTGACGGAGGCCGGGGCGAAGGCCGCGCCGCTCTCGAGCGGGCAGAAGCGCCTCTGGTTTCTGGATCAACTGGAGGAAGACAAAGCGGTCTACAATTTGTCGTCCCTCGCTATGCGAATCAAGGGGCCGCTCGACGTCGCGGCGCTTGAACGGGCGATACACTTCATCGCGTCGCGGCACGAGCCATTGCGAACGCGGTACGCGACCGTCGGCGGCCGCCCGGTTCAACTCATCGACCCGAAAAGCCTGGCGCGACTCGAGGTTTGGGACTTTCGCCGCGCTGAAAGCGCCGGCGCTCTTGCGGAATTTTTGAGTCGCGCGCGCCGCTTTGTGACGCGCGCGTTCGACTTGAAGCGCGGGCCGCTGGTTCGTCCGCTGCTCGCGCGCTTCACGGACGACGACAACATTTTCCTCGCGCCGGCCCATCACATCGCGATGGACGGTGTTTCGATGAGCGTTTTCATGCGTGAACTTCGCGCGGCGTATGAGGCCTATTGCCGCGGCGAAGAATTGGAACTCGATCCGCTTCCACTCGACTATTCGGACTACGCGCATTGGCAGCGGTCCCAACTCCACGGGCCCGCGATCCAAGCGCACCTCGCGTTCTGGCGCGAGAAGCTCGCAGGCGCGCCGCCCCTGTATACCCTAACGTCCGATCGGCCTCGGCCCTCTACGCAATGTTTCGACGGCGCGAGGCATACGATTCGCCTCCCGGAAGAGACCACACTCGCGCTCGGGTCGTTTGCTCGAACAAGATCGGTCACGCTGAACGCCGTGCTATTGGCCCTACTCAATGCGCTGCTTGTGAGGCATACCGGCGGGAACGATGTCATTGTCGGCACGCCAATGGCGGGACGGCGCGGCGCGGCGATGGAAAAAATCGTCGGGTTCTTCGTGAACTCCGTCGTATTGCGAACAGACTTGAGCGGAAGTCCCGATATTCTCACGGCAATCCGGAGAACGTCAGAGACACTGAAGGAAGCCGCGTTGCATCAGGACGCGCCATTCGACGCGGTCGTCGAAGCGATCGCGCCGGGCCGCGACATGAGCCACCCGCCATTGTTTCAAATTCAATTCGTCCACGAGCCCGCACCCGAAGGAGCGGACTGTCTCGGCGAGTGCTCCGTCGAGGAGTGGCCGCTTCATACGGGCAAGGCGAAGTACGACTTGACTCTTTTTGTGCGCGAGACGGACGGCAGCTTGCAACTCACGTTCGAGTACGCGGCGGCGTTATTTGAACGGGCGACAATCGAACGGTTCGCGCAACACTACGTTCGCATGATCGACGCTGCGTTGTCTGACGGGAAGATTGGCATCGAGGACGTCGATCTGACGAATGACCGTGAGCGTCGCGCGATGGACGAATGCAACAAGACGGACGTTCCGAAACCGTTTACGTCGATTGTCGATCAAGTTTATGCGAGAGCCAAGGAGACGCCGGAGGCTACAGCGGTAATTTGCGAGGTCGATTTGGGTGACAGCCGAGGGCGGATGACCCATGCCGATGGCAGCCGAGGGCGGATGACCCACGCCGATGGCAGCCGAGGGCGGATGACCCACATTTTGACTTACGCGGAGCTTGTCGCGCGTGCGGACGCAATCGCCGCCGTGCTCTCTCTGGAGCCGGCGGATGGCGAACGCCGCGTGGTGATCTGTGCCAAGCGCTCCGTTGATTGTGTAGCGGGAATTCTCGGGATTCTCCGCGCGGGGGCGGCGTTCGTCCCGATCGATCCGGACGCGCCGGACGCGCGCATCGCCGAGTTGATCGCTGATTCTGGCGCGAAGACAGTTTTGGTGACGAAGACAACGCGGGCCCGCGTAGATGCGCCCGATGCACGTGTGGTCGTTATCGAGGATGTGGCGGCGAACTCCTTTCCCGCGTCCGTCCCCATCGGCGCATCAAGCGCTGCGTACGTGATCTACACGTCTGGCTCGACGGGAAAACCCAAGGGCGTGGTCGTCGAACACGGGAATCTCGCCAACTATGCCGTGGGCGTCACGAAGCGGCTCGCGTTGCGGCGCGGCTACTCGTTCGCGATGGTGACGACTTTCGCAGCGGATCTCGGGTACACCGCGCTCTTTCCCACACTCTGTGCGGGCGGCGTCCTTCACGTAGTCACGAAGGAACGCGCAATGTCCGCGTCCGCGCTGGGCGAATACGTGTCGCGGCACGGAATCGACTACATGAAGATTGTGCCGTCGCACCTTCGCGCGTTATTGGGATCGCGAACTGGGGACGACGTGTTACCGCGCGCGTGCGTCGTGCTTGGCGGCGAAGCGCTCACGTGGGACCTCGCTGATCGCGTTCACCGCGCGCGGCCCGAGCTGCGCGTGATCAATCACTACGGCCCAACGGAAACGACCGTGGGCTGTCTGACGAACGAGATTGATTGGGCCGCGCCGCGCTTCGGAGCGACCGTTCCCGTGGGCCGGCCGCTCGGCAACGTCCGCGCTTACGTCGTTGACTCGAAGGTGCGGCCCGCGCCGCTGGGACTGCCCGGCGAATTGTGCATCGCGGGCGCGGGCGTGGCGCGCGGATACCTGGATCGCCCCGACTTGACTGCGGCCGCGTTTGTAGACGGGCCATTCGGCGAGCGCGTTTACAAGGTAAATAAGGTAAATAGGGGACAGCCACCTATTTTTGAGGGAATCAGCGGAGAATGGATAGCGGCTTCTACTTCTAAAAATAGGTGGCTGTCCCCTATTTACGAACGCGTGTACAAGACGGGCGATCGGGCGCGCCAATGGCCGAATGGCGTGATCGAGTTTCTGGGCCGCGCGGATCGTCAGGCCAAAGTCCGCGGTTACCGCGTCGAACTGGGCGAAATCGAAGCCGCCCTCCGCGCCGTCGCGGGCGTCGCCGACTGTGTGGTGCTGCTCGAGGGATCCGGGGGCGACACGCGAATCAACGCCTATGCTGTCGCCTCGGACAAATATCTATCGCCCGCCGATATCCGAACGCGCCTTCGGGCATCGCTTCCCGAGTACATGGTCCCGGCGTCGGTCGTCCTGCTCGACGCGCTGCCAATCACGCCGAACGGGAAACTCGACACGCGCGCGCTGCCCACGCCGTCGCGCGACACGAGCGGAGCAGCGGTCGAACTTTCGACGCCCACCGAGCGCATTCTGGCGGGACTCTGGGGTGAGCTACTGAAGACAAACGTAACGAGCGCCGAAGACAACTTCCTCGATCTCGGCGGACATTCATTGCTCGCAATCGAAATGCTGACGCGCGTGAACGACCGATTTCGCGTCGAGCTCGCGTTGCGTCATGCGTTCGAGGCCCCGACGGTACGCGAACTCGCCAAGCGCATCGACGCGGCGAAACGAGGTATCGCCGCCGCCGAAAAGAACGCCAACGGCGCGGAACGATTGGCCGTCCTCATCCAATCGGGAGACGGACGTCCCGCGCTGTTTTGCGTCGCGCCCGCCGGTGGAACGACGTTCCCCTATTACGCGCTCGCGCACCACCTCGGCGTGAAACAGGGCGTGTACTGCTTGCGGGACCCGGCCTTTGACGGCACGCGGCGTCCGCTCAAACGCATCGACGACATGGCGCGAGAATACATCGCCGCGATGCGCGCCGTGCAACCCGAGGGGCCATATCACCTCGCGGGCTGGTCCTTCGGCGGCGTCGTGGCCTACGAGATCGCGCGGCTGCTCGGCGACGAGGCCGGCGTGGTCGCGCTCATCGAAGCGTTCGCGCCGGAATCGCGCCGCGCCTTTCGCCTCGCGGACGTCCCCGCGAACATCGGCTTCGCCGCGCGCGTGGCGGGATCGGGAATCCAAACGACGCGCGACTCGCTTTTCTTGATGACGCAGCCGCGCAAGGGCGACGGCGGCTTGCGCCGGGTATGGTCGAACGCGCTGTACCGGTTATACCTCGACCGTGCGCAGATGGCCGGCGTCGTCGCCCAGAACGAAGAGTTGCTCGGCATCGACCAACCTTCCACGCGCCGCTTCCTCAACATCGCGCGCGCAAACCTCAAGGCCGGCAAGTCTTACGCGCCCGGTCCCTACGGCGGCGACGTCCACGTCTTCAAAGCCAGCGAACAGCCCCGCGCAACCGCCATGAGCGAGGCCCTAGGCTGGGAACGCCACGTGGCCGACGGCCGTGTCCACGTTCACACGATTGAAGGCGATCACTTCTCCATCCTGCGCAACCCGCGCGTGGCCGCGTTCGCGCGGACGTTGCGCGGACTTCTCGACGAGTACGCGCACAATGCCGGTAAAATAGGTGACTGCTTCGAAAATACGCCGCGATGGGTACCGTAGCGCCGATTTCCTAATCGGCGTGACGTTCGGCGGCGGGCAATCGCTTGGGCGTTGGGGCGCTCGCCGATTAGGAAATCGGCGCTACAACGGCATCGGTCCTTACAATCTGACTATGGGCGGGGCGATTTTCATCCTCTACGGGTGGGCCTACAGCTCATGTGCGGCTGTCCCTATTTTACTACTCGTAACGCAGCGCCTCGACCGGATCGACGCCGGCCGCCTTCCACGCCGGATACACGCCGAAAAAAACGCCGACGGCGACGCTGACGGAGAACGCCGTCGCGGTGGCCCACGTCGAGCAGTAGACCGGGAACTCCGGGTAAAGCGTCCTCAGTAGGAATGCGCCAGCGTAACCGCCCGCGACGCCCGCAAGCCCGCCGATCGAACTCAGCAGCACCGACTCGATGAGGAATTGCATGCCGATGTCCCGCCGCCCAGCACCGACGGCCTTGCGCACGCCGACTTCTCGCGTTCGTTCGCGGACGGACACGAGCATGATGTTCATGATGCCGATGCCGCCCACCAGCAGCGAGATCGACGCGAGGCCCGCGAGCAGGACCTTGAGCATCGCGAAAATCCGGTCGAACGAGCTGAGCATCGAGGTCTGGTCGATGATGGTGAAGTCCTCGGTGTAGTCGTGAGCTTCCTTGAGAATTTTGCGGATGGATTCGGCCGCGGCGGCGACTTCGTCGTTTGAGCGCGTCGAGACGAGGATTTGAAACAGCGCGTCCTCGCCGCCCATGAACATTTGTTGCGCGACGGTGAGCGGCACGAACACGAGCTGATCCATGTCCATGCCGAGCGTCATGCCGATTTCCTGGATGATGCCGATGATAAGAAATTTTCGGCGGTTGATGGACACGCGCTCGTTGATCGCGGTGCCATCGCCGAATAGTTCCTTCTTCAGCGAAACACCAATGAGGCACACCGGGCTGTTCTTATCGTTGTCCGCCCGCGTGATGAAGCGGCCCTCTTGCGCCGTGAACCCCCGCACCGGGCCCCAATCCTCAGTCACGCCGAGGACCATGCAGTTGCGCTCGAGCGCCTCGTGCCGCACTGCGCCGCTCCCGACAACCATCGGCGCAACACCCGCGACCTGCCCCGCGCGTCGGCGGATTTGGTTCGCGTTCTCCGTCGTCAGCTTTCGGAAACTTCCCGCCATCATCGGCGCGAAGCCGGTCGTTTCCTGCTTACCCGGCGTGATTCGGAGCAGGTTGCTGCCCAGGCCGCTGAACTGGCCTTCGATGTACCGCTCCGCCGCCTCGCCGAGCGACACCAACAACGTCACGGCCATGACGCCGATGATGACGCCGAGGGTCGTCAGCACCGAGCGCACGCCGTTTTGCCGCAGCGATGTCGCGGCGGCGTGGATGAAGTCGAGGAGGGTCATCGCGCGGAGATTCTACGCCACACAGCGCCGACAATCGCGCAAAGTCGATCGCCCGCCGTACCGCCGGCTTCCAGCCGGCGCCGCAGTCCAAAAACGGACGGCGTTACGAGTGGTTGTGGCGCGCGCGCCGTCCAAAAAATGGCAACATGGCCGCGAGCAGCACCACGAGATCGGCTGCGCCCCGCATGGGACGGCCCTCCCGCGATCCCGACGCGCCAAAGCACTGCGGGCCGCCCGTGTCGAGAAACGCGGCAAGCTCCGCGTCCGTCACGAAGCCATCGCCATCGGCGTCCAGGTCCGCGAATCCGTCGGCAGTGAGGTCCGGTTGCGCGGCGACCGCCTCTGCAAACGTCAGTTGACCATCGCTATCGGTGTCCGCGGCGGCGAAGCCGGAGCGAAGTGAATCCGCGATCTCGTCCAACGTTTCGCCCTCACCCTCGCCTTCCCCTTCGCCTTCGCCTTCACCTTCGCCTTCGCCTTCACCCTCACCTTCCCCCTCACCTTCGCCCTCGCCTTCACCCTCGCCTTC
>CAYXRK010000104.1:0-16471 GCA_964467615.1 uncultured Nitrospirales bacterium | reverse complement strand
AGCACGAGCACGAGCACGAGCACGAGCACGAGCACGAGCACGAGCACGAGCACGAGCACGATACATACAGAATACTAGTTCATATATTACTTATAGTAAACGTTACCAGTCCAATCTTTGGCGCGTCGCGGTGACGTGCGCGACGTGGTGCGCACCGTGCCATGAGTAGTGCGCCAGGGCGAGGCCTAGCGGAATGGGCCCTTCGTTCCGCCTGGCGGGATGGTCGAACGTCCGCTTAAAGTCGGCGTCCGTCATGTTGCGCAACACAATCGTCCATCGCGCATGGATCGTGTCTACAAGGGCCAAGGACATTTCGATCGGTCCAGACTTCGCCTCCGGCAATAGCGCCCAAGCCTTTTCGTCGTAGGCCTTGATTGTTGGGTTATCCTCGGTCAACGCGAGCTTGAACCTGATGTAGCAATTCATGTGGCTGTCGGCGAGGTGATGCACGACCTGTCGCAACGTCCAGCCCTCCGGGCGGTAGGGTGTATCCAATTGCGCGTCGGTCAGATTCGCCACGGCGCGCCGCATATCTCTCGGGCAACGCTCGACCGCGTCGATCCACGGCCCGCGTGCGTTAGCCCCGGACTCCTTCGGTGTCACGAACTTCCCAATTGGGTATCGCAGGTCTGCCGTCATTGGTTTCTCCTCGTCTTATTTGTTTGACTCGACAACACGGTATGCGCACGTGCGGGCGGCGTCAAGCAGCGTGCATACTTGGCGCGTGTATCGAACCTTCATCACCGCCGAGTGGCGCTGGCTCATCCTGCGCAACTATCGCGTCGATCCGGACGCTCTCGCGGCGTATGTACCGCGCGGCACCGAGCTCGACCTGTGGCAAGGCGAGACCTACGTTTCGCTCGTCGGCTTCATGTTTCTGAATACCCGAGTGCTCGGGGTACCGATCCCGTTTCACCGGAACTTTGAAGAAATTAACCTCCGTTTCTACGTCAAGCGCGTCGTCGACGGTGAAACCCGGCGCGGGGTTGTCTTTATCAAGGAACTCGTGCCGAAACACGTCATCGCGTGGGTCGCGCGGCGCTTGTATAACGAGAACTATTCCGCCGCGCCGATGTCGCACCGGATCGACAACGCGTCGGGAGAGTTCGCTTACGCGTGGCAGTCCGACGGTGAACGGTTCGAGCTAAGCGCATCCACTCGGGGCGGACCCCAGAGTTTGTCGCCCGGATCACACGAGGAATTCATCGCCGAACACTTTTGGGGATACGTCCGGCAGCGCGATGGCGGCACCGTCGAATATCACGTCGAGCATCCGTCCTGGCGTGTATGGAGTGCGGAACGGCATTTGTTTTCCGGAAACACCGCAGCGCTTTATGGCGAACGCTTTGCGAACGTGTTGTCAGCGAAACCCGATTCCGTCTTTGTGGCTGACGGATCGGAAGTTTCGGTTTCGCACGGTGTCCGACTTCGCTTGTAGCGGTGCAGATCGGCCACAGATTTACGTAGAATGATTTTTACGGCGGAACCGGGGCCCGGTGGCGGCGAAATTGAAGGGTGAGTGTTGATATCATTGGACTTAGCATTGGTTGATGGTCCTTTTTCCGGCCTTTTTTGGCGTTCATTCGCCGTTCATTCGCCGTTCAAGCGCGTAAATTCTCCGCTCAAAGGCGTCGAAACTCCGTTCTTTTCCGTTTCTTGGGTTTGAGTTCTGCCTTCGATTGCTCGACTGACCGGCAGACTCGCAACTGGGCTGGGGAGACACAACACTCCCCATATATATAGTCCACGCGTGTTGACCTATTTTTTTGAAAAGAGGCCAGAAATATTGGGCGAAATGGGACTTTTCGAGGGGTAGCGGCGAGGGAGAATTCGGAGGGCCGGGGACAGGTCGAATAAGACGAATAGGACGTATGAGGCTCGGGGGATGCTGGATGGAAGGGTGCGAGCGCCGGCTGGAAGCTGGCGGTACGACGAGTGGGCGCTACGCCAAATTGCCCCTTTTTGCCTCGGCGGTGAGATATTCGCAGGAGCGTATGGTGAGCGCCATCATGGTCAGCGTGGGGTTTTGGTTGCCGATGGAGACGAAGCCGGAGCCGTCCATGACGAAGAGGTTTTTCACGTCGTGCGATTGGGACCATTGGTTGAGCACGGACTTTTTCGGGTCGTTGCCCATGCGCGCCGTGCCGACTTCGTGGATCGCGAAGCCCGGCGGCGGATACGTCGTGTTCGTGGATAGGACCTCGCCGCCGGCCGCTTCGAGCATTTCGACCGCGCAGTCCTTCATGTCCTGGGCCATCGCGCGTTCGTTGTCGCCTTGAGCGCAGTCGATGTGCAACGCCGGAATTCCCCAGGCGTCCTTCACGCTATCGTCGAGGCGGCAATGGTTCTCGAATTTCGCCAGAGTTTCGCCGAAGCCGATCAGGCGCATGCGCGATTCCGTCTTGCCGGGCACGCCCTCTTTGAAGTCCTTGCCGAAGCCCTTCATCGCGTAGGCGTGTTCGTACACCGTGACGTTTTCGCCGCCTTGGTAGCCGTAGCCGCGGATGAATTTCTTTTCCTTCGAGTCGACGTTGCGGAAGCGCGGAATGTAGACGCCGTTGGGGCGATTGGCGTTTTCGCGCGTGGCACCGGCGCGCATGGGGAGGAGGGCCTCTGCGCCGGGATACATGAAATGGTCCATGAGATAGTGGCCGAGTACGCCGCTGGAATTGCCGAGGCCGTTGGGAAAGCGGTCCGTCGCGGAATTAAAAAGAATGCGCGACGATTCGAGTGTCGATGCGCAAAGGATTACCACCTTTGCGTCGAGTTTATGTTCGACCTTGCTCTCTTTGTCGTAGAAGAGGATTCCGTCGGCGAGACCGTCCGCATTGGTGGTGACGTTGCGGACGATAGCGTTGGTGGTGAGCGTTAGTTTGCCGGTCGCCTCCGCGGCGGGAAGCGTGCTGCCCGGCGTGGTGAAGTAGGAGTTCGTCATGCAGCCGCGGTGGCATGGGCCGCAATAGTGGCAGGCGGCGCGGCCTTTGTGGTCGCGCGTGAGTATCGCCACGCGGCCAATCGTGAGGCGCCGTCCCATTTTGTCGACGGCCTTCTTCACGATCTGTTCGCCGCAGGACAGCGCCATCGGCGGAAGGAAGTAGCTGTCGGGCAGTTGTGGCAAGCCCTCGGCCTGGCCGCTGATGCCAATCCATCGTTCGACTTGCGTGTAGTACGGCTCGACGTCCGCGTAGCTGATGGGCCAATCGTCGCCGTAGCCGTCGTGGCTGGCGGCTTTGAAGTCGAGGTCACTAAGACGGTACGACTGCCGTCCCCACATGATCGTCCGGCCACCTACGTGGCGTCCGCGAATCCACCAGAACGGTTTGCCGTCGGGGGTGGTCCAGGGATTGTCAATTTCATCAACAAAGAAATGCTCGTTGGATTCCTCGCAGGCGTAGCATTTGCTTCCGATGGGGCGGCGGGCGGAGCGGCTGACTGGGTTGCCTTTGCCGCGGTACTTGAGGTCGTGCGGGAGGGCGTGTTCGCTGAAGTCCTTCATTGGGTCGAGCTTCGGGCCGGCTTCGAGCAAGCAGACTTCGAAGCCCGCCTCGCACAACTGCTTTGCCGCCCAGCCACCGGTCGCACCCGAGCCAACGATCACAGCATCATACGTCTTGCCGGCCATGTACGCACTCCTTGGGATCCCGATGCAGGCCTCCACGTTACTACCTCAAGTTGCGAATCGCAAGGGGGGGCGTGTTAACGGGGGCCGGGCTTTCCAGCCCGGCGCGCAATGCAGCCGGCGGACACTCATGCGTGAGTGTCCATTGCCGGTCACCGGACTGGAAAGTCCGGTCTCCAGTTGACGGCGGTACAATTCGGCATGGGATTGCATGACCAACGTGAACGGGAATCGGCCTTGGCTTCGAGAGTTCTCGTTGTAGCGTTCGTGGTTGCGGCGTTGGCGACGGTCCTTTTCCTAGCTTGGAGCATCGTGACGCGCGTTGCGGCGCCGCGGATTCTGATGCGCTATACGGATGCGGCGCCCCGCCCGTTATCGGAAACCCCAATGACCGCGGAGGAAGTGGACGCATTGGACAAGACTGTTGACGACTTCGTTGACGCTGTGAAGGCGGGAGAATCGCCGCCGCAGTTGACGCTCTCGGAAGACGATCTCAACGCGCTCGTTCAACGGGAGTTGCGCGACGGTGATGATACTGGCTCGATCTACCTGCGCCCGAACGGCGGCCTCATCGAGGCGGACGTCAGCCTGCCGTTGCGAGACCTTGCTGATACGCCACTGAGTAAGCTCGCCAACCGGTACCTCAGCGGGACTGCGTCCCTTCGTCTCACGCTCGTTGGAGGAAAGTTGGAGATCGCTGTCGAGTCGTTTACGATGGACGGAAAGGCCGTGCCGAAATGGATACTCGACGCGCTCGTGCCGCAGGGTGAACTCGAGCGGCTCGTCGAAGATCCCGACGTGATCGCGGTGACGGAAAAGCTTGATTCGTTGACGATATCGAATGGCGCGGTGTCGCTCGTCCCGCGACGATCCAGGACACAATGAAGACTTTGACTATACAAAACATACTCCTTTGCTTGGCGATCGCTTTTGCGGTTGCCGCATGCGGATCGAAAACAGCTTCGACTCCGAACGCCGCCGGTGCATCGCCGGAGGCCGCGCCTCCTCAAAAACCTCTCATGGCGCCGGATGGCATGGTGCTGATTCCGGGCGGGGAGTTTCGCATGGGCAGCGACAAGGGCATGCCGCACGAAGCGCCGATTCACGCGGTCCGGCTCGGTTCGTTTTATCTCGACGCGCGCGAAGTGACGAACACCGAATTCGCGCGGTTCGTCGACGCGGCCGGGTACGTTACCGAGGCCGAGAAATGGGGCTGGTCGCTCGTGTATGACCTCGAGCCGGAGGACGCGGTGCGCGTGCCAGAGGCCCCGTGGTGGCGCAAGGAGGACTCGGCGGACTGGCGTCATCCCGACGGCACAAGTACGTCGATCGAGGGTATGGAGAATTACCCTGTCGTCCAGGTGAGTTGGAACGACGCCACGGCCTACGCGGCCTGGGCCGGCAAGCGGCTTCCCACCGAGGCGGAGTGGGAGTACGCGGCGCGAGGCGGACTCGCGGGCAGCGAATTCCCCTGGGGCAACGACTTCGAACCCGGCGGCCACGCGATGATGAACACGTGGAGTGGAATCTTCCCGGAGCACGACTCCGGTGTCGACGGTTACACGGCGCTCGCGCCGGTGGGTTCGTATCCGGCGAACGGGTACGGGCTTTTCGACATGTCGGGCAACGTGTGGGAATGGTGCGCCGATTGGTACGGCGTCAACTACTACGACCAAAGTCCGAGCGCGGACCCAAAAGGGCCCGAGGCCGGCGTCGAGCGCGTGCTTCGCGGGGGATCCTGGTTGTGCGCGGACAATTATTGTCTCGGCTTCCGGGTCTCGCACCGGAACAAATCGGCGCCGGACTCGGGATTGACGAATACCGGATTTCGCTGCGCGATGGACGCGCCGTAGTGTCGCGAGTATGAAATTCGTTGGCTCATTCAAGCGAGTTGACATCGCGAACTACTCGATGACGACTGACGTGCACGAGTAGCCGAGTGGTCCGTGGGGTCTTGGGCGCGCCCAAACGACACTCGCCCCGGACTGGAGAGATCCGGTCCGGGGCGAATTCGTTCTTTAGTTGATTGGTAAACTACACGCGTGTGTCGTCGCGGACCCAGCCGTAGGCGACGTTGTCGCGCGTGCCACCCTGGTCGAGGTAGGCCTGCTTGATTTTCGACAGCGTGTCTTTGGGCATGGCATTGCGCGCGGCCTTGACGTCGACGTTGTAGAGGCGGGCGGCGTTCAGGCCGAAGATGTTCGCCTTGTCTTCCGTCGTCACCTTGGCGTAGCCGAACTTCTCGCACATCTCGTCGGAAATCTGGAAGCGTTTCATGGCCTCGATGACCCATGACGGCGAGCCCCACCACAGGCAGTCCGTACCCCAGATGACGTGATCCGAGCCGTAGTGCTTGATGTTCTTGCCGATGAGGTGCATGCACATTTCCGGCTGCTGGATAGCGAGCGAGCCGAACGACGAGCCGATTTCGACATAGATATTGTTGATATCAGGGTTCTTTTTCTTGATGTTGATCAAGTCCGAATGCCACGCGAAATCACCCGTGTCGGGATCGTAAAAGCCGTCGGCCCGGAATTCCGGTTCGGCAACGTCGTGCTTGAGCGCGCTGTGATACGCGACGAACGTAAGGTCCGGGTTGTCCTTCGCGGCCTTCTCGAGATCCCCGGGATGTGCGAAGTGTCCGAGCGTGCGCGATTGCGACGAATACCCCTTGTGGACGCTGAAGAGCTTCATTCCAAGTTCGCGCGACTTCTCGTAGAACTTGTAGGTCATGCCTTCGTCGTCCAACCGGAAGCCGTTGCCGGAGCGGCCCGGATCGGTGTGCCCGTACCACTTCCACGAATCGATGCCGTACAGCTTTACTTCGCGCTCCATTTGCTCGAAGAGGGCCTCATAGTCGGGGCCATTGGTCGACTTGTTCCAATAATGGTTCGGCGCGCAGTTGCCTTGGCACAATGCGCGTTGGCAGCCGGCGATCTCGTTGATCTGGTTGCGGCGTTCGGCCATCAGCCAGCTTGGCAGAATTTGGAATCCCGGCGTGCGCTCTTGACGTTCGAGCACGCGACCGTCTTCGCCGCGGTTGATTTCTTTCCCCGGCACGCCGGAGATGCAGACCATCATCGTCTCGCTGTCGAACAGCATTTCCTTGACGAAGGTCGGGAACGAGTACGAGTCGACGTCGTTCTCGAGTTGGAAGCCCATGTTCTTCACGAACTCCATGTTGCGGAAGTTCAGCGCGATGCCGTTCGTGAAGTGCGCTTGCACGTCGATGACGAAATATTCGCCTTTGGGCCACTTCTCTTCGAGCATGGCCGCGTCTTCGGTCTCGGCGGCTTCGACCTGCCAATACTTCTTCCCGAACACTTCATTTGCGGCATAGAAGGCGGTGGCCATGCCCATGCCGGTGCGCAGGAAGGCGCGGCGATCCATGCCGAGGCGCTTGGACTTTTCGTCGGCGAGTTCGCCGATGCGCTTTTCCCAACTGCGCTGGGTCGCGTTTTGCGGCCGCGGGATAAACTCTTCGTTCGACACGACCTGCGTTGGGACGGGCGAATCAACGCCCTTCTTCTGATCGCGTTCCCATTTCGGAATCCACATGGCGATTTCGCCTCCTATTCTCCGTTCCCAAACACCAAAAAATCGCTAACGGCGCAGTATACCAAAACCCAGCTTCTAGTCCATCTGTCTCGCCGATAAGAAGCCCGGCGCGGAATCGATTCACCGCCCCCCGCTCCACTGCGCGAGCTATTGGTCGTTATTCGCCGAGTCTTGGACGGCGTCCAACTGGGTCTCGCCGAGGCGCAGCCAGTTGTCGACGAGGTTGTACTCTTCCGGGGTCAAATCGGCGCGTAGTTGTTCACGGGCGGAGTTCATGGCGCGGCGCTGCAAGTCGAGTTGCGCGGCGAGCGTGTACGGCTGGTCCGAGTTTTCGAAGGCGTCCGTTTCCGCGACGAAGTGATCGACGGTGGAACGCAGTGCAAGGTCGTGCGCCTCGGGGGAAAGCCCGCGCGCGAAGCTATTCAATTGGGAATCGAACGAGCCCTCGAACATGCGTTCCTCAAAGTTTGCGTTGTACTCCTCCCAATTCTTGATCTGTTCTGGCGTCAACAGTTGCGAGAGTTCCGATGCGAGCGCCGCGTCCTCCCTATCGGACCAGGCCTTGGCCTCGCGGGCGGTCATGTTTCCGAGTTTCATGGCGTATTGGCCGAGCGCCGTATGCTCAAGCAGGCTCGCCTCGATAAGCTCCTGGACTTGGCGGACCGTCTCTGGATCCAAGCCGGCCTCCGTGAAAAAATCGCCGAAGGCGAGTTGCGATAGCGCCTTGACCTGCGTTTTCGCCATGCCGTTCTCGCGAATGCTCTGGGCAAACGTATCGTAGTCTTCCTCCTCGTCCTCAGCCGCGGCCGGCGCGGGCTCGTCCAGCGCCGCCTCCGAAGGTGTTGCTGCTGCGGTCTCGAGAGATTCCACCTTCTTCTCGAAGTCCTCGGCCTTCGCGCTGGCCTGGGTCAGGTCCGCTTCGAGCGTTGACTTTTCGGATTCCGCCTGCTCGAGCCTGGACTTGAGGTCCGCGATCTCACGTGCCTGGGACCGCGCGGACTCCTCAGCTGCCTTCGTTTGCGGATCAGTTGCTGGGCCGCCGTCGCTGCGCATGAACAAAAATGCTGCGCCCACTGCAACCAAAAAGGCCACAACGAGCGCGGCGATGACTCTCGGCGCGTTACCCATTTGCACATACCTCCTGCCGTACGGCGTCATCCAAGATTTCGGATCCGCGCGATTCGGACGCGAAGCCGATTATACTACACACGGCGCGCCATCCTATTCACGATCCGTGGGCCGATCCGTGTGGGCGCGCCTGCGCGTTTGTTTTCCCTTCCGGAGTTTTCGATGAAGAACGACAAGACCCTGCGTAAGTACGTGAGCGGCGGTGGCGTAACGGTGTACAAATTGCCGGTTGAAGCCTTCCCGAACCACGTGACCAACTGTTGGTTGGTGATGACGGACCCGGTAACGCTGCTGGACTCGGGATCGAATTTCTCGATCAGCCATGAGAACCTGGAGCAGACGTTCAATCAATTGGGCGACTCCTTCGGCGAATCGGTGCGGCTCAAGGACGTTGGCCGCCTCATCCTCACGCACGGCCACATCGACCATTTCGGCGGGGTGAATTTCGTCGCCGAGAAATCCGGCGCCGAGGTCGGCATACACGAGCTCGATTCGAGCGTCGTGCGGAACTTCACCGAGCGGCTGTTGGTGTCGGCGAAAAATCTGCACTTGTTTTTGGATCGCTCCGGCCTCTCCGAGGAGCGCGTGCGCGACCTTGTCGAGCGGAACAAATGGTCGAAGGACCAGTTCAAGGCGCGCCGGGTGGACTTCACGTTTACTGAGGGACCTATCCAGGGAGGGCCCCTAGTGGCGTACCACGTTCCGGGTCATTGTCCCGGACAGGTGTGTCTTCAACTTGATGACCTGCTGTTCACGGCGGACCACGTGCTCTCGCACATCACGCCGAACCAGGCACCCGAGGCGATTACGCGCTACACCGGCCTCGGCCACTACATGGAATCGCTGCGCAAGATTCAAGCCATCGCCGGCGAGGTGCGAATGGGCCTCGGCGGGCACGAATTTGAAATCAACGATCTGGCCGAACGAATTCTCGACACGATTCGATTTCACGAAGGGCGGCTACAGAAAACTCTGGATTTGTTGGACGAACCCAGGACGATCGCCGAGGTATCGCTTGGATTGTTCGGCGAGCGGCAGGACTATCACGTATTGCTCGCCATGCTCGAGACCGGCGCGCACATGGAGTACTTGTACGAACGAGGCCAGCTCGTCGTGACCAATATCGTGGACGTCGAGAAGCAGTACAACCCAGTGCTGCGCTACCAGCGGCAGTAGCCGCGCGATAGGAACAAATCGTGCCTCAAGTTACGGCTAACGGCCTGAAGATCGAATACGAATCGTTCGGCCCGAGGAACGCACCGCCCATCGTGCTGATTATGGGCCTCGGCGCGCAGCTCGTCCTGTGGCCGCTGGAGTTGGTGCATGGGCTGGTGGATCGCGGGTTCCGGGTGATCCGATTCGACAACCGCGACATCGGCCTGTCGGAAAAGATCGACGCCCCGGCCCCGAACCTCGCGTTAAACATGTTCAGCAGCCGGCTGGGCTTCGCCGTCAAAGCGCCGTACACGCTTCACGACATGGCGCGCGACACCGTTGGGCTGCTCGACGCGCTCGAAATCGAGGCGGCGCACATCGTCGGCGCGTCGATGGGCGGAATGATCGCGCAGGTCGTCGCGGCGGTGCATCCCGAGCGCACCTCGAGCCTGACTTCGATCATGTCCACGACGGGCGAACCACGGGTATCAATGCCCAGTCTCGGTATTGTAAAGAAGGTGTTCTTCTCGCGGCCAAAACGCGGGAGCAGAGGCGACGTCATCGACTACTACGTCGCGATGTTTCAGGCCATCGGCAGCCCCGGGTTCGAGCGCGACGAAGCATTGATGCGCGAGATGATGACGCGAATGGTCGAACGCAGTTACCACCCTGCGGGAGTCGCGCGGCAGACTGCGGCAATCCTCGCGACGGGAGATCGCAGCCCGATGCTGCGGCACGTTACAGCGCCCACGCTCGTCATCCACGGCGACGCGGAC
Organism: uncultured Nitrospirales bacterium; assembly: GCA_964467615.1. Taxonomy (GTDB): domain Bacteria; phylum Hydrogenedentota; class Hydrogenedentia; order Hydrogenedentales; genus CAYXRK01. The sequence continues at coordinate 6,235 of CAYXRK010000104.1, read as the reverse complement.
CCGCTCGTGCCGCTCGCCGGGGGAATCGACACGGCGAAGAAAATCGCGGGCGCGCGGATCGAGATCATTCCCGGCATGGGACACGATCTTCCACAGCAGTTGATACCGAAGTTCGTCGAACTTGTCGGCGAACACGCAGAGGCCGCCGAGGGCGCGCGGGTCTAAGCGTTACGCGCCCGCGTGAACGTGTGCGGGCCGGACGATTGCCGTATGCACCGCACGGGCCAACGACCGCCCGCCGCGGCCCAGCCAGAGCACGTCCGCCACGACGAACACATGGCCCTTCTTCTCGAAGCTGTCGTGGATGCGCGCGCGCACTTGCGTCTCTTCGCCGTTGAGCGGCGAAGCGAAATGTTGCGCGTGCGTCTCGGTGTGAATCCACGGGCCGAGCTCGATGTTCGCCGCCAACACACGGTTCGCCAGCGCGCCGATCCATGCGGGATGGCAAACGGCCTCCGGCCCGCGATACCACTCGAGCGGATCACATACGTCCTCGTAGAACAATCCGCCGCTTTCGCCGCGAAGTCCTGGCAATTCGACGCTGAACGGCAGCGTCCCTAGCGTCTCGCCTTTCGGCAAATGTTCGAGATCGGGGGGCCGACGGCGTTCGTACTGCGGGAGCGCGGCTTCGGCAAAGTGGGATGACTCGGGCGGCGCAGTGTGCGTCGGCAACGACGCTTCGCCCACGGCGCAAACCGTGCCCTCGCTATTCACGACCGACAACTTCAACGCATCCGTTGCGAGTTGCTCCGCGTGCACCGTAACGGTCTCGCCGTGATACACGGGCTTGAGGAACTTGCCCCGCATCGCGCCACGCTCGATCCATTCGCGCCCGAACGCCCGCACCGCCTGCTGCGTCATGTACGCGTATACGCCGACGCCCGGCACCAGGCCGCCGCGAAAGCCATACTCCGCCGCGGTCGAGTCGTCGTGCATCTTGTTGTCGGAATGCAGCGCATAGTTGTTCGCGGTAACGCGAATCGGCGGACATATATTGATCGCTTCCGAGCGTGCCGTCGGGGTCATGCAAGCGCCACTCCGAACTCCCCGCAAGCACGCCGCAATTTCTTGTCCAGCGTCGCTAGCGGCAGTCGCTTTCGAGTGGCCAATTCGAGATAGCTCGCGTCATACGACGTCAGGCCCGTGCTCATGCAAAGACGGAAAACTTCGTTTGGTCCCCAAGATTTCGCGCCTTCATCGATCCGCACGTTTAATTCTGCTAGATCACGGACGTACCGTTCGGCCTGCGCCACAGTTATGCGTTTACGGCGCATCGCCGAAAACAACGCATTGCAAACTTCCAACTGCCACACCTGCGGCGCGCACGCCTCCTCAACCTCGAGCCGTTCCTTCACCGCTTCGGCGTACGCATCGGACTCGTCGTCAAGAAGCCAGGCAATTACTACGGAACAATCCAGGACGAAGCCTTTCAATACTTGTGCCCATCATGTATCAGGTCTTTGATCGTCATGCCCTTTGGCAGTTTAAACTTCTTCCACTTCCGAATTCGGGCAATTGCCGCGGCCTTCGTCGCGGCTGCGTCTTGCGCGAGGCCCCGGATCTCGGCCACGGGCGTCCCGTGCTTCGTGATGGTCACCGTTTCTCCCGCCTCTACGGCCGCGAGCAGTTGGGAAAAATGTGTCTTTGCTTGATATGCGCCTACGGTCTTCATACAACCTCCCCCGCAAATCGTGGAAACGGTCCGCACACGTCAAATCCGGCGCCCGTCGTTTACCAATTCTTTCGTCGTCAAGCCGGCCAATGAATTTCGCGCCCGAAGCTTGCGAAAACCTTCAATAATCCCCTCTCGCGTCATTCGGTCTACGCGGCGCACCGGTATAAGCATCGCCACCGGTACGCCGAGCCTTGTGATCGTGATGGTATCTCCGGCCTCGACTTCCTCGAGCAATTCCAGGAAGTACGCTTCGGCCTCGTCTGCTTCCACCGTCTTCACGTATACCATTTCGACTAGTCCTAGACTAGTCTAAACATTCCCTTCCGCGTTTTCAACCTTTCAATCCCCTTGATGCACCGGCAACGTCCCTGGATCCACCACCGGCAATACCAGCGCGCTTGGGTTCAGCGCGTCGTGGTAGATGGTGTTCGTTGCGACGCGTGGCGGGACGGACGTATCGCCCGGCGCTGCGCCGTTGTTGGGATTGACCTCGAAGCGCGGGTAGTTGCTCGAGCTGAGGTGCACCGCGATCTTGTGCCCCTTCTCGAAGGTCAACGCCGTGCTCCACAAGTCGATGACCATGAACGTCACCTCGCCCGGCGTCATCATCTTCACGTCTTCGGCGTTGCGCCCGCTGCGAAAACGGGCCCGCAGCGGAATGTCCATCACGATGGCTTCGTAGCCGTCCGGGTACACGTCGACCAGCTTCACCATGAAGTCCGTGTCGGGGCCGTCGGTAGAGGCGTACATTTCAAACGACATCGGTCCGGCAACGATGACGTCGTTCTTGAGCGGCCCGGTCTCGAACCGCACGTAGTCGGCCCGTTGCGGAATCGCGCGTTGGTCCATCGGCCCTTTTTCGAGGAGGAGTTCGTTGCCGCCGACTGTCGGGATCGGATTGTTTGGGTCCGCAGTGTACGTCGTCTTCGCCTTCTTATACTTGGACGGCTCATTCGAAAGCGCGCGGCCCTGCGCAAGGTAGAACCTCGTCGGCGTGCTCGGCGGTGGCCACGCCTCAGCCGCGATCCAGCGGTTCTTGTCGGACACGTGGCCCTTCCGCGCTGACGCCATCATGTAATACTGCACGGGCGGCCCGGCCATGATGCCGTTGTCGATCCCCTTGAGCCAGTGGTCGAACCAGCGAATTTCGTCCTCCCCGAACTGCGCGAGACCGCCTGCCTCGGGGTATTCGAGATCGCCGGACAGATTGCCGTGACCGAAGGGCCCCATGCGCAATTTTTGGTTACCCGCCGCGCCTTCCTTGCCGTGCTCCTGTTGGAACATGTAGTTGTCGATGTTTCCTTGCAGGAATATGTCGTACCATCCGCCGACGTTGTAAATCGGGATATCGACGTTGTGCATGAAGTGGACGAAGTCGGTCGACTTCCACCGTTCGTCCATCACCGCGCGCTTCTTGTACAGGTTGATTTCCGCTTCGGGCACGCCGTTCTGCCGCATCCAGCCGCCCGCGTGGCTCTCTTTGAAAATGCCGCCGATAAAGCGCGATTGCGTGAATAGACTCTGCGGCGCGACGATCACGAACGCGCACACGAGGTGCGGTGGGTTAGCCGCCGCCGCCAAGTTCGACGTGATCCCCATCGCGGACGCGCCCGTCATGCCAATTTTGCCGTCGCAAAATGGCTGTTGCGCGATCCATTCGACCGTGTCGTAGCCGTCGTTCATGTCGTCCTCGAAGGGGTTGTACGTCCCCTCGGACTCGAACTTGCCGCGCACGTCCTGCGCCACGAATGCGTAGCCGTGGTCCGTGTACTGCGCGCTGCGCCCACCATAGGGCTTCTTGTTGTACGGCGTCCGCGTCAGCACCACCGGCCAGGGCCCATCGCCCGCGGGCAAGTACACGTCCGTCGCCAATTTGACGCCATCGCGCATCGGCGCCATGAGCGTTTCGGCGGACGCCGTGAGCACCATCGCCGCCAGCGCGACGGCCAACAACCACCTATACTTCAACCAATTCGTTTCCATGATTTAGCCCTCCCGCATCGTTCTCGAAACCTATCTGCATGCACCGTTTCGTAAATTCCTGTAAAGTGCCTGCATCAGACCAAACTGCATACTTCCATGAAGTGTCTCAGTATACGCCAGCCCTGGGCAGAGTTGTTGGCCAGAGGCATCAAGGACGTGGAGAACCGCTCCTGGTCGACGGACTACCGCGGGCCGCTCCTGATCCACGCCGGACAGAAAATCGACGAGAAGGCGCTCGTCCAGTTCGCCCAGCGCGGCATCCGGTTCCGGCTTGCGACCGGCGCGATCATCGGCGCAGCGACGCTTATCGACTGCACCGCCGAGCGCCGGAGCGATTGGCACCAGGAAGGCAAAATCGGCTGGTACGTCGCCGACGCGAAACTGTTCGAGGCCCCCATACCGCTCGCCGGGAAACTCCGCCTTTTCGACGCAGACGACGTGCTTGTGGCGAGTCATCCGATTCCCTGACCGCGCGTACGTCGTCGCTGATCGCATCGGATCCAGCAACTCCCCCCGTCGATACTGACTACTTTTGGCACAAATCGTCTACCGACACGACTACCGTTTGTCGCATCCTGAGCGCGCGGGATAGAATCTGTCGCTCACTCCGCGAGTCCACCAATGATCGGCGGCACATGGTGCGCGTTACAGTCCTCCTTTTTCTGACCTTTCCGTCATTCGCGGCCGATTCTTACGACCTCCTGATTCGCGGCGGCGAGGTGTTGGACGGCAGCGGCGTGCTCGCGTTTCGCGCGGACGTAGCGGTCGAGGACGGGCGCATTGCGGCGGTGGGCGATCTCGCGGACGCTGATGCCGCCCGCGTCATCGACGCTGCCGGCAAGACGGTCATTCCCGGCATCATCGACCTGCACAGCCACGCGGACGGTCCTGGCGAGACCGGAGGTCTTCGACATCCGGACAAGCGCCGACGCGCCGCCACGAACATGATCGCGCAGGGCGTCACCACGGTCGTCGTGAACCAGGACGGACGCAGCCTCCTCGACATCGCAAAACAACGCGAGGAATTGGAAGAATGCGGCCACGGCCCGAACGTACTCCTGATGGTCGGTCACAATTCCGTGCGCCAGGAGGTCATGAAAAGCGACTTTCGCCGTCCCGCCCGCCCAGACGAAATCGAGGCGATGGCGCCGTTGGTCAAACGCGGGATGGATGCGGGCGCGTGGGGCCTTTCCGCCGGCCTCGAGTACACGCCGGGCATTTGGAGCGAAACGGAAGAACTGATCGCGTTGGTCAACGTGATCAAACCTTACGGCGGCGTGTACATCGTTCACGAACGCGCGTCCGGCAGCGACCCGATGTGGTATCTCCCGAGCCAACACGACGCGAGGCCGACGTCCATGATCGACAACATCGCGGAACAAATCCGCATTGCGGAGGCGACGGGCGTCACGACGGTCTGCACCCACATCAAGGCGCGCGGCAAGGACTTTTGGGGATCGGGCGCGAAGATGATCGCGATGATTCAAGAAGCGCGCGATCGCGGCCTGCCGATCTGGGCGGACCAATATCCGTACACCACGTCGGGTAGCGACGGGGACATCGTCCTGATTCCGCGCTGGGCCGGGGAATCGGTCGATGACCCGAACGAGGGTGGTGGCCGCGACTACGCCGACGCGCTGCGCACCGTGCTCGCCAACGATCAACGCGCCGAAGTTCTGAATACCGACGTCGACCACCAAATCGTCCGCCGCGGCGGTCCGGAGAATATCGTGATCATGGGCTACCCGGACAAGCGGCTCGTCGGCAAGACGCTGGCCGAAGCGGCGCTCGCCGCCAAGATTGGCCCGCGCGACATGGTCTACCGCCTGCAGATGGAGGGTTTCACCGATCGGCTTGGCGGCGTCGGCCTGCGAGGCTACTCGATGTCGGAGGAAGACGTCGAGGCATTCGCCGCGCAGCCTTGGGTGATGACCGCGTCCGACGCGGGTCTGGCATTGCCCGGCGACCCGGACATTCACGCACGGTTCTACGGGACGTTTCCGCGCAAAATCCGGCGGTACGCAATCGAGCGAAAACTTCTGAGCGTCGAACAGGCCGTGCGTTCCATGACCGGGCTGCCCGCGCAGGTGCTTGGCCTTCGGGAACGCGGGCTCGTCAAGGAAGGTTACGCCGCCGATCTTGCCGTAGTGGATCTCGCCACGATTCGCGACACCAACGATTTCTTCAATCCGCATTCGTACCCGGAGGGAATCGACTATGTCCTGGTCAACGGCGAATTCGTGGTCGACGCGGGCGAATTGACCTGGGCTTTACCCGGACGAGTGCTTACGCCGACGGAGCAATGACGTCGGGTGTTCGGAGAGTGGGATTCGTCGTGGAATTCCGGCCGAGTACCCATTGTGGACTGCTCGATGACGAGTGACGAGCACGGTGACGAGTAGTCGGGGGCGGGTTGGCAGCCGAGGGCGGCTGCCCCACACGCGCGGGGATGGGGTCGAGGAATCTGGGGTAGCTGCATGGGCTGGAAGCCCATGCCACGGGATTTAGGGCAATAGGCCCGCGCGCAAGAACAAGGTCGCGAGTCCGAGGACGAAGAAGAACCCGCACATGTCGGTG
>CAYXRK010000103.1:0-16489 GCA_964467615.1 uncultured Nitrospirales bacterium | reverse complement strand
CGCAGCCGGATCGAGCGGGTCGGCGTCCTTCCCAGGTGAATACCGGAAGAACCCGGGGAAGGCCCGGTAGGCCGCTCGGGCGAGCCGGGCCTTGTAGGCACGCCGGGCGGACGGGGCGGATGGGACTGATGGGATGTATGGGGGGGACGGAGACGGACTGGCGTAGAGTGGGAGGGACGGCGACAAATGGGACGGATGAGACGGATGAGACGAATGGGGCGTATGGGACGGGCGCCTATGGGGCCGGCGGTACGAGGCGGCTTAGGTTCGTTTTGGCTGGAAAGAATTGTATGATTCCGCGTTCATGCGAAGCTGCATAAGGAGCACTAAGACAATGCGACCGATTACAATCCTGACCACCGGCCTCGTGGCCTTCGCCGCATTTGCGGCGGCGCAAGACCAAACCTACGCCGAAAAACTCGGCTGGCCCAAAGGAACACGGGCCGTCATTCTTCACGTCGATGACGCGGGCATGTCCTACGACTCCGACGTTGGCACGATCCGGGCAATCGAGGAAGGCGTCGCCACTTCGTTGAGCGTCATGATGCCCTGCCCCTGGGTGCCCGACATTGTTCGTTGGATCAAGAAGTCCGGCGCGGACGCGGGCCTGCACCTCACGCTGACCTCGGAATGGGACGTGTACCGATGGGGCCCTGTGGCGGGCAAGGCGGCCGTGCCGGGACTCGTCGACGAAGAAGGCTGCCTTTGGGACAACGTGCCGCTCGTTGTCAAGAACGCAACGCCCGACGAAGTCGAGAAGGAGGTCCGCGCTCAACTCGAGCGGGCCCGCTCGATGGGTTTCGAGCCGACGCACCTCGATTCGCATATGGGAACGTTGTTCGCCACGGACGCATTCCTCGAGCGCTATATCAAAGTGGGCATCGAAGAGAAAGTACCCGTAATGTTCCCTGGCGGGCACGGTTTCTTTGTGCAGCAAACGAACCCTGGCCGCGAGGCCACGCGCGCGCAGATCGGCAAAACTATATGGGACGCCGGCCTACCCGTCATCGACGACCTCCACAATTTCAGCTACGACTGGAAAACGACGGACAAAACCGACAAGTACATCGAAGCGATCAAGGGCCTCAAGACTGGCGTCACGATGATGATCATGCACTGCACGCAACCCACCGAGGTCTTCGAACACATCTCGAGCTCCGGCGACACGCGCCTGGGCGATCTGAACGCAATGGTCGATCCGAAGCTGAAGGAAGCAATCACGGCCGAGGGAGTTGTGTTGACGACGTGGCGGGAGTTGAAGGAGCGGCGAGACAAAATCGGCAAGTAGACACCGATAGTACCCCTTGTCGCGCGGAACGCCCAGGCATCTCATTGAGAGAACTTGGGGGCGGGGCGTGCTGGGCTGTTCCCGCGCTATGGAGACCCTACGTTGATTGAAAACTTTCCCGTACCGTCGGCCCGGTCCCGTTTTCGTGAAGACATACCAAAGTGCGCGGCGGTTACCGTCCAACTCGCCTTGATGGTGTTACTGCTCAAGGCGTTCCGGATCGAGTCGCGGGCGTTTCAGGACGTAATGGTGCTCGTCGCCGCGGCGTACCCCGTCCACCATTTTCTTCCAGCCGCTTTTCGCATGCCGTTTTTCGTGGCGATATCGTTCGCCAGTTTTCTGTTGGTGTTGGGTCCGGTTGCCGGGGCGGGCCTGATTGGCGTCGGAATTATTCTCGTCGGAATTTGCCATCTATCGATCCCGTTCGGCGCGCGGGTCGCGGGCATTGCGCTCGCTGGGACCGTGCTCGCCGCGTTTCGTGTGAATTGGATACCGTCGGGCCCGCTCGGGGTCGTTTGGCCGATCTTGGGCGCTATGTTCATGTTCCGCATCGTGGTGTACTTGTACGACCTGCGGCACAAGTCCGCGCCGTTTGACGCGTGGAAATCGCTCGCGTACTTTTTTCTAGTACCGAACATTTGCTTCGTGTTGTTTCCGGTGATTGACTACCGGACCTTTTCGCGCACGTACTATAACGAGAACCCGTTCCGCATCTACCAAATCGGGGTGGTTTGGATACTGCGCGGGACCATTCAACTCCTGCTTTATCGCGGCATCCATCAGTTTATGACGATCGATCCCATGACCATTGCCGACGCGGGGGACGTGGTCCGGCACATGTTCGCGACGTACATGATGTACCTTCGCGTCTCGGGTAACTTCCACATCGTCATTGGCGTCCTGCACCTGTTCGGGTTCAACCTGCCTGAGACTCACCACCTCTACTTTCTTTCCTCGAGCTTCACGGACTTCTGGCGCCGCATCAACGTTTACTGGAAGGACTTCATCACCAAGATCGTTTTCTATCCGACGTTTTTCCGGCTGCGCAAACTCGGCCCGAAACGGTCGATGGCGCTGGCGACCGCACTTGCCTTCATCGCTACTTGGCTGCTGCATTCGTATCAATGGTTCTGGCTTCGCGGGCGGCCTTTGATCACCGCGACGGACGCGGCGTTCTGGGCGATGCTGGGCTTGTTGGTCACCGTCAACGTAATGCTGGATGCGCGCCCCAAGAAAAAGACGCCCGTCTCGCCGCTCAAAGCCAACCTCGTTCTCGCCGCGAAGACCATCACCATGTTCACCGCGATGATGGTGTTGTGGTCGATGTGGTCGGCGGAGTCGTACAACGAATGGTTCGCGATCCTGGCCAATTTGGGCACGATCTCGTGGGACGACGTGCTGTTGCTTGTGGGAATTTGGATTGTGATCGGATCGCTGGCTGTGATTATGAAGGGCTCGCGTCGAGAGTGGACCGAGTCGGCCGCGGCGGCGCTACGGCAAGCGCAGGCGCCGTACTCTTTCTGGCCGTCCGCGGCACGAGTCACCGTAACGGGAACCGTGGTGCTGGCCTCGGCCGTCGGGGCGCTGCAAGCGTACATGCCGCACCGGGTCCGCGAAGCGCTGGAGTCGGTCGAGTGGGACCGCCTCAATGATTTCGAAAAGGCCAAGATGCAACTGGGCTACTACGAGGATCTGATGAGGGTCGACCGATTCAGTCCCGAGTTGAACGAAGTGTATGGCGAGCGGCCCGCGAACTATTTCGTGCCGTTTCGGCAGGCGATGAATAAGGACGGCGAGGGGTTCCACGGCCGCGAGCTCACCAAGTCGGCGCAAATCGACTACTTGGGCGTCCACTACTCGACGAACCAATGGGGCCTGCGCGACAAGGAGTACACGAAAGAAAAACCCGCCGGCACGTACCGTATAGCGCTAATCGGGACTTCGATTTCGATGGGCTGGGGAATCCCCGACGGACAGACGTTCGAGAGCATCGTCGAGGACCGGCTCGCCGTAGATCACCCCGGCAGATACGAGATCCTCAACTTCTCGGTGAACGGGTTCGACCCGTTGCGCAAACTTTACCGGCTCGAAAACGCTGCCCTCGAGTTCCAGCCCGACATGGTGATCTTTTGCGCGCACCGAATCGATAGACGATGGATCGTGGAGAACATCCTTCGGTGCCTGCGCAATGATATTGCGATTCCGTATCCGTATGTCGAGGAGATCATCGCCAAGGCCGGCGTTACTTCGGAAACCGGCGGGCGGGCGGCCGCGAACCGGTTGAGCAAGTATTCGGCGGACTTGGTCGCCTGGGCATTTCGCCGCGTGGTCGAGATATGCAACGAGCGCAACATTAAGGTCGTATGGATGTTCGAACCCGAGGTCGAGCGCTTTGATTTCGTGGGGGACAAGGTGATCAGGGAGTTGTTCACCCTCGCGGGCGAGTCGGGGTTTGCCGTGATGATCGATTTGAGAGGGGCGTACGAAGGTGTTCCGCCAAGTTCACTCAAGCTCGAGACCTACGACGAGCACCCGAACGTCCGGGCGCACGGACTCCTTGCAGAATACGTTTACGAACAATTGACGACGGGAGATCCCCCGCTGCTGCCGAAGCCGAGTGGTGAGCGGTAGGCGGCCGGGGACACGAGCACGATGACGAGTGACGAGCACGAGTACGACTAGCTGAGCGGTCCGCTGGGTGTGGGCGCGCATTTTCAGAGCAGAGGGCGGCGGAAGTATTATTGGCGGGCCGAAACGGCCATGAGACGAAAAGGACCGAAATGAGCGACAACACGAGCGGTTTGCACGCGACCATCAAGCAATTCATTCTCGAGGAGTTTCTTCCGGGCGAGAACCCAAACACCCTGACGGATTCAACCCCGCTCATTACGGGGGGCGTGCTGGATTCGATTTCGACGTTGCGCTTGGTGAATTTTCTGGAGACGACATACGGCGTTACGTTTGAGGCACACGAAATGACGGCGGACCACCTGGACACGCTGAACGACATCGCGCGTTTAGTGCAGGAGAAAGCCGGCACGAAATGAGCGAGACGCTCCACGGTTTGCTGGAAGCGTCGGCGAGGAAATTTCCCGAGCGGATTGCCGTCGAGGATCCGGACGCCGGGAAGGAAATACGCTACGACGAGTTGGACGCGCGTTCGTCGGACATCGCCCGCATCCTGAGTTTGGCCAGCGTGAAGCAGGGTGACCGCGTTGGCATCTATGTGCCCAAGTCCATCGGATCGCTTACGGCGATCTTTGGCGCGCTCAAAGCTGGGGCGGGGTATGTGCCGGTGGATCCGGACGCGCCGCCGCAGCGCAACGCGTTTGTGTTTCAGGACTGCAATGCGGCCGCGATCATCGTGGAGCGTTCGCGGATTGCCAACCTCCAAGAGCACTACGGCGGGAACGAACTGCGCGAAATCGCGCGGCTCGACCAACTTGACCGATATGGCCTCGAGCTGACCGTGTTACAGCCGCAAGGCCAAAGGCCGGGAGATGTCGCGCCGCCGGATGGTCTGTCGTACATCTTGTATACGTCTGGCTCGACGGGCAACCCAAAGGGGGTGATCCATACACACGCGAGCGCGCTCGCCTTTGTCCGTTGGTGCGCCGAGGCGTATCCGCCGACGCATGAGGACAAGTTTTCGTCACACGCGCCGTTCCACTTCGATCTCTCGATCCTGGACATATACGTGCCGATCATGGCGGGCGGGACGGTCGTATTGCTGAGCGAAAGTTTGGGAAAGACGCCGCGCGCGCTGGCGCAGGTGATATCGATCTCGCGCGTCACGGTCTGGTACTCGACACCTTCTATCCTGCGCCTCTTGCTCGAGCACGGCGGAATTGGCGACCACGACTACTCGGCGTTGCGTATTGTTTATTTCGCGGGTGAGGTGTTCCCGGTAAAGCACCTTCGCGCGCTTACGCAGCGATGGCCACATCCGCGTTACGTCAACCTCTACGGGCCGACCGAGACGAACGTGTGTACATACTACGAAGTGGAGCTGCCCGTTCCGGAGGATCGGGCTGAAGCGTACCCGATCGGGCGCGTGTGCTCGGACGATGTCGCGAAGGTGATGGACGACGATGGAGTGGAAGCGAAGAAGGGTGAACCGGGGGAACTCTTCGTGACCGGGGGCTCGGTCATGCAGGGCTACTGGAACCTACCCGAGCGCAACGAGCGCGCGTTTTGGATCGATTCGAACGGCTTGAAATGGCACCGGACCGGCGACGTCGTCATCGAGTCGGATGACGGCGTCTATCTCTATCACGGCCGCCGCGACCGGATGGTGAAGCGGCGCGGCTACCGTGTAGAACTTGGTGAAATCGAGTCCGCGCTGTATCGTCACGAATCGATTACCGAGGCGGCCGTGATTGCAGCGCCGGACGAACAGAACGGCGTGTCGATACGCGCGTTCCACAATTGGAACGGCGAAACGCCGCCATCGCTCATCGGGCTCAAGCAATTCTGCTCGAAGAACCTGCCGATGTACATGATTCCGGACAAGTTCACCGCGCTCGAATCGCTGCCGAAAACCTCGACTGATAAGATCGACTACCAGCGATTGAAGGGAATGGCGCAATGAACTTCGAGTTGACGCGCGAGCAGTCGCTGCTTCGCGACGAAATTGTGCGCTTTTCTCGGCAGGAATTGAATCCGGGCGCGGCGGAACGCGACCGCGACCAAACGTTTCCGAAAGACCTCTGGCGCAAATGCGGGGAGATGAGACTGCAAGGGCTTCCGGTGCCGGAGGAACAGGGCGGGCTAGGGCTGGATCCGCTCTCGACCGCGCTTGCGCTCGAGGCGTTTGGTTACGGGTGCCGCGACGGCGGGTTGGTGTTCTCGGTCTGCGCCCACCTTCTCGCGTGCGTTGTTCCCGTTTGGAAATACGGGAGTGACGATCTGAAGCGGAAGTACCTCGCCAAGATGTGCGACGGATCGCTGATCGCCGTCAACGGGATGACCGAGCCGAGTTCGGGGTCCGACGCGTTCACGATGAAGACGCGCGCCGAACCGGACGGCGATGGCTACCGCATCACCGGCACCAAGATCATGAGCTCGAACGCGCCCGCCGCGGACGTGGCCATCGTCTACGCGATGAACACCGGGGCCAAAGGCGCAATCATGGGCTTTCTCGTCGAGATGAACACGCCGGGCGTCTCGTGCAATCAGACCTTCGAGAAGATGGGGCTGCGCTCGTCGCTGCTCGGCGAAGTGGTCCTGGAAAATGCGTACGTGCCGGCGTCGGCCGTTATCGGTCAGCCGGGCGGCGGCGCGGTGATGTTCAACCAGTCGATGGAATGGGAGCGAATCTGCATCGGAGCGGCGCACATCGGCACGTTGCAACACTTACTTGAGACGGCGATCAAGTACGCGCGCACCCGCAGGTCCGCGGGCAAGGCGATTGGAAAGTACCAGGCCGTCGCCCACAAGATCGCGGACATGAAAATCGGACTGGAGACCGCCCGGTTGCTGACGTATAAGGCCGCCTCGCGCCTAGGCAACGCGCGCGATATCGGCTTGGACGCATCCATGGTCAAGGTCTACGTCAGTGAGACGCTGGTCAAGGTCGCACTCGATACCGTCCAAGTCTTCGGAGGATATGGCTTCCTGACCGAGTACGAGGTCGAGCGTATACTCCGCGACTCGGTGGGCAGCACGCTCTACTCTGGGGCGAACGAAGTGCAGCGCAACATTATTGGCTCGTGGCTGGGGCTGTAGGTCGAGTAGCGCGCGATCAAGCGAGTGCCCTAATACTGCCTGTTTTCGTATTCGGGTTTCATGATCGAGAGATTTAGGCGATAATAGTAGTGGTTCCCCTTTTTCGGGGTCTATAGCGCCTTTTATAGCGAGAGAACGAGTCGGACAGGAAGTGAGCTATGTCGGCGGCGTATCCAAATCCGATGGTCGAGTCAGCGTTTACCGGCGATGAGAAGGCTTTCGCGGGTTTGGTGGAATCGCATTACGCGATGGTCCACGGCGTGATCTTCGCGAAGGTACACGATTGGGGGACGGCGGAGGACCTTGCGCAGGAAGCCTTCCTGATCGCGTGGCATAACCTGAAACGTCTGCGGCATGCGGAGGCGTTTTCGATTTGGATGCGTCAAATCGCTCGGCACGCGGCGTTGAATTGGCTGCGCAGGGAGCAGTATCGGAAGGCAATCGTGAATCGGCACGCGCAACAGGATGGCTTTGACGTCGCGAATGAGGAGGACCCCTCGAGCGCGGCGGCGCGGAGCGAGTGTCTCGAGCGAGTCGGCGAGGCGATGCGGAGTCTTTCTCCGAAGCTCCGCGAGGCCATGGTTTTATTCTACTTGGAGGGCATGACGGCTTCCGCCGGCGCGGAAGCCCTCGGCATCGGCGTGGACACTATGAAAAAACGATTGCGATTGGGGCGAAAAGGTTTGCAGCGGTACTTCGCAAAACACGACGAGGGTGAACTCGATCAACTTCTGCCGCACCGCAGCAAACGGCGGGCGGACCAGATCGTTGCGGGGCTGGCACTGGGGCCGGTAATGCCGGACTTCGGGGCGGCGATCGCTCATGCGGGCCCGGCGATGTGGCTGGGCGATCTGCGGCACGGGGCGTCGCCGTGGCTGTTGCAGGAGAAGCTCGCGGTATACGTTGGCGTGCCGTTTGCGAGTGCGAAGAACGTAATCGCGGCGGGCGTGATTGCCCTTGCGGCGGGGAGCGCAGCGACGGTGTTGGCCATCAACCCGAGCGACGACGCGAAGGCTCCAGTCGTGGTGACGGGGGCCATTGGCGACCCGTCATTCCTTTTTACTGACCTTACGCAAGACGAGGGCGGGGACGACGCGCCCGCGATCGACGGAGTAAACGCGGTACCGGCCGAACGGGTGCTCGTCGTCGAGAACTTGGGCAGCGCCGCGGGATCGGGTCTGCGAGTCGGCGATAAGATCGTGAAGGTAAACGGACACCCAATTTCGACGAGCGTGATCGAGGACCCGCGCGGCTATATCTACGGGCCGGCGGGCGCGAAGATTACGGTGACCGTGCGGCGCGAGGACGGTGCAGGGCCGGCGACGGAGTTGGATATGGAGATTCCGGCGTTGCGGGCGGGCGGGCCGACGACGTGAAGTAGGCGGAGCCGACCCGATCCGACTGGTTAATTGGCGTCGATCCGGGTAAGAAACTGGCCGGGTGCCAAAGCGGGAGTCGGCGACCGATCAAAGTCACGCCGATTTCTCGTGACGATGTATTCGCAACCGGTCCGGGACGCGATTACCGCCGTGACGGCGTCCTCGTAGTCGTCGAATCCGAGATCGATCGCTGCCGTGAGCACACTTGCATCGCAAGAGCCGATCTCAAAATTGGCCAGCATCCACCGAAGAAATTCTTGCGTCTGTTTTGGATCAACTGTCTTCGCGAGAAAATAGTAAAGGGTTGTTACGCCATGGGCCGGGAGAACACCGACCAAATTTCCGTTCAGGACACGATCCAAGACGCTCGCTGCGTCTTCGAAGAAAGATTCTCGTCGTTCGAGAAAATCCAGCATCACGTTCAAATCCACGAGGATCTTCATGCGTGCTTTGCCCGAATATGGGCGAAGTACTCCTCTTCGTCACCTGAATTCTGCGGGATTATGCCGGCGAAGCGCTCCACATCCGGGTGATGTCTGCCGTGGGCAGGCCGTAACGGTCGAATTTCGACCGAGGTACCGTCGGGCAAACCAATGGGTTGATCGGCGACGACAACCCCGTTTTCAACGTGTCCTTTGTACGTCATCACAGGCACTCCCGAATACTTCGCATATTTTACGCCCTTGCAACGAGTATGCGCACATCGTGAACCTACCGTTCCGCACGGCGGAAGCGCTCGGCGTAGCCGCGTTTAGTCTTGTGGAATTCGCCGAAGCGCGCGCGGATACCGTCGATAGTGACCTGGGGCAACGTATCGACGTACTTGGTGTTGCTAGGTTCGAACTGGCTGACGTGGGCGGCGGCGGCCTGCATCTTTAGGTCGAACGTGTCGGTGATGTCGGCTTCGTAGTTCGGGGCTTGCGAATAGAAGTAGTAGACGAGCGGAACGTTGTAGGGCTGGAGGTCTTCGTCGAGCAGGTGCTGCGGATAGTAGAGGTGCCACTCGGCGGCGATGAAGGCGTCCTCGGTGATGTTCGCGGCCATGCGGTGATCGGTCTTGTGCCACTGGACGTATTGCGTGCCGGGGTCGGGAGAGAGCACGGCGTCGGGCCGGTAGATTTTCATGAGGCGGCAGGCCTCGCCGCGCAGCGTGCGGGGGTCGGCGTACTCGAGGTCGCCGTCGCGGTAGCCGAGCCAGTGGATGTTCTCCGTCGGTATGCCGAGAATGCGGCAGGCGTCTTCTTCTTCGGCGCGTCGAATGCGCGCGAGGCGCTCGCTGCTCATTTCGAGGTCCTTCGAGCCTTTGTCGTCGTTGGTGTAAATCACGACGATGACTTTGTTGCCCTTCTTTACGAGATGCGCCATGGTGCCGCCGGATGAAAACGTATCGTCGTCCGGATGTGGCGTGTAGACCATGATGGTCTTACCGGTCCAATTTTCGATACGGTCCGCCGCCGCGACTTTGACCGGATCCACGAGGGGCGCGGTAACTGGTTGGGCGTAGGCGGAAACGGCGAACAGAAGGGGTGCAAGTGCGACGGCGAATCGGATGGCGCGAAACATGGTAGACGGCTCCCTTGGTTTTGACCGGGCCGCGAAGGCCCGGTGGGCAGTATAGCCAAAGAGCGCGCGGGGATGGGGTCGAGGAATCCGGGGTAGCTGCATGGGCTGGAAGCCCATGCCACGAAATTTTCGGGTCGCGGAAGGGCGGGGGCTTTGTTATACTGCGAGCTTGAACGGGCGGCCCGTGCGTACCTCGGGCCGCTCTTTTTTACACAATTCCGTCACGAGCCATGTGCGAACTATGAGCGATAATCTATACGTCTCGCGAGAAGGTCTCGTAAAGATGAAGGCCGACCTCGTTTGGATGAACGAGGAACGGATGCGGATCGCCGAGACCATCGAGTTCGCGCGGGGGCTGGGCGACCTCAAGGAGAACGCCGAATATCACGCGGCGAAGGACGCGCAAGCGCATTTGCACGCGCGGATTCGCGATCTCGAGGACAAAATAGCGCGTTCGCTGATACTTGAAGACCAAAAAATCGATACGAGCAAAGCGTTTGTCGGCGCGACCGTGCGCGTGCTCAACACGAAGACGAAAAAGGAACTGAAGTTCACGCTGGTGAGTCCGGTCGAGACGGACATGGCGTCGGGAAAAATTTCGACGAAGTCGCCGGTGGGACAGGCGTTGTTGGGCAAGGCGGTCGGGGACCGCGTGGTGGCGAAAGTCCCGGCGGGCGACCTGCCGATGGAGATCCTCGAGATTACGCGGTAGCGCGGTCATCGCATGAGACGAATGCAACCGACAGATTTGGCCGCGTTGGGCGGATGCCCGTGGCGAACGGAAGTTTGTGTATGGTGTCGTGTCGGTTCGTCCACCATATGCTGGAACCGATGACTTGAATCATGCCTAAACGGACCGACATCACCCGGATCATGTTGATAGGGTCGGGGCCGATCGTTATCGGCCAGGCCTGCGAATTCGACTATTCGGGAACGCAAGCATGCAAGGCGCTGCGCGAAGAGGGATACGAAGTTGTCCTCGCGAATAGTAATCCGGCGACGATCATGACCGATCCGGAGACAGCAGACCGGACGTATATCGAGCCGCTGACCGTCGAGACGCTCGAAGCGATCATCAAGCGCGAGCACCCGGACGCGCTCTTGCCGACCGTGGGCGGGCAAACGGCGCTCAACTTGGCGGTCGCGTTGGCGGAGTCGGGCTTCTTGGAGCGGCAAGGCTGTGAACTAATCGGCGCGAAGTTGCCCGCGATCAAGATGGCCGAGGACCGCGGCGAGTTCCGCGACGCGATGCAGCGCATTGGGCTCGACGTGCCGCGCAGCAAGGTGGTCCATTCGGTGGAGGAGGCGCGCTCGATTGGCGAGGAACTGGGGTACAACGTCGTGGTGCGTCCTGCGTTCACGCTGGGCGGATCGGGCGCGGGCCTTGCGTTCAACAAAGACGAATTCGAAAAGGTGGTGCAGTGGGGCCTCGACTCCAGCCCGGTGAGGGAAGTCCTGATCGAGGAGTCCGTCGTTGGGTGGAAAGAATTCGAGCTCGAGGTCATGCGCGACCGTAAGGACAACGTCGTCATTATCTGCTCGATCGAAAACTTCGACCCGATGGGCGTACACACGGGCGACAGCATCACCGTGGCGCCGGCGCAGACGCTCACGGACAAGGAGTATCAGCGGATGCGCGACGCGTCGATCGCGATTATCCGCGAGATCGGCGTCGATACCGGCGGTTCAAACATCCAGTTTGCAGTGAATCCAGAGACGGGCAGACAGATCGTTGTCGAGATGAACCCGCGCGTATCGCGCAGTTCGGCGCTGGCCTCGAAGGCGACGGGCTTTCCCATCGCGAAGATCGCGGCCAAGCTGGCGGTGGGGTACAGCCTGGACGAAATTCCGAACGACATCACGAAAGAAACGCCGGCTTCGTTCGAGCCGACGATTGACTACGTGGTGACGAAGATTCCCCGTTGGGCCTTCGAGAAATTTCCGGGATCGGATCCGCATTTGACGGTACAGATGAAGAGCGTCGGCGAGACGATGAGCATCGGGCGGACGTTCAAGGAGTCGCTACAGAAGGCGATTCGCGGCCTGGAGATTGGCCGCGCGGGCCTCGGCGCGGACGGTAAAGACAAGCCGATAGGCGACGCCGCGGAGACCAAGCAGGCGTTGCTTCGCAAGATGCGCAGGCCGGAACCCGGGCGGCTTTTGGACATTGCGCAGGCGATTCGCGCGGGCGCGACGGTCGAGGAGATACACGAGGCGACCAAAATCGACCCGTGGTTCCTTAGAAACATTCGCGACATCGTTCGCGAAGAAACCGCCTTGAAGACGGCGGATCCGAACGATGCTGCGGTATTGCGCCGGGCGAAAACGTATGGGTTCTCCGACGATCAACTGGGCCACATTTGGGGCAAGAGCCCGCTGGAAATCCGGAAGACGCGGATCGCGAAGGGCGTCGTACCGACGTACAAACTGGTGGACACGTGCGCGGCGGAATTCGAGGCCTACACGCCGTACTACTATTCGACCTACGGCGAGGAAGACGAAGTGCGGCCGGCGACGCGAGAGAAGATTGTCATCCTGGGCGGCGGACCAAATCGGATCGGGCAGGGCATCGAATTCGACTACTGCTGCGTGCATGCCTCGTTCGCGCTGAGGGAAGACGGCTACGAGACCATCATGGTCAACAGCAACCCGGAGACGGTCTCGACGGACTACGACACCTCCGACCGGTTGTACTTCGAACCGGTCACGTTCGAGGACGTGATGAATATCGTTGACCGGGAGAAGCCGAAGGGCATCATCGTGCAGTTCGGCGGACAGACCCCGCTCAATTTGGCTGAGGCGCTCGAGGCGGCGGGCGCGCCAATTATCGGGACGTCGCCGGACAGCATTGCGCGCGCCGAAGATCGCAAACGCTTCAAGGAGATGGTGGAGAAACTTGGGCTGCTCCAGCCGGACAACGACACCGCCACTTCGGTCGGCGAGGCCGTAGCGATTGCCGAGCGCATCGGGTATCCGGTGGTGGTGCGGCCTTCGTTCGTGCTCGGCGGCCGGGCGATGGAAATCGTATACGAGCGCGCGTCGCTCGAGCGGTACATGACCTACGCGGTCGAGGCGTCACCCGAACGCCCCATCTTGATCGACAAGTTCGTTGAACGCGCGACCGAGTTCGACGTGGACGCGCTGGCCGACGGAAAAGACGTGATCATAGGCGGTGTCATGCAGCATATCGAGGAGGCGGGCGTGCATTCGGGCGACAGCGCGTGCATTCTTCCACCCTACGACACGGACCCCAGCGTCGTCGAGCGAATGAAGGAACAGACCCGCGCGATGGCCCGCGAGTTGAACGTCATCGGACTGATGAACGTGCAGTTCGCGGTGCGCGACCGCGACATCTTCGTGTTGGAGGTGAATCCGCGCGCGTCGCGGACCGTGCCGTTCGTGAGCAAGGCCGTGGGGTTGCCTTTGGCTAAATTGGCCGCGCGGGTCATGGCCGGCAAATCGCTCAAAGAACTCGGCGTGATGTGCGATCCCGTGCCGAAGTACGTTTCGGCGAAAGAAGTAGTGCTGCCGTTCATCAAATTCCCCGGCGTGGACACGCTGCTCGGCCCCGAAATGCGCAGCACGGGCGAGGTGATGGGCATCGATCGCGACATGGGGATGGCGTTCGCCAAGAGTCAGCTTGCCGCTGGCAACCAAGTGCCACTGACCGGCAGGGTATTTCTGAGTTTGAACGAGCGCGACAAGCCGAAGGCCGCTTCCCTTGGAAAAGATTTGATCGATTTGGGATTCAAACTGGTCGCGACCCGCGGTACCGCCGAGGTACTTCGCGCGCAGGGCCTTGCCGTCGAGACGGTATTCAAGGTCGGGGAAAGCCGGCCAAACGTGGTCGATCAGATGATCAACGGGCAAGTACAGTGGGTGATCAACACGCCGCTCGGCGCGGAATCCAAATTTGATGAACGGGCGATCCGCAGGACCGCGCTCGAACGGGGCATCCCCACGATGACGACGCTTGCGGCCGCGCAGGCGGGGGTGCTCGCGATCCGCGCCATGAAAGAGCGTAAGCCGGAGGTGCGCACGCTGCAGGAGTACCACCAGGAGTTAGGGGCATAGTATCCGGCCGGGCCGGAGCCGTGAGTTTGCAATGCGTTGAATGATTTCCGTCGAATGGACATCATGAAGTTCTCGATGACGAGTTGTCATGAAAGCGGGCTTTCACTGAGAAAGGATGAAAATCGGGGTAGTGCGAAGCTCCGAGCACGATTACGAGCACGTGCACGAGCACGATCAGCGAAGCGGTCCGACAGATGTGCGGCGCGATTTTCGGAACGGCGAGAAGTTGAGTGCGAACGTGTGAAGGGTGTAAAGAGAAATAGCGGGCGCAGGGAAGATGGGTCGTGCGTTGCGGTCAATTTCGGAGCAGCACGATGACGACGGACGTATCCACTGGAGTTATCGTTCGGAACACTAGACGCGAACGGAGGGACGCATGGCGATGACCGAGGGGAAGGCGCTTGTCGCCCAGGGCGGCGGGCCGACGGCGGTGATCAATCAGAGCTTTGTGGGCCTGGTGCTCGAGGCGCGCAAGTTCTCGCAAGTCACGCGCGTGTACGGGGCGTTGCGCGGCGTGCGCGGCATTATCGACGAAGAGCTGTGCGACCTCACCGAAGCGACGACGGACAACTTGCAGGGCGTCGCCGAGACGCCGGGCTCGGGGCTTCTTTCCACGCGCGATAGACCGGACACGAAGTATTGCCACCAGATTTTCGAGGTGTGCCGCGCGCACGACATCCGTTACTTTTTCTATATCGGTGGCAACGACAGCGCCGACACCTGCCGCATCGTCAACGAAGAGGCGCGCAAGGCGAGCTACGAGCTGCGCGTCATTCACATTCCGAAAACGATCGACAACGACCTAACCGAGACCGACCATTGTCCCGGATATGGGTCCGCGGCCAAGTTCGTCGCGCAGGCGTTCTCCGGAGTAAACCTCGACAACCGAGCACTCGCCGGCGTCTATATCGGCGTCGTCATGGGCCGCCACGCCGGCTTTCTCACCGCGGCTTCCGCCTTGGGGCGCGTCTACAGCGACGACGGCCCCCACCTCGTCTACGTTCCCGAACGGGCCTTCTCGAAGGACCAATTTCTCAAGGACGTCGCGGCCGCGTACAAGAAACACGGCCGCTGTATCATCGCCGCCTCCGAAGGCATTGTGGACAAGTCCGGCAAGGCCATCGCCGAACAGTTCTCCGGCGGCGAACGCGACAGTTACGGCAACATCCAACTCTCCGGCACGGGTGCGTTGGGTGATTTGCTCGCGGAGTGGGTCCGTAAAGGGACGGGTATCAAGCGCGTGCGGACCGACACGCTCGGCTATATGCAGCGCAGCTTCCTCGGATGCGTCAGTGAGGTCGACCAACGCGAGGCCCGCGAAGTCGGCGAGAAGGCCGCGCAATACGCCATCTGGCACGACCTGGACGGCTCGGTGGCGATTCAGCGCGTGGGCGACTACGCCGTGCGCTACTACCTGACCGACCTCAAGAAAGTGGCGGGTAAGACAAAGACGATGCCGGCGAGTTTCATCAATCGCGCGGGCAACAACGTCACCGACGCCTTCATCCGCTACGCCCGTCCATTGGCGGGCACGCTACCGAGAGTGACGCGACTTAGCGCGCCGCGCGTGGAGAAGGTGCTGAAGAAGTAGACGGTTGACGCGGTCGGCGGAAGAACGCGGCTACAGCTTCGCTCCGTGTGTCACCACGTATTCGGCGAAACTCGCCGGATCACGCGTCGTCAGCTGATCGGACGGGAAAAAATGAAGTTCAATATCGTCTCCCGCTTCCTTCTGGGCCCACGCGCTCAGCTCCGCCCGGACTTTCAGACCCGCCGCCTCGTGGCGATCGACAAAGACCGCGAGGTCGATGTCGCTCCACTCGTCCGCTCGCCCTTCGACAATCGAGCCAAACAAGTACGCCTCGGCAACGTGCAGTCGTCCACGTAGCATCTGGACGACTCTGCTCGCACGATCGAGAATTACTGGATCGACAACAGGCATTTCACTACCTCTTCAGTTCGGCGGAGTACCGATTCCGCGAGGTCTCGATCGAATCGCACAAGTTACGGCGCGATACCAAGGATAACAAGCGGTACGGGCGGACTGCTCCGGCCATGTCGAAGGACATTGTAGACTTCGCTTTCAAAGTAGGCGACGCCCGTAGACATGAGGCGTCCGCCGTCCGGGTCTCGCACCATTTCCTTCATCGGCAGGATTTCGACGCCTACGTTGATCACGTCGCCGCTGTAGAAAAGTAAGTGCTTAACGAAAAGGTCGTAAGCGACGAAAGCGTACTTTCCAAACTGTACCTCGACCGCGACACCGTCCTTCACGAAATCCGTCTGCTTCTGGGAAACGAGAGGTTTATCTATCCCTTTCGCGGCAAGGAACTGCTTTTGTTCCTCATACGTCAATGGTACCAGCGTCGCCAACTCTTGCCGATCGGTCGTGAGACAATAGCGATAGACGGACTCTGACTAGCCACGTGCGTGGAGCAAGCGCTTGAATTCGGCGTTG
>CAYXRK010000102.1:0-16638 GCA_964467615.1 uncultured Nitrospirales bacterium | reverse complement strand
CGGGCTTGCGCATTGCGCCCGTTCGCGCGCAATGGATCGCGGCAAACCCGCCGCCGCAGACATTTCGCGCCCAACAGCGGGCACACCCGGCGGTCATAGGGTAACCCAGGTCGCCGAATGGCAGTAACGCGTCTTCATTCCATTCGTTGGCAACGACATTTCCGACGCGATACGACGGCCCAACAAAGTGTGCCGAAGGAAAAACGCTTCCATCAGACTGGATGAACAACGAGCGAACGCCAGCCCCATCCATTCGGGGATGGGGCTCACCGGCATGCACGCGGCGGAACAATTCGGTGAACGGCCCGACGTGCGCGCGCCCGCCCTTCGCCAGATACTCGGCGTACCAGCGGGCCGCTTCGCTTAGGGCATCGGCCATCGCGGGCGTGCCATTGG
Source organism: uncultured Nitrospirales bacterium (assembly GCA_964467615.1). Lineage (GTDB taxonomy): Bacteria > Hydrogenedentota > Hydrogenedentia > Hydrogenedentales > CAYXRK01. The sequence goes on along the minus strand of CAYXRK010000102.1, from coordinate 16,242 downwards.
GGCCGGCGTCCAGGTACGCTCCCTCTACGTCAATCTCCAATCGAAGCAGACCGGAGTCGCACAACGCTTTCATCGTTTCGGCGACGTTGTTTGCGCGAGGCCGCCAGACCAACCGCGCGCCGGGAAACCTTTCGGCGAGCCGAATGACGGTACGCAAATCGGCGAGGCCGTCACGATTCAGTTCCGCGGGATACTCGAACGTCGCGCTCGCGATCGGAAGGCATAGGTCGACCCTGATCGAAGGTTGGCGCAAGTTCACGCCAATCACACGGAACTCGATATCGACTTTCTTTCCGGCCCACGCGGCGCTGTTGGCGCTCCGCATGACTGTGTCCAGCAGTTGCGCGTTGGGCGGGGTGTTCGACGCAGGCCACCGCACGCGCAACGTAAGCCCGCCTTTGGGTCCGGATCGAAGCGCTAGTAGGCGCGCCGCGCCATCCAACAATTCCGGCGCGACGGCACTCGTCCCGTCGAGATCGATTTCAACGCAGGCGAGACGCGAAAATTCGTCCAGCGCCTTTAGGCTGGCTTGAAAATCCACGGGCTGGAGGATGGATTTCGAGATGCGCAACCACTCCAGTTCGCCGATGACCTCGCGGACAACGCTCGGCTCGTGCTTCGGCCCTAGCTTGTGCGTGATTCGGTTTGCGTGCGCGCCGGGGTAGCTCTCGAGTACGTCCCAGGAAATATCGTCACACTGGAAACAGAAGACCGTATCGGGATCGAGCACGAAGCGCCTGCCGCCGCGCTCGAACCGATGCAAGGGCCCGGCCATCAGTATGCCCCCAGGGTCCCTTTGTCCCGGCTGTGGTTCTCCATTGCCTTGAAGACGGCGATGCCGAGCGTCGTCCAGACCACGCAACTGAGCAGAAGAAAGTAAAACGAGGGCAGTGTAAACACCGACTGGAAGTGCTGGGCGACGACTGCGCCGCCTTCATCGAATTGCCGCACCATCTGATCGCGAATGAGGACGAACTTCAGGCAAATTGCCGCGTCGGTTATTGGCGCGGCATGCATTAACGCATCGATTAGCTTGTATCCCGTATCGACTTTGTCCGACACGGCGAAGGCGAGAAACAGCAACGCCATGCGGATGAGCACGGCGATCTGCCCGGTTTGTTTGAACACGAGCACGAGCCCGCCCACCATAAAACCGAAACCGATGAGGTTCGCGTACGTCAACGCGAGCAGGACGCCGGTGATCAAGGGATTGAAATGCAGGGTCCCGCCGACCGTGGCCGTGATCATCAACAACAGAATCGTTGACGACAGGACGGCCGACACCGCGCCGACGAGGGAGCGGCCCAGGAAATTCGTGACGAGTCCGTGCGGGCTTAAACAAAGTTGCTCGAGTTGGCCGGACTGGGCCATCGCTTGGAGGCCCTGCGAAAAAATACCGATGATTCCGAACGCGAACATTCCGATGATGAAGCCAAGGGCGGCGTTCGTGGCGCGCTCGGGGTCAACGCCGAACCGGGCGCCCATCATTTCGGTGACTTCGTCCCGCCGCGCCATGAACCCGACGATGAGGACCATGAGCATGCCGTACCCGATGATGATGCTGGTCAAGGTCGCAAACCAGTAGCGCCGCAAGACGATGAATGTGCGGACGAGCTCCGCCTTTATGACCAAGAAGAACCCCACTATCCGGCGACCTCCCGACTCTTGCCATTGCCCGTAAGATGAAGAAAAACGTTCTCCAAATTCTGTTTGCGTTGCGTGATAGACCGTATCTCGAAGCGTTCCTCGCGCAGCTTTTCAACCAGCGCGTAGAGGGCGCGCGAACGCTCGGACTCCTCGCGCGCCACCGCGACGACCAGCGATGGCCCGCCCTCGCCGTCCTCGGAAGCGGCCGAAGAAACGCCCCCAAGCGGCGCGAACGAACGCGGATCCGGGCTTCGATCCAACTGAAACACAAACGTGCAATCGCTGAAGAGGTCGATCAATTGATCGGTGGGTTTGCACGCGATCAATTCGCCTTCGTTGATGATGCCGATTCGGTCGCAAATCTCCTCCGCGACGTGCATGTCGTGCGTCGTGACGAGCACGGATTTCCCCTGCTCGCGCGTCATCTCGCGGATTTTGTCCTTGATGGAACGGCTGCTTTGGACATCCAACCCCGTCGTGGGTTCGTCCAAGAGGACGATGGGGGGGTCCGCGATCATCGCGATGCAAATCGCGACCTTTTGTTTCTGGCCGCGGGAGAGTTTGCGGACTTCGACGTTCATCTTGTCCCGCAGCCCTACGAAATCGAGCAACTCGAGGCTGCGCCGCCGGAGCACGGGCCCGCGCACGTCGCGCAGGTTGCCGAAATAGGCGAGGTTCTCGAGGGGGGTCAGCGGCCAGATGCTCGTGCGTGTTCCCTCGAGGACGACGCCTAATTTTCGCAATGCTTTCAGGCGATTCTTCTCGATGTTCATGCCGTCGATGGAAACGGTCCCGGCAGTGGGACGAATCAGCCCGGATATCATCTTTACCGTGGTCGTTTTGCCAGCGCCGTTCGGGCCGAGCAATCCGAAAATCTCGCCCTTGCAAATGCCGAAGCTGACCTGCCGCGCGGCCTGGACACGCTTTGTTTTGTAGATGACGCGACGCTCCGTTTCTTCGTCGCGTTGCAGGAAATGGCGGGTGAAGAACACCTTGTGGACGTTTTCGAGTTCAACCAGATATTTGGGGTCCATGAGACCTCCGGGCCCGCGGGCCGTAAGCGGCCTCGATTTCGGCGTCGGCCTTTGCGGCGTCTCCGTATTCGTCCCGCTTGACGAGGAACTCCAGGAAACAAATCTCGATGTCGCGGAGCGCGTGAATCAGGATGACGAACGCCAGACTGTTCGTCCAATGATAGGCGAAACCGAGGAGTAACGCGAAGCCCAGGAACTCGCCCGATACGAGCAGCGACTTTTTGAAGAAGTGTTTGTGGACCGCGGAAAATGCCACGGCAAGCGCAACGATACCCGTGTAGACGCCTGCTTCTTCGCCCAACCATCGGCCTCCATACTCGACGAAAATCCGTTGGGCGACGGCGCGGTAAATGAACTCCTCGGAGAGCGCGATGTAGAAGAAATTGGCGAGCACGTAGGGGTGTTGCTTGATGAACGCATAGAGTCCCTTGACATCGCGGGCGACGGCCCAAGCGTCCTCGAAGGAACCGTAGATGAGAATTATCGTGACTGCGAATATCGCGTGGCCCGCGGCAATTCCGGCAGCGATATAAACCGGAGAGAGCAGCGTTCTCGATAGCGCATTGTATTGGTAGGCGAGCGCCAAGGCGAGACAGAAGAGCACCGTCTGGTAGAGGACGACGATGCCGTTCCTGCCGCCCGCGGTATACGGATCCGGGCGTTTCGTGAGCACCGAATAGGTGACGTGGCCGAGCAGTATGACGATGAACGCGGCCTTCACGTCTGAGTATCCGGCGCGGCGAGCCGGGCGATCATGTTTTCGAGCGACAGCGATTCGAATTTCGGACCGGCCTCGCGAAATGCCTCAAAATCGGGCCGCAAGAGGCCGTAACAATAGAGGTCGTGCAGTTCGCCGTCTCGGACGACGTGTTCCTTGAGGACGAGTTCACGCACCGCGCCAACCCGCTCGAGCAGCCGCCAGGAGGGGCGGTTGAATGCGTAAATGTTCGCGGTGAGGCGGTGCAGATTCAGTTCGTCGAAGCAGTATTCCGCTGTTCGATACATCGCCGCGCCGGCTTCAACGCCTCCGCGCAGCGGCTTGTCTCCCATGTAGAAATCGACGGTGCAGCCGCGATTGCGCCAGCTGATTCGCTGGAGCGAGACGAGGCCAATCGGTCCTCGCTCCCGGTGATCGATGATGAGATGGATGCTTCCTGGCGCGAGGTTGTTCTGGTCGCGTCCGACCATGGCTACGATGCTCTCTCGAATTTGCCGGGGCGAGCGGGCCGCGTCGCCGTAAAGAAAGTGATGGTAGTCCGGGTCCTCCATCCATTCGATGACGCGATCGAGGTCGTCGCGTTCGGCCCGGCGCAGTGAGGTCTTCGAGTCCATGAGGAATGTAGGATCACGCCGCAGCCGGGCCAAGGGCAGGACGGCGGACGGTCAGCGTTTCCATGTTGTGCCAGCGGCCCGACGAATGCAGTACGTCGCGCTGGGTCCCGTCACTGGTGAAACCGCGGAGCAGCAACAACTCGCGCAACGATTGCTCCCATTCAAACGCTTGCGCTAAAACTTTGCTGAAGAGCTTATGCTGGAACGCTTCAACCAGGAGAAAACCGCACGCTTCGTTTCCGAGGGGGGAGGCGCAGTCGCGGTCTTCCAGCAGCATTAGACTGAGCAACGCGAAGTGATGGTCTTTGGGAGTGTGCCGCAGCGATCCGAATCCGAGCACTCGGCCTTCGAGGTCTTCAATCGCGTGGAGCATGCCGAGGCCTTGGTCCGCCGTAGTGCCCAACGCCGTCCGCAGTTCATCCATCGTCGGGGGCGCAAGTTCGCGCCGCGCATCGAGAAGCGCCGCGCGGGGCCGTTTGGGGTCGTACAACGCGCTAAGGGCGGGCGCGTCGTCGACCTCGATGGTTCGGATAATACAGTGCGTCCCGCGATACACGTGTGCCGCGCCTTACCGAAACGCGCGCCCCGAAAACACACCGGGGCCCCACGCGCAGGGACCCCGGAAAACTTTGGTCGTCCCGCGAGCGCGGGACGAAAGCGACTACACTTGGATGTCGGTTCCGAGCAAGTTGTTGACGAATGCGAGGACCGCATCGATGATGCACTGGATTACCGCGTTGAAATCGGTGATGTTCGCCAGCGCGAAATCGATAATACCTTGGACGTCATTGATGTCGCAGGCTTCGCCAGCCTTGGCCACGACGACTTCGTTCACGTGCTTCATGTTCGTTTCTCCTCTTGTCTTAGTTTTCTTCCGCTAGAGTACCGGCACACCCCGGTGCTCCCCGTACTTAGATTTCTCACAAAACCGCAGGGCCGTCAGGCCGTTGCGGGGACTTCATTCCCCATTATCACGCCGCCGGGTTCGTTCCGCCTTCTTTTGCGATCTGGAATATCGCCAACACCCCGAGCACGTTCTCGATAAACCGAACAAACAGGAGCAACGTACTGTCCACCGCCGCCGTTCCCGCGAGTTGAGGCACCTTGGTTAGGCTAGCTATATGTCTCATAGCGAATCCGCGCTCCTCGCCGGATGACTTCGATCGCTTTCGGCTGAGCAAGCGCCTCGACGCGATTTACTCTAACACCATCAATGCTCAAAGTCAAGTGCCAATCACTACATTTAGCGGTATGGACATCGGGCGACCACAACGGGCCAGCGGCTAGCGTAACTATTACCGCACGCCAGCCTGATCGTTACAACCATCAGGACAACACTATTGTGTCAAGCGGTCGTACTTGGCGCCTTGTCTTCCAAAAAGTCGCCTACCGCGCCGGTAATCCCTTGTATCAACGCAAGCTTCGCGCTCAACGGGATGTCTCCGGCCTTTGCCGGCGGTTTCGTTATCGGGTTTATGTGGCTCATTCACGCCTCGCTATTTGCCGTCTGGCCAGTATTCTAACGCAGTCTACACGTTCACCGCTGACACGTTACCGATCAGACGCCCGCTTCTTCGTAGCCGAACGAGTTGATACTGGGCAAATCAGTCGAACCCATGAGCGCCTTGTCGATAGCGTGGGCCGCTTCCCGGCCTTCGTGAATTGCCCATACTACCAGCGACTGCCCACGCCGCGCATCTCCCGCCGCCCAGACTTTGGGATGGCTTGTGTGGAAAGGATCCCGGCCCGTCATGTAGTCCGCTTTGATATTGCCCCGTGCGTCTCGCTCGAGCCCCAGCTCGTCTGGAATGGACGCCTCAGGTCCGAGGAACCCCAAGGCCAACAGCACCAAGTCCGCTTCAATCACGAAGTCGCTGCCCGGGACCTCCTTCATCTGCATGCAACCGCTTTCGCCTTGGTCCCAAGCTAACCGCACGACTTTGATGCCCGTCAATTTCCCGTTCTCACCGACAAATTCCTTCGTCAGGACGCTCCAGTCCCGTTCGCCGCCCTCTTCGTGGCTGCTCGAGGTCCGCATGATCATCGGCCAGTTCGGCCAAGGCGTGTCCGCGTTATGTCCTTCGGGAGGTTGGGGCAATAGTTCAAGCGACCACAAACTCTTCGCCCCCTGGCGCAACGAAGTACCGTGACAGTCCGAGCCGGTGTCGCCGCCGCCCAACACGACCACTCGCTTGTCTTTAGTGGTGATATTCTCGCCCAGGACCGGTTTCCCCGCGACGCGCCGGTTCTGCTGCGGCAGAAATTCCATCGCGAAATGCACGCCTTTGAGGCCGCGGCCCGGTATGTCGAGATCGCGGGACTTCGTCGCCCCGACGGTCAATAGTACGGCGTCGTATCGATCCACGAGTTCGCGTGCCCGTATGTCGACGCCGACATGCGAATTGCATTTGAATTCGACGCCTTCCGCCCGCATCTGTTCGACGCGGCGTTGAATGTGAACCTTCTCCATTTTGAAGTCCGGGATTCCATATTGGAGAAGTCCGCCTGGTTCGTCGTCACGCTCGAAGACTGTCACATAGTGCCCGGCCCGGTTCAATTGCTGCGCCGCGGCGAGGCCGGCCGGTCCTGACCCGACCACCGCGATCCGTTTATCGGTGCGAGAGCGCGGAGGTTCGGGCTGGATATAGTTGTTCGCCCAAGCGGTGTCCGCGATAGTTTTCTCGATGAGTTTGATGGTCACCGGAGGATCGGTGATCTTAAGTACGCACGCGGCCTCGCAGGGCGCCGGACACACCCGGCCCGTGACCTCGGGAAAGTTGTTCGTCGAGTGGAGAACGTCGATCGCGTCTTGCCACTGATCGTCTTTCACCGCGTCGTTGAAATCCGGGATTACGTTCCCCAACGGACAGCCCTGGTGACAGAACGGCACGCCGCAGTTCATGCAGCGATACGCCTGCTCGCGCATCTCGCCGTCCCCAAAATCGGTTTCGAACTCGCGCCAATGTTGCAGGCGGTCTTCCACGGCCTCGCGCGCGGGAAGCTCCCGCTTATAGACCAGGAAGCCCTTTTCCTTACTGGGGAACATAACTGAACTTTTCCTCGTCGAGCTTTTGGCGCTCGCGCATTACGCGTGCGTAGTCGCGCGGCATCACGCGGACCATCTTCGCGACGGAACTGTCGAAGTTGTTCAAAATGTATTCGGCTATCGTGCTCTGCGTGCGTTTGAAGTGCATGGCCAACATGTCGCGCACGTCATCGACGCTCTCTTCTTGCATTTCCTTCATGTCGACGAGACCCGTATTGCAGCGCTCCGGAAATACACCGTCCGGATCGTAGACGAACGCGATGCCGCCGCTCATGCCGGCCGCGAAATTCCGGCCGGTCGATCCCAGCACCAGAACGCGGCCGCCGGTCATGTATTCGCAGCCGTGATCGCCGACGCCCTCGACCACCGCCCAGGCGCCGCTGTTGCGCACGCAGAACCGCTCGCCCGCCCGTCCGCGGAAATAGGCCTCGCCGCTCGTCGCCCCGTACAGCGCGACGTTGCCGACGATGATGTGGTCCTCGGCTTTGTTCTCCGTCGGACGTTCCTTGATGGCGTCGAGGAATTCTTGCGGCGGCCGGAAGATGAGCCTGCCGCCCGACAACCCCTTGCCGCAATAGTCGTTCGCCTCGCCGACCACGTTGAGCGTCACGCCTTGTATGGCGAACGCGCCAAAACTCTGCCCCGCTTGGCCGAAGCAATCGATAGTCACGGTGTCGACGGGGAGTTCGTCGCCGTACATGCCCAACTTGTGGCGTCGCGTGAGCTCGCTGGACAACATGGTGCCGACCGTCCGGTTCACATTGCGAATATCCAGCCGGAAATGGTCGCGCGCCTTACGTTCGAGCGCGGGCTTCGCCAGTTTCATGATTGTATTGTCGAGCGCTTTGTCCAACCCGTGGTCCTGTTTCTTGCTGCAATATCGTGTTTCGCCTTCCCACGGTTCCACCACCCGCAGAACGCGCGACAAGTCCAACAACTTGGCCTTCCAATGGTCCGGCAGCGGGTCGTATTCGAGCATGTCGGCGCGGCCAATCATTTCGTTCACCGCGCGGAAACCGAGCCGCGCCATAATTTCGCGCAGTTCCTCGGCGACGAAAAAGAAATAGTTGATCACGTATTCGGGTTTGCCGTGAAATTTCTTGCGCAAGTCCGGGTCTTGCGTGGCGATTCCGACGGGACAGGTGTTCAGATGGCACTTGCGCATCATGATGCAGCCTAGCGTTACGAGGGGGAGCGTCGAGAAGCCCACCTCATCCGCGCCGAGCATGAAGGCGATTGCGACGTCGCGGCCCGTCTTGATCTGCCCGTCCGTTTGCACGCGGATTCGGCTTCGAAGATTGTTCTGCACCAACACCTGGTGCGTTTCGGAGAGGCCCAACTCCCACGGCAGGCCGGCGTGTTTGATTGAACTCCACGGCGATGCGCCGGTGCCGCCGCTGTCGCCGCTGATCAACACCAGGTCGGCCTTGCCCTTCGCGACGCCCGCGGCGATAGTTCCGACGCCTACGCAGGACACCAACTTCACGCTTACGTTGCCGTGTACGTTCGCGTTCTTCAGGTCGTGGATCAGTTGCGCGAGGTCCTCGATCGAATAAATGTCGTGGTGCGGCGGCGGCGAAATCAGTTCGACGCCGGGCGTTGAAAGGCGGACCTTGCCTATCTCTTCGTTCACCTTGTGCCCGGGCAGTTGGCCGCCCTCGCCGGGCTTCGCTCCCTGGGCCATCTTGATCTGTAACTCGTCGGCGTTGACCAGGTACTCATTGGTCACGCCGAACCGTCCCGATGCGACCTGTTTGATCGCGCTGCGGCGCCAATCGCCGTTCGGGTCGCGCTGAAAGCGTTTCGGATCTTCACCGCCCTCGCCCGTGTTGCTGCGGCCCCCGATACGGTTCATCGCGATCGCGAGCGTCTCGTGCGCCTCGCGGCTGATCGATCCGAAGGACATCGCGCCAGTGCAGAAGCGCTTCACGATGTTCGCCGCCGGTTCGACTTCCTCAATCGGCACGGGAGTCGCCTCGCGGAACTTCATCAGGCCGCGCAACGTGGCGAGGTAGCGGTTCCGATCGTTTACCAACGCCGCGAACTCTTTGTATTTCTCGAGCGAATTCTTCTCGGTCGCGTGCTGAATCTTCGCGACTACGTCTGGATTAATCTGATGGAACTCGCCGCGTAGCCGCCAGCGATAGTGGCCGCCTGGATCCAACCGTTTCGATTTCGCCGAACGCTTCGGATACGCGATATGGTGGCGCATCAGCGTCTCGCGCGCGACTTCGTGCAGCCCAATGCCTTCGACCCGCGACGCCGTCCCGGTGAAGCAGCGCTCAACGAGCGCCGTGCTCAGTCCCACCGCCTCGAAAATCTGCGCCCCGCGATAACTGTGTTGTGTCGAGATGCCTATCTTGGACATCGTCTTGAGCAGACCCTTGGACAGCACCTTGCGGTAAAAGTACAGCGCCGAGCCCGGATGCTTCTCGACGATTTCCTCCCTCTTGACCGCGTCTTCAATCGTCGCATACGCGACGTAAGGGCACACCGCGCCGGCCCCGTAGCCGGTCAAAAGGCACACGTGCATCCCTTCGCGCGCGTCGCCGGATTCAACGACAATCCCGCACGACGTCCGCTTCTTGCGGCGAATGAGATGGTGGTGCACGCCGCCCACCGCGATCAGACTCGGCACGGCCGCGTTTGCCTCGCCGGCGCCGCGGTCCGAAATGATCACGAGGGTATGTCCTTCGTCCACGGCCTGCTCGGCCTCTGCACAAATGCGATCGAGCGCCGCGCCCATCGCGTCCGGCCCTTGGTTCGCGGGGAACAATGTCGAAATCGTCTTCGCCTTCAAGCCCGGTTTGTCCAGCGTCCGGATGTATTCGAGATGTTCGTTGGTGATGATCGGCGATTCCAACAGCAGTTGTTGGCAATGCAACGGCGTTTCCGCGAGAAGGTTCAGTTCCTTGCCGATCGTCGTCGTGAGCGACATGACGATTTCCTCGCGGATCGGATCGATCGGCGGGTTCGTCACCTGCGCAAACAGTTGCTTGAAATAATGGAACACGACTTGCGGGCGGTTTGACAGCACCGCCAACGCGGCATCGTTCCCCATCGATCCCGTCGGATCGACCCCGCGCTCGGATTGCGCCATGGGGATCAGCAACATCTCCAATTCTTCTTCGGTGTATCCGAACATCTGCTGTTGCTCGACCAGCGGCGCCTCGTCTTTGAAACGGTGGTTTGTGACGTTCGGCTCGTTCGGCAACTCGAGGCGGTGCGTGTCCAACCACCAACGGTACGGCTGGCGCTTTGATAGCGTGGCTTTGATCTCGTCGTTGCTGACGATGCGGCCCTGCTCGGTGTCGATGAGGAACGTGCGCCCCGGTTCGAGCCGCCCCTTCTTGACGATCTTGCTTTGGGGTATGTCGAGCACGCCGACTTCCGACGCCATGACGACGAAGTTGTCGCTCGTTACCCAGTATCGCGAGGGCCGCAGGCCGTTCCGGTCGAGCACCGCGCCGACTCGGATACCGTCGGTAAACGCCATCGAGGCCGGGCCGTCCCAGGGTTCCATCATGCTCATGTGGTATTCGTAGAACGCGCGCAGGTCGTCCGGCATCGCGTTGTTGCCGTCCCACGGCTCCGGAATCATCATGCACATCGCGTGCGCCAAGCTGCGCCCGCCCCGGACGAGCAACTCGAACGCTTCGTCGAACATCGCGCTGTCGCTGGCGCCCGGAGTCAGAATCGGTTTTAGCTTCTCGATATCGTCGCCGAAATGCGGGCTCGCCAAATTCGCTTCGCGCGCTGTCATCGCGTTGATGTTTCCGCGCAACGTATTGATTTCGCCGTTGTGGCACAGGAACCGGTACGGGTGCGCCAAGCGCCACGCCGGAAACGTGTTCGTGCTGTATCGCTGGTGCACCATCGCCAACGCGGAAGTGAACCGTTCGTTCTCCAGATCGACATAGTATTTCTGAATTTGGTCCGCGAGCATCAAGCCCTTGTATACGATCGTGCGCGCCGACAGACTACAAATATAAAACTGGTCCTTCGATTTGAGATCCGAAGCATGAACTTCACGTTCGATCTGTTTTCGGATCAGATACAACTTGCGCTCGAACGCGTCCGTGTTTTTCACCTCGGCCCGGCGCACGAACACTTGTTGAATGACCGGTTCGCCCTCGCGGGCAAGCCAGCCGAGCGCGCTCGAATTTCGGGGAACATCCCGCCAGCCGAGGACCTTCTGCCCTTCGGCCAGGATGTGCTTCTCGACAATCGCCCGGCAGGCCTCTCGGTCGCCCGCGTCGTGCGGCATGAACACCATGCCCGCCGCGTATTTACCCCGATCCGGCAGAGCGAACCCAAGCCGTTCCGCCTCCTCCAAAAAGAACTCGTGAGGCTGTTGGAACGTCATCCCCGCGCCGTCACCGGTGTCCGGATCGCAACCGCAGGCGCCCCTGTGTACAAGATTTTCCAGGACTTGTATGCCCTGACGCACAACGTCGTGGGACCGGCGGCCGTCAATATTCGCTACAAACCCGATCCCGCACGCATCGTGCTCATACTGCGGGTCATATAGCCCGTCATGTGACAGAGTTCGCATAGCTGCCTTTCTCACAGGGTACGAGGGGGGCGACGCAGGACAAACCGAAGGCGCTCGGGGCGGAGAGGGCCCCCGCCGCAGACCGTGTAAACCGTACACGAAATGGGCCGATAAGTCAACAGGGGCGGCGTTTTCCACGCGTCGCGAGCACGCTCGAAACCCCCGTCCCTGTTCATAAAAATGCCCCCTTTCGTTCACAAGCCCGTCTCGCAATCCACTCCGAAACCATGCACACTCGGCGGACTCGAATCTGATGCCTGCGAGCGCGCCAATATCCGTTCCGCGAACATTCCGTCTTGGGATGGTATTGTTTCGGCCAAGCTCGGGTGCATCCTCTATGCAAAAAGCGCGTTATTGGTTCCTCGCGGTACTTGTTATTCCCTCCACAGGATGGGCCGAGACCATCGATCTCCTCGATTCCTCTGACCGCTGGGAACTCGTTGAAACCGCTCCCGGCGTCTTCCAATTCGGGCCGGGCGAGCTTTCGGCGGCACGGCGTAGTTATCAGTCTGCGACGATTATCACGAAAGAGGAGTTCGAAAACTTCGATTTGGAATTCGAGTTTTTGGTCCATCGCTGGTGCGAACTCATAATGCTGATACATGCCCCGTGGAACGAGGCATGGGGGGCGGGGACCGAGTTGCTGTTGAGCGACCATTTCGGAGACGCCGCGACTCCGTATACCGCGGGCGCACTGCTCGGGCGGGTGGCGGGGAAGCACATGGCGGTCAAGAAGAATGACGAATGGAACTCGTGCGCGATTCACTGCGATTGGCCGCGATTTGAGGTCGCTATCAATGGAATCCTGGTACAAGATATAGATATGTCGGGCTCCCCGGAACTCCGCGAAACTCTCCGCAAAGGTCGTCTGGGCTTTCGCGATTTGCTTGGATGGGGCTTTGAAGTGCGCCAAATGCGCCTCAAAACGCTCCCGGATTCGGAGAACGGCGCGACACTTTTCAACGGCGAGGATTTGTCCGGCTGGAAGCGCGTTCGTCCAGGCAAGGAGACTTGGGAGGTCAGTGAACGAGCGATAATCGCGAAAAATGGGAATGGTTATCTTCAGTATGAGATGCCGATTCAGGACTTTGACCTCCGGCTTTACTATCGTACTTCGCCCACGGCGAACGGTGGCACATTTTTCAGGTGGCTTTCGGACGACTCGGACCGGGGGAACGAAATCCAGATTCTCGATGTACCCCAGTCCAACATGCCGTCGGCCAGTATCTACAGCATCGTCCGAGCGCGGGACGACGCCATCCGGCCGGCAGGCCAGTGGCAATTGCTGCAAATTCGCGTAGAGGGTCCGCATTGCGTGACGCATCTGAACGGCATCAAGACCGCCGAGACCGACGCGCTTACAAAGATCCGGCGTGGACACATCACGCTGCAAATGCACAAGGAGAACTCTTCGATCGAGTTCAAGGATCTCGTGCTGGTTCCTCTCGATCGTTAGCTGCGTCCTGGGGCGTCGCCTTCGGCTGTAGCTCGACTAGGAACCGCCCGGTTTCGGGCGAAGCGAACAGGAGAACGTACTCGTCTTCGTTGAACCCCATTGGGGCCAGGTATTTCGCCGGACTACCTGTATCGGAGATGTGCGTTATCCCCTGCTTTAGGACGTACTCGCGGACACGGCCGGTCTTTCGGGCCTCCAAGAGTTCCCAATTGTTCACGAGCCCGTCGAGGTTCACGACCCGATGCGGCGCGATGTAACCGTAGAAGCCGGCGTTGAAACATCCCGCCGCGGGAATTTCAACGGCGTTGGCCTTCGTGTACTCGACGACTTCGAGCGACCCGGAATACCACGACGGCTCGCGGTAGTCCGCGTGCAGCGCGCCGCAGCGAAGAATCAGGACCGGGTGATACAGCAGCCCTGTTATCGATAAGGCGCAGAGCGCCCAACGCGCCCCGCTAGCCGCGATAGTGGTACGCGCCGCAAACATCGCGAGGACAACGGCAATTGCCGCGTCGAAAAAAAGCCAATACCACGAACCGCCGTGGCGGCCAAGCATCGCGACGACCATGGCGAAATGAACCAGCGGTACGACGATCAGAAACACGAGAAGCAGGGGCGAGAACGATTGGCCATCGCCGCCGCTCGAGCGCGCGGCAAGTGCCTGTAGGGCCCAGGCCACGGACAGGATGGCCAGGACTACGATGACCGAAGCGACAATGTGGTCACCGAGAAACTCGAAAACGCCCTCGGCGCCATCCATTGACGGCGGTTTACCAGCGATCGCAACGTACGGCACCGAGAGAAAATCACCCGCCGTCCCCGCGAGAATTGTCTTTGCGTACGAAAGCGTGGACTTCGCTGCCTGCCCCACGGCGAGGCTGGGCGACACGGCCCCGGACCCGTCCGAAATCTCGTGTCGCGCAACAAACATTTTCGTCGCGCTCGAGATCGTGCCGAAATGTCCAAACGTGGCGTAGTTGTACGCGAACATCGGTACTACCAGCACCGAACTTACGGCGACAACGACGCCAAGGCGCACGAGGAGGGCCCGCTCGCCGGGAATGCGGCGTGCCCGAAGCAGCATTGCGATTCCATACGTGACGGCGTAGATCGCGCCGATGTCGAGCCTTGCAAGTATGAGCAGCCCGAGGACCGCGCCGATGAGCCACGAGGGCGCCTTGGCATGTGTCATCAGCCATAGGGACGTCATTCCGAGCATGAAGGCCAGCGAACACTCCATGCCTGTGGCGACGAGATCAAAAGGCAAGTTCCCCAAAAGAAGGTACGCCATGAGAGGAAACACGGCCCGCGAAGGAAGCGAACAAGCCGCAAGCCGCCAAAGCACCGCGCAACCCGTTAGGTAAAACGCCGCGTTAAGCCCGATGATGACCACGTATGTCGACCTCAGCGAGTCGGCGAATAGCGGGACGAGCGGGATGAGCATGAGTTGGTAGAGGTAGTGGAAGCCGTTGGTCTTGTTGACGCCATCGAATGTCGGAAAATTGCCGTCTTCCCAGGCATGGCGGGCAATAGTGAAGTAGTAGAACGCATCGTCGGACAACGAATGCGCGATGAGATACTCCATGTTGGTAGCGGCCAACAATCCGAATTTCGCGATGGCCAAACCAAACGCTACCGGGACCCCCCAACGAGACAACGCCATTCTCCCCCTCCCCAGCACCGTGCGACCGCGGAGTATAGCGGGCCGAGCCCCGCCCCCGGAATTATTCGGCGCTAACCTTGCTGCTCCCAGACGTCAGAATTACCGGACCCGAACACGCGATGCACACGCTCGCCAACTCCCCGGCGAAACCGTTACACTCTGCGCTCCAAAAGTTGCGATGCTCCGAAAGATCAGTACACGAACCACATCATGATCGACATCAAATACATCCGCGACAACGCCTACCTCGTCCGGGCGGCGCTTCAACGCCGCCAGCACAGGGGCCTTTCGGTCGAGCAGATTCTACAGCTCGACGACGACCGCCGCGCCCTGCAACACCAGACCGACCAAGCACGGGCCGAACAAAACACCGCGTCGAAAGAGATCGCCAAACTCAAAAAGGAAGGTAGGGACGACTCCGCCGCGTTGGCCTCCGTCAAGGAACTAAGCGAGAAGGTCAAAAGACTAATCGAGGAATCCGATCTCAAGAAAAAAGAGTTGGACGACGCGCTCCTCACCGTCCCGAATTTCCCGCACGAATCCGTCCCCTCCGGCGCGGACGCCTCCGCCAACCGCGTAGTGCGCACCTGGGGGGAACCGAAGACCTTCGACTTCGAGCCGCTGGATCACGTCGCGCTCGGCGAGAAGCTCGGCCTGCTCGACCTTGAACGCGCCGCGAAACTTTCCGGCGCGCGGTTCGCGCTGACCTACGGAATGCTCGCGCGACTTGAACGCGCGCTGATCAATTTCATGCTCGATGTCCACACCCGCGAACACGGCTACACCGAAGTCGCGCCGCCGTTCATGGTCAATTCCGCGGCGATGCAAGGCACCGGCCAGCTTCCCAAATTCGCCGAGGACTCATTCAAGATCGAGGGCCGCGACCTCTGGCTAGTCCCCACCGCCGAAGTCCCGTTGACGAACATCCACGCGGACGAAATACTCGAGGGCGACGACTTGCCCAAATACTTCACCGCCTACACGCCCTGTTTTAGGTCCGAAGCCGGCTCGTACGGTAAGGACACGCGCGGCCTCATCCGCCAACATCAATTCAACAAAGTCGAACTCGTCAAACTTTGCAAACCGGAAGACTCCTACGACGAACTCGAAAAGCTCACCGCCAACGCCGAGGTCATTCTCCAGCGCCTCGAACTTCCCTACCGCATCGTCACCCTTTCCACCGGCGACATGGGTTTCTCCGCCGCGAAGACCTACGACATCGAGGTCTGGCTCCCCAGCCAAAACACATACCGCGAAATCTCCTCCTGCTCCAATTGCACCGACTTCCAGGCCCGCCGCGCGAACATCCGCTTCCGCCGCGACAAAGGCGCAAAGCCGGAGCATGTACACACCCTCAACGGCTCAGGCGTCGCCGCCGGTCGCGCGCTGATTGCGCTGATGGAGAACCACCAGCAAGCGGACGGGAACATTCAATTGCCGAGCTCCCTCGCGCCATATCTGAACGGCGAACGTCGAATCTCTCGATATGCCCTGTCGTGCCACCAAAAC
>CAYXRK010000101.1:0-17030 GCA_964467615.1 uncultured Nitrospirales bacterium | reverse complement strand
TAGTGTAACATGGTTAATCTCATTTTGAAAGCGAATTAGAATTAGACCGCTGTCCTCGTGGGCAACCACGGACACGCAGGGCCGCTATCGCATTGAAGGGCTGCCATCGCTCGATTCATACCAAGTCCGATTCACGATGCAGCCGGCCGGACAGGGTCCGATCGAGGGGACGGGCGATGCCGACATCGCGAGCGGCCAGACCACTCAGTTGAATTTCGACTTTCCCCAAGCGCGGGATTCGTCCCGAATCGAAGGGTATCTGCGGGGAGCCGACTTGGATGTGCCGGATTCGCAGCGGCCAAGCGTGTTTATTACCTCGCGAAATGGAGACCATTTTTCTGCAACGAGTTGTTGTCGCGCCGACATCGACGCGGCGGGGCATTTCGAGACGCAGCCGCTTCCAGCGGGTCTGCAGGACGTGTCGGTATACATACCTCCCGACTCCTCCAACCCGCAGGGAGCACGGGTGGTGCACGAACTGGTCCGAACCTCTCCCGGCTTCACATATCAGGTCGAGTTGGATGCCGGAACACCGGTGAAACTAGTTGGCTTCGTCGGCAACGATGCAGGGGGTGTGCTTGCGGAAGTGTGGGTATTGGGGGGCGATCGCAAGAACGAGATCGAGCAAGGCGTGCTGTTTCAAGAACTTGTGCCTCCGATTCCAGGGTTCAGCGTGCAGACCGACGCGGACGGGATATTCACGAAAGATGGGATCCATCCGTTTGCGTCTCGTCTGTTCGGAGATATTACGGTCCTCGCGCGATTGAGTTCGGGAGCTCTGGTAAGCGAGGTGATCGCACCCCCTGGTTTCAATTCAGACGAGATCGTGATCCTCTGGGTTGAGCCGTGAAGTCAGAGTTCAAGGTTCGACATTCGAGATTCAATGCGTTCAGCGATGTTTGGGCGTGCGGGGTGGTATCTTGCCGCAGGAATACAACTGGTTTCTTGGGGCTTGTCCGGTTCGTGGGATTTCCGTATCATCCGGGAAAGCGTCGCATGGCGAATAGATCGCGCGCGGCGAGGAGGAACACCGCAATGAAAAAGCTAGTGCTCTGTGCAACCATCGCCGGCGCGGGAATGCTCGTGGCCTTCGCCGCGGCAGCGGCCGTCGAACTGAAAGAAGTCCAAGTCGAGAAGTTCGGCTACACGCTCAAACTCCCCACCGACTTCGAACGCCAAGGCGTGCCCGAAGCCACCACGCAATGGATTCGCGGGCCCAAATCCGGCGAATCCTCCAGCAGCGGCGAAACCAAAGAGAAAAAAGGCATTGGCGTAAAGGTCAAGGTCGGCAGAGTCTCCGTCGGCGGTGGAAAAGAATCCGAAGAAACCTCCTCAACATCCAGCGGATCCGGCGGAAGCAGCGAAGGCGCACTCACCGTCTACGTCAACTGGACCTACATGCCCGACGTGGCCAGCGACAGCATCTACAAGACCGTTATGGACGACATGAAACAAAAG
Organism: uncultured Nitrospirales bacterium; assembly: GCA_964467615.1. Classification (GTDB taxonomy): domain Bacteria; phylum Hydrogenedentota; class Hydrogenedentia; order Hydrogenedentales; genus CAYXRK01. The sequence continues at coordinate 15,572 of CAYXRK010000101.1, read as the reverse complement.
GCCGACGGCCCGAACCCGACCTACAAAGACATCAAGCCCCTCGAGATCAAAGGCGGCAAAGCCTTCTGGTACAAGGAAGTCGACAAGTCCGCCAACGACGAAATCCACCGCTGGCACATCCAAGCCTACGGCAACAAAAGCATTTACACCGTCGGACTTACGGGCACTTTCGGCCAATTCGAAAACTGGGCCGCCACGTACGAAGAAGTTGTGAAGTCCTTCGGACTCATCCCGATCAAAGAGTAGCGCGCGGGGACGGGGTAGGGAAATCCGGGGTAGCTGCATGGGCTGGAAGCCCATGCCACGAAACCTGCGTCTGATCGCGCAATGGGATCCGGGAGACTCTCGCTACAGGGCTGGCTCGCCGGCTTCTCGAGCGCGCTCGACGCGGCTGTTTTCCTCCCTCTGAAGGGAACGCGCTGACAACAGGAGACACAACGCGGCCGGGACGAGCGCCAATAGACCGATCATCAAACCGTTTCGCAGTGCGTCGGCCGGGTCAGCGCCACCGCGTACGAAAGCATCGCTGATTTGTCCCATGGTGAATGGGCCCAGAGCAAGGCCGATGAACGTGACCATTAAGATGTAGAACGCGGTGGCGCTGGCGCGCATGCGCGGCAGGACCAACTCCGTGGAGAGCGCGACGGCGGATCCGATCCACATGGACGAAACCAAGTTGTACGCAAAGCCGCCCGCGTAGGCGAGGTTGACGTTGCCGGTCGTCATAACGAAGAGCGCGACGGGGAGGGTCAGGCCGATGGTGAGAAATCCCATGTAGATGCGCGCGAGAGGCGTCCGCATCTTGAGCCAATCGGAAATCAATCCGCCACCGGTGACGCCCGTCCAACCGCCAATAGCGGCGGCGAGGCCCAAAAACCGGCCCGCTTCGCCGGCGCTCACCTCGTGAGCACGGATGATGAAGGGCGGGAACCAAAAGCCCAGGCCGTAGGTGATGAAGCCGATCCACGCGAACCCGGCCATGCCGAACACCATGGCGGGAGAACGATAGATCATCGTGAAGGCGGGGCGATCGCGCAGGGCGAGCCCCTGAATCCACGATGCGACGGCAAAGACGCCGATGGCCATCGATATCCATTGTGTCGGCTGGCCGACCAGCGCGATGAGCAACGCCGCCAGACCGGCGATGGCCGCGCCCATGGCGAGATTGGTAACAACTCCTCTTGCGCCCGCGCCGAGCCGGATCAAGCTCCAAAACGTAAACGGCGGGATGACGGAGGCCAGTTCCTTCCCGAATTCCCGAAAGGGCGCGGGATGTTCCTTCGCGATCATCCCTTCGCTCTGTCCGCGCATGGGTTCGCGCAGGGTCCGCACCCACAACGCCATGATGAGGCCGGGGATGCCGACGACAAAAAAAGCGACGTGCCAGCCCTTGAGGTTCATCGGGGCGGATCCATCGGGGTACATCGAGGCCCAGCCGTCGACCACCCATCCGCCAAGAAATAGACCGATTCCGGAGCCGATGTACACGCCGCTCGAATAGATGGCCATCGCGGACGCGCGAAACTTCGGGGGGAAGTAGTCGCCGAGCATCGAGAAGGCGGCAGGGCTTGCGCTGGATTCTCCGACGCCGACGCCGATTCGGTAGGCCCCGAGCGTGATGAAGCTGCGCGCGGTGCCGGAGAGGGCAGTCATCGCGCTCCAAAAGAAGAGGCCAAGGGAAATGAGCGTGCGGCGCGTCCAGAGGTCCGCCAAGCGCGCGAGGGGTAGGCCGAAGACCGCATAGAAAACGGCAAACGCGGTACCGTAGAGAAACCCCATCTCGCCATCACTGATGCCGATATCGGCCTTAATTTCTTCCGCGAGAATCGAGAGTATCTGACGGTCGATGAAGTTGAAGACGTAGACCGCGACGAGGACCACTAGGACGTACCAGGCGTAGGGCCCGCCCACGTTGCCCGGCGTGGGCGCGGTCCGGCTCTTAGATTCTTTCGACATGAAGGCGTGCTCCTCTCCGGGGACCGTCCGGGTGAGAGACAATGGCACGAAGACGCGGAGAATACCAGCGCGTCGCTCCGCGTATTATTGGAATCGTGGAGTGGAGTAAGTCATGGCCGGATTCGGATGTTGCTTTGGGACGCGGTAACGATCGCCGCGTTACCGAGGGCCGATTCGTACCGCCCAGTAATTCGATGAATCAACAGCGCTTGTTCTTTGGCGGGAATATTGACAAGACGAATGCAGACGCACGAATCCAAAAGCAACCGCACTCACGCTTCCATCATTGCCGGTTCGAAGCGCGTGCCATTGATCGCCCGTTGCGCGTAAAGGAGGCACGCTTGAAGATCCTCGGCTTCGAGCCAGGGATAGCCCTCCATGAGCGTCTCCCAGGAGTCGCCCGTAGCCAGCATCCCCAAGACGTGTTCGACAGCAAGCCGATGCCCGCGAATGATGGGTTTACCACCGAAGATGCCGGGATCGACCATGATACGGGTCAAGAGATTCGATTCATTCAACGCGTTCATATCAGCGCCAAGTTTATCAGAAGTCCACCGCATTGATCGACGGTATTGAAGATTCGAGCGGGATTGTTTCGATGGATGTCGCGCCTAATTTTGCGAGTTCGTACCTCACTTTGGCAATCGGGAGGTCTTTCGACGTCGCGTCCAATTGAATGCTGAACTCGACGTAGTTCTCGCCTTCGTTCATCGTCGGTTCTTCCGCGAACAACTTGTGCTTGCGAAGATAACCGAGAATGCCGTCGACCGCGTTCTTCGGGCTATTAAACAGAATAAGGACCTTGTGTTCAGCGAAGACAGCGCCAAACAGGTTGAGCAGGAACATCCTCGCAAGCTCGTGCTTCTCCGGATTCTCCTTGATGCGCGTATTCGCCCAGACGCACGCATCCGATTGCATCACGACATCGGCGACGTTCAGCCCGTAGTTGCGAATCGCACTTCCGGATTGCGTGATTTCCAGGCCGAAATCGACGGATCCGTTCTTGACCTTCGCCTCGGTCTTGCCCCAGGTCTCGTAGACGACAATTCCGGAGTCGATGCGCGGAGGCGTCTTGAATTTCTGCACGCTCCACTTGCCGTGCGATTTCGCGAACCCGAGTTGCTCGATCTTTCGCTGGAACCAATCGAGCGTCAGGTACGGCATCTCCGCGACCGCCGTCACCAGCGGTTTCGTCCGTAGAAGTTCGCTCAGCCAAGCATCGCATTCGCGGGCGTCGTTCTTAATAATGACGATGCGCACCTTCCCGCGTTCGAGTGACATGACGCGCACGACGCGAATGTCCTCGTTGTGTTCGTACTTAAATTCGAGTTGGCGTTCGCGCATCCAGTCTTCGCCGCCGATGGCGACGTCGACCTCGCCGAGCGCCAGTTGCGAGCTGAACTCCTGGGGCCGTCCGTCCCAGCCGACGAGAAATGCGGCAAGCGGAAACGAGGTCGGCCCGCCTTCGTCATAGCCTTTGCTGGGGAATCCGGCGCTCTTGAGAAGATTGACGAGACTGCCCCCGCGTTTCGGATCGGCGAGCGATCCGGCGGGCATCCCGATGATGAGTTCAGACATATTCCATCTCGCGTTCCATCCGCACGAAAAATCGCAGCACGATCCGGCTGACCGTACTGCGCGCGGCTGAGTTTATCATGCCTCGGTTTGTGCTGGTACCATTTCGCACCACAATGCGCACAAATCCTCGGTCGGAGACCGCGATCACGTGGACAATGAAGTGAAGCGATTCGTTGCGATCGACATGGGCGCGGAAAGTTCGCGCGCCATACTCGGCACGTTTAGCGACGGCGGACTGGCCCTGGACGAATTGCGCCGCTGGCCCACGCGTGGCACGGTCGTCGACGGTACCGCGTTCTGGGACCTCCCGTTCATTCTGGCGAAGATCAAAGCTGCGCTGCGGACGTACGCGGAGAAGTTTGGGCCGCAACTTGATGGAATCGGAGTCGACTCGTGGGGCGTGGACTTTGGATTGTTGGATGAGCGCGGCGTTCTGCTTCAGAAACCCATCCAGTATCGCGACCACCGCACCGACGGACTACTCGAGGGCGCGGATGCGGTGATGCGGCGGGACCAAATATACGAGCGCACGGGTATCGCGTTCCTTCAGCTCAACACGCTGTACCAACTGTGGGCGCTCGCGCGTTCGTCGCCGCAACTGCTCCGAAGTGCGCACCGGTTCCTCATGATGTCCGACCTCGTCCACCACGCCCTCTGCGGCGTGGCCCGCGGCGAGCTCACGAACGCGAGCACTACTCAACTGTTGGACGCCAACTCAGGCAAATGGCGCGAGGATATCTTCAAAACGTTCGGCCTCCCCGTCGCGATCATGCCGGAGATCGTCCAACCCGGAACGGTGCTCGGGCCGATTCGAGATGAAATTGAGGATGAGACAGGACTGCGTGGGGTGCCGATCATCGCGCCATGCACGCATGACACCGCGTCGGCGGTGCTGGCGGTCCCGGCCGAAGGCGAAGATTGGGCGTACGTCTCCTGTGGGACTTGGTCGCTCATGGGCGTCGAACGCAGCGCCCCCGTCACGACGCGCGAAGCGATGCGCCTCAACTTTACGAACGAGCGCGGATACGGCGGCACGTACCGGTTCCTCAAAAACATCATGGGCCTATGGGTCTTGCAAGAGGCCCGGCGCGCCTGGGCGAAGCGCGGTCTTGACTATGACTACGAGGAACTCACGGAAATGGCCCGCGAGGCGCCGCCGTTCGCTCTGGAACTCGACATCGATCACCCGTCGTTCTTCAATCCCGACGATATGCTGGACGCGATCAGCCAATACTGCGCGAACACGGATCAGCGCATGACAAGCGATCCCGGCGCGATCGCGCGCGCCATTCTCGAAGGCGTCACGCGGCGATACGCGATGACCCTGCGCGAACTCGAATCGCTCACGGGCCGCACCATCCGTCGAGTACACATGGTCGGCGGCGGCTCGCGCAACACCTTGCTCTGCCAACTTGCCGCGGACGCCATGGGCGTTCCCGTGATCGCCGGCCCCGCGGAGTGCACCGCTCTCGGAAACCTGATCGCCCAGGCAATCGCCGCCGGCGCTGTAGAAGATTGGGCCGCCGGAAGACGCTTGGTGCGCAACATCACCCAATCAGGGTTGTACCAACCGCGCAGGGAATAGGCATGGTATTCGGCCATCCGGTTTTCAGAGCCGTTGCGATTGATCTTGCGATGCATGGAGCACGCGAACAATCCGAATGACGTGTGTCTCTAGCTGGTAGAAAATCAAGTAGTCAGGAAACTCGGCGATGTCCCACATCCGCAATTCATTCACGCGCGCGTTTGTTGAGAGGCGAATGCTACCTATTCTGGGAAACCGCACGAGCAAGTCGAACGCGCGGTCTACCGCCGCTCGAAATCTCTCCGCGAGATCCAAATCGATTTCCGCGAAGTAGAGAAAATGTGAGGTGATGTCCCGCTTGGCCTGGACACGCTTAACGATGCGCCGCGCCACTCTTTACCCTGGACTCCTGTTGGAGTTTGAACTCTCGCCGAATGTCTTCCCAATCCTCGGCGGTCCAATCCTCATCCTCACCCTCGAGTCCTTCGAGTAAAAGGGCCTCAAGCCGAGAATCGACCCCGATCTTGTTCTGCAGAGCGGCCAACGCTCTCAGAAGCACTTCATCAACCGATGAAAATTGGCCGGATTCGACCAGTCCCAGCAGGCGCTCTTCTATGGCCTTTGAAATTTCCATACGTTCAGTATGCCTCGTGTTTCACGCGCTTCACAACACCTGCCGGAACACCATGTATCCCTCCGCGGCGGCGACGGAAATCTCGCTACCACGTATGCGCGCCGCGTACTCGACGTTCTTTACGCTCGAGTGGTGCACCTCGTCGCGCATCTGTGATTGGTGCATCGCCAATGCCGTCAACTTGTGTTCCAAGAAATCCGAAATGTCGATGTAAAAATTCGGATGAAACTTCTCCCGCTCGAGACTCCAGAACAGCGACGTGTTGTTGTACCCAAGCACAATTCGTTGAAACGGTTTGATTTCCCGAACGCCCGGCCTCGCCGCCGTGAACGCCGCACGAAACACGGCATCGTGGTCCTGGTTATACGACGACACGGGGATCGCGATCATCGTCGGCTTCAGCCGGTCATACGCCAGCTTGCTCTCGCGCTCGATCTTGGCAATGAGGTCGCGCCGTGGAATCGCGTCAAGCCGCAAATGCGTCTCCGCGTCGCGATACAACACATCGTAGTCGTCGACCTTCAGATACTCCATTACCTTTTCGAGTTCGGCTGCGCGGGTTGATCCCGCCACCTCGCCGTCTTTACCGTCGTAGTGTTTGAGGTCGCCAAGCGAGCACACCATCACGTACACCTCGCCGCCAAGGCTCTTGATCCGCGCCATCGTCCCCGCGCACCCGAACGACTCGTCGTCGGGATGCGGCGCGATCACCAAGAAACGTTGCCGCGCCAAGTATGCGTCTTCAGCCGTCAAGGCACTTCTCCTGAATGAGCGTTTCGTACAGCGATTCGACTCGCGCGACCATTTCCTCGACGCTATATCGCGGAACGGCGCGCGCGCGCGCCGCGTCACCCATCGTGCGCAAACGCTGCGGCGCGCGGGCCAATTCTAACAGGACGCTTGCGATCGCGTCGGCGTCCTTCGGCGGCACGAGCACACCCGTCTTAGCGTCGTCAATCATTTCCGGAATTCCGCCTATGTCGCTCGCGATGGATGGTGTCCCCGCAGCGGCCGCCTCGAGTATGACTCGTCCCATTCCCTCATTTATTGACGGCACGACCAGCACGTCGAACGCTGCCATCAACGCGGGCACATCGTTTCGATGGCCGAGAAACGCGAATCGATCGCCTAGCGACGCCGCGCGTTCGCGAAGTCCCCGCTCTTCCGAACCCTGACCGGCAAGAGCAAATCGCACGTTCCTCCCCGCAGGGACGACTCGCCGAGCCGCCTCGACGAAATATTCGAATCCCTTTATCGGTTCGAGCCTGCCCACGCCCCCGACTAGAATCTCGTCGTCTTCCACGCCCAACACGCGCCGTGTTTTACCGCGCGCCGCTCGTGCAGCTTCGTAAGGAGTGAAATCAATCCCGCTGAAAATCGAAACGTACTGCTCTCGTACTCCGAGACCCTCGGCCAAACACTCCTCGATACCCCGTTCCGTCAATTCGATAATCCGGTCGGTCCACGCGGCGGCCCGTCGTTCGAGCGTGACGAAAAGCCGCGTCGGCCACGGCCCGAAGTACCCATGAAAAATGTTGCCGTGCGGCGTATGCACGATGATTGGAACACCCGCCCGCTTCGCCGCCAGCCGCGCTACGTACCCCGCCTTCGACGTGTGCGTGTGAACGATGTCATAGCGCCGCTGGCGGAACAGCCGCGTCAATCGCCGGACAGCCAGCATATCGCGCACCGGCGCAACCTTCCGTAACAAGTAGGGCTCGCGAATGATCTCGACACCCGCCGCTCGAACCGACTCTTCCAGGCTCCCCTCCGCGCCGAGCGGCGGCCCAGCAATGAGGTCCGCCTCGAAGCGATCCGCCCGATGCAGCCGCACCGTGTGAAACGTGTTCTCTTGCGCGCCGCCGCGAACAAGCCGCGTGATGACGTGCGCAACCCGAAACTTATGCATGCGCGGATGTCTCGATCATCGGGGCGGTCACGGCGGCCTATTCGCGGGACAAGAACTGGGCCGAGATCCGCGCGATTTGGGCCCCCGCCGTGCCGTCGCCGAAAGGATTTCGGGCCTGCGACATCGCGTCGTACGCCGCAGGATCGTCGAGGAGACGCGATGCCTCCGCAACGATGCGCTCCCTGTCCGTCCCCACGAGTAGGCTCGTTCCCGCCTCGATGCCTTCGGGCCGTTCCGTGTTCTCGCGCAATACTAGCGCGGGCTTACCCAGGGCTGGCGCCTCTTCCTGCACACCGCCGGAATCCGTGAGCACGAGCTTGGATAGTCGCAGCAACGCGATGAAATCCGAATACGGTGGCGGCGCGATGAGGTGCACGCGCGCAATGTCTCGCAGTTCCGATTCGACTACGTCGCATACCGCGGGGTTCGGATGCACCGGAACGACTGCATGTGCCTCGGGATATCGCTCGATCAATTCCCGCACTGCGCGGCAAATGTTACGCATTGGCTCGCCGAAATTTTCGCGGCGATGCGTTGTGAGCAAAAGCAGGCATGGCGAGTCGAGCGCCTGCGCCGGCAAATCCGGCAAGTTCGGTCGATCTATCTTCGCGGCTGCGAAGCGCACCGCGTCGATGACGGGGTTTCCCGTGACGTGAATCGCTTCGGAACGCACGCCCGCGCGCAGCAGGTTGTCGGCGGCGTTCTGCGTCGGCGCGAAGTGGAGGTCGGCAAGCAGGCTCGTCGCCGCGCGGTTGAATTCCTCCGGAAACGGACTCCACTTGTTCCCGGTACGCAGGCCCGCCTCGACGTGCCCGAACGGTATGCGCCGATAAAAGGCGGTTTGTGCCGCGCACAGGACCGTGGTGGTATCGCCTTGCGCTAAGACCAGTTCCGGGGCTTCTCGTTCGAAGACTTCATCAAGGGCCGTTAGCGCCCGTGCCGCGAACCCCGCCAAGGTCTGGCCATGTTCCATCAAATCGAGGTCGATGTCCGGCGCAAGACCGAACACGCTACAGACTTGGTCGACCAGTTCGCGATGCTGGGCCGTGCAACAAAGCCGCGTTTCGATCTCAGGAAAATCCCGCCGCAACGCGATCACGACCGGCGCGAGCTTGATCGCCTCCGGCCGCGTCCCAAACACAACTAGGATTCGCACGGCGTGTCTCGATGTCTCTTCGCTACGATAACGTGTGCCGCGCCGTGCAGCCACCGCATCAGAATGAAATCGATCGGCGCGACTATTCGCAGAAGCGGCCCTCGAAAGATTTTGCGGACCAGGCGGCCGCTGCGGCACGTGAAGAGCACGCTTCGAATTGGCCCTTCTTCCTCGTATTGCGTCACGATATCGAAGCTGGCCGCCTCGACGGTCCGCCGAAACGTGTCCGCCGTGTACCGCCGCAAATGTCCTACTTCTTCGTCGAAATAGTCGCGACCCGCGAAGCGTTTGCGCCAATGGTGCGCCGGCGCCTCTTGCGAAGGAACGGTAATGACCGCGCGGCCGTCAGCGCGCAATAGCGCGTGCAATCGACGGAGAAATCCGCCATCGTCAGGCACATGCTCGATGACTTGGTTGCACAGGATGAGGTCGAATGACTCTAACGGCAACTCGATCTCCTCGATCAGCCCCGCGAGAAACCGCGCGTTCTCCGCCAGCCCCAGCCGCCGCGCGCTTTCATTGCACGCCGCGACCGCCCTTTCCGAAATGTCCGTTCCCGTACACCGCAGCCCGCGCGACGCCGCATGAAGAACAATGTCGCCTTCTCCGCAACCGGCGTCTAGGAACGCGGCGCCGTCTTTTGCGAAGGGCGCAATCGCGCGGATGACCCACCCATACATAAAATCGTTCGCGCGTATGATGCGCGAACGCGGCTTGGACGCGCCGTGAAATCGTTCATAGAATGCTTTTAGGTCAGTCATGCGTTCTCCCGAACAGATCACAATTTCGCGGTCGAGTTGCGCGGAGCACGATGATGGCCAATTGAGACGCCATTCCTCAAGGCGGCCAAATCTATTGCCCGGCCAATTCGTAGCGAGCGCTTGCTTTGCGGGTTCAAACTGGCCCGAGGCTGGCGTTTTGAAAATAGGCCGTGTACGATGCGCCCGCCGCGCGAGAGTGGGCAATTCATCGGCGCGTTGTCGGAACGTATGAATCTCCGCCGAAGAGATTCGCTTTGCTCGGAATAGACCTATGGTGATGGCTTCGAATGTCCCTCATGATTTCGGAAGACCGTTCGTGATGCGCGAGGCGGTTCGGCGTGCCATACTCGCTTCTGGTTCACCGTCGCTGCGACGGGCCTGGACCTATCTCGCGGCGTGCGTGAAATGTCTTTGGTTAATCCTAAGGACCCGAAACTGGCCGGAACTGATACGGGCATACGTGCGGCAGGCCCCTTGCGACACGATAGTGCTCCGCGACGGTACCCGTCTTATTCATCCGGCAAACACGCTTGGGTTTGTTGATACGTTTCTCGAGGTCTGGTTTGACCGGTGTTACACGGATCCCGCCTTCTATTCGCCGCGCGACGGAGATGTCGTGCTCGATCTCGGAGGCAACGTCGGCCTGTTCACAATTCTACTCGCGAGGCCCAACCCTTCATGCCGCGTTGTTGTTGTTGAACCGTTCGAAGAAAATTTCGAATGCCTGCGGCGCAATGTCGAGGCCGCAAATCTCGGAAACGTTGAGGTCCGAAAGGCGGCGCTCGCGGGTGAAAGAGGCACCGCCTACATGCAGCGCGTCGGCCAACGTTCCTTGGATCATCGCCTGGCCGAAGTCCCAGATGTTTCCGGGGCCGACGAGGTCAACACGATCACACTCGATGATTTAGTCGGCAGTCTTCAATGCGAATCGATTGCGTTAGTCAAAATCGACATCGAGGGATCCGAGCACGACGCGTTCCAAACAGTGGCGAATGAGACAATTCGGCGGGTGGAGCGCTTCGCGATCGAATACCACGATAACCTGAAGCCGGGTACATTAGCGCTACTCCGGGCCCGTCTTGCAGACACTCACGAGATCCGGATCCGGCCTTCGGTTAAGGGGACGTTCGGCATGTTGTACGGCGTCAGAAAAGAACTTCACCCGTAGCGGGTCATTGGGCCGGAATCTACGACGAGATGCGGACGCGAGGTCCACATGGGGTTTTGCTAACGCATGACTATTGAATCAGTAGCGGTACGCGAGCGGAGGGCCCATAGGACGAGCGCGGCCGTGGACACGGCGCCCGCCAATGAACTTATCAATGTGGCCCAGGCCGCTCCTCCGATGCCGAAGTTTGGAATCCAGATGACATTTAAGACGATGTTTAGCGAGACTGTCAGAAGTTGGATCGCGAGATAGCCCCGTTGTCCGTTTATGACGATCAGGGCCTGATACATCAGTTGGATCAGAGCAGCGGTCACTGAAGCCCAGATCAGAATCTTCAGCGCATCGGCGGCCCCACGGTAGCTTTCTCCCCAGAGCAAGATGATGATGGGATCGCTTGCAATGGCGATAATGAGAGAGAAGCCGGAGCAGATCGTGAGCGTTACGGCGAAATATTTCAGTAATTTGGCCGAAAATTCTGACATGGAACCCGAGTAGGCCCTCGATAGCGCGGGAAAATACAGATGAGACATGGGCGCCCAAATCGCTTCGAGCGCGACTTGAAGGATTCGGCCCGCTACGGCGTAGACCCCGACGGCTGAGGCGTCGAGCATCCGGGAAAGCATGACACGGTCGATGCGCGTTTCGATAGCGTAAAAGAGGGCACTGATGGCGATGGGCAAGCCTGCAACCGCGAGGGTGCGAATTAGGCGGGGCTGAATGGCGGCCGGGAAGCGAAGACGAAGCACGCTGAGGGTAAACGGAAAGGCGAGACATCCGAGTACGGTGGCCGCGACGCTCGTCCACAGGAACGACTCCAAAGCGAGCCCAAGCGCCAACGCGCCGAGCGGTAACAGCGCGAGCGTGGTCTTCTGCGCTAACTCCAACACTCCGGCGAGGCCGTACCGGCGAAGCGCTACGGAAAACACAAGTGGCGCTTGTGCGAACGGATCCGTAACCAGAATGAGCGAGTAAACGAAGACGAGATACCGTTCGCTCGGGGAAAAGCCCGTCAGTCCACCGGCGACTTGAATCACCGCAAGAAAACAAATTCCTAGAAGGAACCGCACGGCGATCGTGTTCGTGAGGTACGCGTCGGCGCGTCCGGGATCCTGTGCGACGTCACGGATAGCAAGTTGCGTCGTCCCCAAGTCAGTACACATTCGAAACAAGTAGACGAATGCGTACACGGTCGCGAGAATGCCGTAGTTTTCCGGGCCGAGTTTTCGGGCGATGTAGATCGACGCGGCGAGCTCGACGACGAACCCCACGTAACGGGGTATGCTCAGATAGGCGAAGTTCGACGCGGCGTCACGCGATCCGGGAAGAATCGATTCTATCCGGTCGACGGCAGATCGCAAACGTCGGGCCGCAGTCATCGGGGACCAGATTTTACCCGAGTAAACGAGCGTAGTAGTCCGGCGACAAAACCCAGTGTAAGGGCGAGTTCTCGAGTCGCGAGAACGGCGAACGCGGCAGGCCATTCACGTGCGGCCACGCGCCCTCCCAGCCGCAGCCGGTTAGCGACCAGTACGGCATAGTAGCTGGCCAGAAGCAACGGCGCGGCGGCCAGCAGGGCCGGGATGAACACGGACGCAAGCAAGAGCATCACCGCGAGATCGTGGACCGCGGTCCGAACTGCCAGCGCGAAGGAGATCGTCCGCAAGTACCCGTAGCCGTACGCATACTTGAAGTGTTGCCGCGCGAACGTCCGCCACGTGGGCCGAACGTCCCAGGTGACTAACGCACCCGGCTCAAACACGGACCTGAAACCGGCCTTACGGATTCGATCGTTGAAGTATGAGTCCTCGCCGAAAAAGGGGGTATCCGGATACCCGCCAACCGCCGACCAGCATTTCTTGCGATACGCGACCGATCGATGCGACGGCGAAAATGTTGCGGCACGAATACGCTCCGGACGCACGGAGAACAATCGCGCGCACAGGTCTCCAAATTGCGTAGTGCCACCGAGCCGATAGTACCCCGCGACGACGTCAACGTCCGGATTGGCGAAAGGCGCGGTAATCTTCTCCAGCCACGATGGATCCAACCGGCATCCGGCATCGCTAATCGCAATGACGTCAAACTCCGCCGCTTCGATCGCGATATCGCGTCCGCGCGACACGCTGCACGCTTCGACAATCAGTCGTATGGGATTTCCCTCGTCGATGAGCGCTTGTACTCGTTCCGCGGTACGATCCCGGCTGCCTCCATCAACGATGATGATTTCGTCGGGGGCGCGTGTCTGGATCACTACCGATTCCAAAAATGCACGGACGGTCGATTCCTCGTTCAACACGGTTGTTATAAACGAGACGCCGGGCGAACTCACGCGGAGTGTACCTTTGTCGGTTGCGTCGCCCACAGTGACTCATACGCATCCGCGACTGGACCCCAAGTCTGGCGGAGCGCCCATTCATGGCCGGCGGTGTGGCCTGGAGTCCGTCCACCTCGCCAGAATTCCTGAACGGCGTCCGCGAGCGCCTCGGGCGAACTTGCGACGGCGAAGTACGTCCCGCTTCCCGGCATCATTGTTAGGTAGTCCTTCTTCAATTCGTTGTGATACACGGCAAAAACCGGCTTGTCGGCCTGCAACGCTTCGATGATCGCTAGATATGAGTTTACGAAAACGGCCCGCGCCGAGGCGAGGTAGGCGTGTACGTTCCCCACCATGCCGGGCATGGCACACTCGATCCCGATGCGCTTCACCGCCGCCTCGATTTCGTCACGAAGCGATCCATCTCCACAAATGACGGCGCGAAGCGGCGTGGTGGATTCGCGTTGCAATAACTCCCACGCGCGCACCACCTCGCGAACCCCTGTGTCCGGTTCGAGCCGGCCAACGTAGAGAAGATCGCTAGGTGGCACCCGGTCTCTAATCTCCCTCTCCGGATCGGCCGCTCCGTAGATCACCATCCCCGGAGCGAAGCGATACCACTTGGCGATAAACGCTCCCACGCAAATGTTGCCACGAGTCAGGCCCACGCACATGCGATGCACGAACACCTCAGACCGCGAGGGTGGGAATCGGCCACTCCATCCATGAAATGTAATGAAGAACGACTTTCCCGGATTCATCATGCGGAATGGCATCAGGAATTTCAGAAATGGGAGCCAATCGTGACAATGGACAACGTCTGCCTCGGCGAACAAGCGGCGATACTTCTTGGACCTGTCCAAATACACGAAAGGCGCGAGGGACAGATTTCGAAGCGCGCCACGCGCCGCCTTATATCGATGGACCGTTACGCCGTTCACATTCTCCTGTGATCGCAATGAAAGATCGTAGTGCTCCGTCAGTATGGAGACTTCGTGGCCGCGCCGAGTCAATTCCAGACTGAGCGACTCCACGTGCCGTTCCACGCCGCCGAGGTGCGGGAGGTAGCGGTGCGCCACCATGAGTATTCGCTTTGGCAAGACCGATCCCGTCAGACGGCGCCGAGGGCGAAGTCAATGTCGCGGGCCGTGTTGTCCCAATTGTACGTGCGTTCCGCCAACGCCCGCGCGTTTCGGCCCATCTGCATGAGATCTCGGGACGGCATGTTCTTGAGCAGGTCAGCGAGCGACACGGCGTCCGGAGGGCACACACAGCCAATTGCATTGCCTTCGATGACTTCTCGTGCGTCGCCAATGTCGAACGCCACGATTGGTTTGCCCAACGCCATATAGTCATAGGTCTTCATCTCGGTGATGCCAATAACGGTGCGATACTCGATACTGACCGGCGTCAATCCGGGGACGCTGATGCAGCAGTGCGCTTCAATTAGCGCCGCGGGGATACCTTCCCACGCCACCCGGCCCGCGAACACAAAGTATTCGTTGAGTTTCCGGGCGCGAATCTCTTCCTCGATCTTCGGCCGTTGCGGACCATCGCCCACCAATAAGAACCGCAACCGATGGCCCTCGTCGCGAAGCAGCCGCGCCGTATCGACCAACGTTTGAAGGCCGTGATACGGCTGAAAACTCCCGATCCAACCCACCGTAAAAGGGCGGTCGTCCATCGGCGCCGGCCCTTGATACGCGAACGTCACGGGGTCTGAAGCATTCGTCGCGACGCTAATCTTCTCCGGAGCGACGCCGTATCGGTCGGAAAGCAATCGCCTCATTGGCTCGGACACCGCGACAATTCGAGCCGCACGACGGGCCGCAAGCCGCTCCGTCGGAACAACGTACATTCGATGGATGAAGCCCCCGCGCGGGAAGTAACCATTGAGTTCCGATTCGTAGCTGTGAAACCCGTTCACCTCAAGCACGTAGTCGAACCGTTTGACATACGAGAGCAGTGCGAGATCGCGCGCCAAAATCCAATCCCACGTGTAGTACACCGGGCGGCGGCTGGAGAGGAGTACGCCCACCGTGAGGATCAATCGTGCCGCCTCCTTGCACGCGCCGTAGACGTACTTGCCGAAGACCTTCCACGATTCCTCACGGTAACCGGGCAATGACAGTGCCTTCGTGCTGCGGAGTAGCGACACCTTCGGAACGATATTGCTCATCCGGACGTAATCGCCGCTACGCCGCTTTGCGTCGGTCAACGTCAGAAATACCACGTCGCGTTTGATTTGATCGGACATTCGTACTCGGATCTGCGATTTGTCCCGCCGCAAATATCCGCCGTAGGCCGCGGAAATTCAATAGACAGCCCCGGAAACCCGATTTACCGACAAGGCCATGTGACTTTTCGGCGCTGTGGTCACGCTATATCGGGGCTGGAGGGCGCAGCGCGGCGGGGGAGGTCTTGATAGATGAACTTCTTGTCGGATTCGAGGACGTTCGGGCGTTCGTGGAAGGCGGCTTCGATTTGGGGGAATTGGTCGAAGCGTTGGCGGGAGTCGCGGTAGGAGGCGACGAGGTGGAGGTAGCGCATGAGGCGGCCGGTGCGAAATTG
>CAYXRK010000100.1:0-17149 GCA_964467615.1 uncultured Nitrospirales bacterium | reverse complement strand
AACGCGTGGAGTGGAACGGTGCGCCCGGTCTCGTTCTTGACGCAACTCAAATTGCGGGCCTCGCGGCAGGCGACCGCGCGAGCATCGTGGTCAAAGAGGTCTTTCCCGATCGGTACGCCGCGCTCGCTCCGGTCACGCCTCCCGCCACTGCGTTCGCCACGACTGCCTTCCTGCGCCGCGGCGAAACCGCATTCTCGCTCGATTCCAGTCTTTCAGCCGCGGCTGAACGCGTCCTTCCTCCGCCCCACGTTTCGTCCCGCGCCATTCGCATTGAAGCCGAAGTTTCCGAAGAGTCGTTGGTGGTCGTGCGGCGCTCGTGGTATCCCGGATGGCGCGCGAAGGCCGAGGGGTTCGCTTCCCCAGCCGGAATTCTCAGTGCGATGGGCCGACTACCGAGCGACGCAAGCGCGAGGAGCGAGTCTCGACCAGCCTCCAACACCGACGGTTTCCTGTCCGTGCTCGTCGGCCCCGGAAAAGGGAGCATCGAGTTCGTGTACGGACCTGCGTCGTTCCGGGTAGGTCTGGCGCTTTCGGCCATCGGCGTGCTCATTCTTGCGGGCGGCTTTGTGTGGCTGGCCGTGCGGCCTCGCCGCCGCTAATACTACTTCTTCAGTTTCTTCTCGAGCGCCTTTTCTTCGCCGAGGCCAAGTTCGCGCGCCTTGTCATAGGCCTTACGCCCCTCGTCCACTTTGCCAAGCTTCATAACTTGAATCCACGCGAGATTCATCCATCCTTCGCCGAAATCCGGGTGGTCCTTGACGATTTCCCGCGCGGCCTTCTCGGCTTCGTCGGCGCGGTCGTCGTGCGCGAGTGTCACCGCAAGCCCGTTGCGCGCTGCAAGCATCCCCGGTTCGACGGCGAGCGCTTCCTGGAAATGATGCTCCGCCTCGGCGAAGTCCTTCCGGTTCATCGCGACCTTGCCGAGGTAGTATTCGCCCGCGGCTTCCTTCGCCAGACCCAGCGAACAGACGAGCGCCGACGCCGCGCCGTCGACCGCCTCCTCGAAGCGTTTGCGGTACGTGACTCCGCCGTCGCCGGTCCATTGCGCGATGGCGTCGTCCTCCGCCGAGAATCGCGGCGACCCATAACTCGGCATGAGGCTTTTCGACATGTCTTGCAATTTGCGCGGCCCAAGGATCGGCTCGCCGGATACCGCTATGCCTTCACTCCAGACGCGCTTGCCTCCGGGGACCGCGTGGGCTTCGGCGTCAATGCGCGCCACCAGCAGCCCCTCGTAGCCGAAGATGCCGTAGGAAATGTCGAGATCGAGGACCACGTCACGCCCTTTTCCACCGAGCGCGGCGTAGCGCGCCTTCACGGCGTCCGTCGGGTTCGCGTATCCGGCGGTCGATCCCAACGGCGCGGTCTCATCGATTCCGCCTTCAAAGACCTCCGCTAGCCGCTTGTTCAATCGCTCGATGAATACGGCTTTTGCATCATAGTCCGCGATGGTATCGGCGATCGCCCGGCGGTACTTCGAGTTCGAAATCGCGTCGATGCCCACGCCCAACACGGTGCCGTATGAACCCGCAATGCGAAGGCTCTGCCCCGCCGGCGACACCGCAATGATCAGTTCATCCTGATGCGACGAGACCGAGTAGGCCGGCGACTTCACCGCCGAAAATGAAAACTTCTCGTCAGCGGCATATGCGTCCGCCGCGGCAAACATCGTCACCATCATGAGAAATCTATTCATAACTCTCCCCAGGTTGATTTCAGTTCGGGCCGCGACAATACCAAAGCGCCACGATTCCGCGCGATATTTGCCTTGAACCTTGTACGTTGAACATTGAACCTTGAACCCGGTTGAAAAATTGACTCCGTCAAGGGCCGTCCGTACCATGTGCGCGCCCTCCGGCGGCGCGGAACAGTAGGTTTCATTCAACCCGATTCATCCGCGTTGGCGGAGGCATCGTTTTATCCGCATCGACGGCATCGCGCGGCGAGATGTCGGTGTAATGACCCTACGGAAGGGCCTCGTTTTATGGACCCAAAGATTGTCGCGATAGTCGTTTTCGTAGTGGCCTACGTGCTATTCGCGTTTTTGCCGACCCGCCGCAGTTTCGTTGCGGTTGGCGCGTCGCTCTTGCTGATCGCGTTAGGCGTCATGTCCGTCCCCACGGCGTTCACGGCGATCAATTGGAACGTCATGGGTATTTTCGTCGGCACTCTGGTGCTGGCCGACGCGTTTATCGAAAGCCGCTGCCCCGCGTTTTTGGCCGAGACCATCGTAGATCGCTCACGAAGCACGGCCTGGGCGCTGATGTTCATTTGCGCTCTAACCAGCTTCATCTCGGCGTTCGTGGAGAACGTGGCGACGGTCCTCATTGTCGCGCCCATCGCGATTTCCCTGGCCAAGAAGCTCGAAATGAACCCCGTCAACATGATGATCGGCATCGCGATTTGCAGCAATCTTCAAGGCACGGCCACGCTGATCGGCGACCCGCCCAGCATGCTTCTGGGCGGCTTTGCGAAGATGACCTTCATGGACTTCTTCTTCTATCAAGGGAAGCCGAGCATCTTTTTCGCGGTTGAATTCGGCGCGTTGTTCTCGTTTGTCGTTTTGTATTTTGTATTTCGAAAGCACACGCAGAAACCCGCCCTCGTCGCCATCGAGGAAGTGAAATCATGGTGGCCGACTATTCTCCTCGTCGCACTTGTCTTCGTGCTTGCCGCGTCGTCGTTCCTCGACAAAGGGTTCAGTTATCTTGCCGGAATCATTTGCCTTGTGTTCGGCGCGGCCGCATGGGTTTGGGGCGTGTCCTTCGAACCCGGCTTTTTCGGCAAGAGCATGCGACGCCTTGATTGGGACACCACCTTTTTCCTCATGGGTATTTTTATCATCGTCGGGGGTTTGACGGCGACGGGCTGGATCCAAACCATGGCGGACTGGATTTCCGGGGTCGTAGGCGAGAACGTATTTGTCGGATTCGTCCTGATCGTTTTCATTTCCGTCGTCGTGTCCGCGTTCGTGGACAACGTACCGTTCTTGGCCGCGATGCTGCCGGTGGGCGTATCGCTCGGAGAAAGTATGGATCGGGACCCGACTTTGTTTCTCTTCGGCCTTCTCATCGGCGCGAGCCTGGGAGGAAACCTGACGCCGATCGGGGCCTCGGCCAACATCGTCGCGTGCGGCATGTTGAGGAAGGAAGGGCATGTGGTCACGTTCAGGCAGTTCGGTAAAATCGCAGTTCCTTTCACGATTGCCTCGGTCATTCCCGCCGCGCTGTTTGTTTGGTTCATTTGGTCGTAACCCCCCGGGCCAGTTTACGCGTGAGAGAGGGGCCTCGTGCTGCGCGCTACCGCGCCGGCGCGGACTAACGAGACCCTTACAAAAGTCGGCTATCCTATCCTCGTGTACGTGTCTTTCCAGAGAGGATCGACCCCATGTTCCTCCGCATGTGTGCGGTTTCTGTACTCGGCCTTTCGGTCTCGTTCGCCGGTGAAGCCAAGAGCGCGATCCTGTTCATCGGCGACGGCATGGGCCTTGCCCAGGTTACCGCCGGGCGCATCTACCAAAAGAACGCGCGCGACGGAAAACTTGCACTGGATGAATTCGAGGAAATCGCGATCATCCGCGACTACGCCGCGAACTTTATGGTCACCGATTCGGCGGCGGCGGGCACCGCGCTCGCCGCGGGACACAAAACGAATAACGGTATGCTCGGCCAACTGCCGGACGGCACGAGTGTTCCCAGCGTGCTCGAGATGGCAAAGAAGGCCGGTAAATCGGTCGGCGTGGTTACGACGACAACGATTACGCACGCGACCCCCGCGGCGTTTTACGCGCACGTCGGCAGCCGCGCGCGCGAGGACGAGATTGCGGCGCAACTAATCGAAAGCGGCAACGTGGATATTGCACTCGGCGGCGGCCGCGAGTTCTTCGTCCCGAAATCGGCCAAGGAACCGGAATCAGACGGGAAAAGCGGACGCCAGGATGAACGCGACCTTATCGCCGAGGCGCGCGCCGCCGGATACACCGTCGTGCAACGGCAAAGTGAATTCGAAGAAGTCGTGAAGCGGTCGCAAGCGGGCGAAAACGTCGGCAAGATTCTCGGCCTGTTCAACAACGGACAGATGAACTATGACGTCGATCGCGCGAATGATGCGTGGGGCGAACCATCGCTCGCGGAGATGACGACGCTCGCGATCGACGTGCTGAGCAACGACCCCAACGGCTTTTTCCTGATGGTCGAAGGCGGGCGGATTGACCACGCGGGCCATGCCAACCAAGCCAAGCGGCTCGTTACCGACATGCTTGCGTTCGACGCGGCGGTGCGTGTCGGCGTGGACAAGACGAACAAGGACGAGACGCTTATCGTCGTCACCGCCGACCACGAGACCGGCGGGCTTGCGATCAACGGCTATGGAAATATCGAAATCGGTGGCGAGGAACTGCTGACTGCGACGCCCGCGCCGAGCCAGGGAAGCATTCTCTCGTTCGCATCTGGCCCCGGGGCGAAAGAGGAGTCTCGCGCGGGTGCGAAGCCCGGCGACCCCGGTTATACGTATCCGTCGCTTTTCTACGGAAGTTCCGCGGCGCACACCGGCATCGACATCCTCGCGTGGGCCTCGGGCCCGGGTTCGCCCAAGGTGAAGGGGACGATGCTCAACAGCGAACTAGGCCGGCTGATCATCGATGCGTTGGGAGTCGGTGGGGCCCAGTAATTTGCCCCACCAACGCCGGTAGCGCGATTGCTAATGCCGTTGCGTTAGAATCTCGGCCGTATGGGCCAATCCCTTCACATACGGGCCGCGTCCCGTGAAGACGTACCGTTGATTCTTCAATTCGTGCGCGAGTTGGCCGAATACGAGAAAGCGCCGAACGACGTCGTCGCAACCGAGGAACTATTGCGCCAATCGCTCTTCGGCAGTGACCCGGCGGCGGAATGTGCGCTGGCGTTCTGGGACGACGAACCTGCGGGCTTCGCCGTCTACTTTTACAACTACTCGACGTGGACCGGGCGGCGCAGCTTGTACTTGGAGGACCTCTTCGTTCAAGAACACTTGCGCGGTAAAGGAATCGGCAAGGACTTGCTCCGCCATTTAGCCGCAATCGCGATCTCCAAGGGATGCGCCCGAATGGAGTGGTCCGTGCTCGATTGGAATACACCGGCAATTGAGTTCTATAAATCGCTCGGCGCGGTCGCGATGGACGGGTGGACCGTCTACCGTTTGGACGAGCGGGCGATGGAACAGCTCGCGCAACCAGCACAATAGCTGTCGAAGATTTTTCGAGTTTCCCGCACGACAATCGAGGACACGACCATCAACGTTTCGATAATCGGGCTTGGCTACGTCGGGTTGCCGCTCGCGATCGAATTCGCGCGCGGGGGCCTGCGCGTCGTGGGCATTGACGTGAATGGGGAGAAAGTCGAAGCCATCAACGCGGGGCACTCCTACGTTCTCGACGTGCCGGATGCGGCGGTGACAGAGCATGTGAGTTCCGGCGTGCTACGGGCCACGACGGACTTTTCGGTCCTGAGCGATACGGACGCCGTGTGCATTTGCGTGCCGACGCCGCTCACCAAGACGATGGACCCCGACATCTCGTACATCGTCGACGCGGTCGAGCGTGTTCGCGAACATCTTCACCGCGACATGCTCGTCGTGCTCGAGAGCACGACATACCCCGGCACGACGGATGAATTGGTGCAGCAAAAACTCGAAGAGTCCGGCCTTAAGGTGGGCGTCGACTTTTACTTGGCCTTCTCGCCGGAGCGAGTCGATCCCGGCAACGCGGCGTACACGACGCGCAATACCCCGAAGGTAATCGGCGGCGTGACCCCGGCCTGCACCGCGCGCGCTGCGGAACTGTATCGCCACGCGATCGATACCGTAGTCCCAGTGTCGAGTTCGCGCGCCGCGGAGATGGTCAAGCTACTCGAGAACACATTTCGCGCGATCAACATCGGCCTGGTCAACGAGCTCGCGATCATGTGCGGATATCTCGACGTCGACGTCTGGGAAGTGATCGACGCCGCGAAAACGAAGCCGTTCGGGTTCATGCCCTTTTACCCAGGGCCGGGCCTCGGCGGGCATTGCATTCCCATCGACCCCTTGTACCTGTCGTGGAAACTAAAGTCGATGAACTACAACGCCCGCTTCATCGAATTGGCAACCGCCGTCAATACCGGAATGCCGGAGTACGTCGCCACGAAGATCGCCGACGCGCTGAACAAACGGCGCAAGTCGGTGAACGGCAGCCGAATACTCGCGGTCGGCGTGGCATACAAAGCCGACGTGAGCGACACGCGCGAATCGCCCGCGCTCGACATCATCTCGATTCTGCGCGGCAAAGGCGCTGAGGTTTCGTATCTTGACCCCTACGTCGATCGCGTCGAGATAGCGGATCGCCCCGTACCGCGCCACGAATCCGGTTCGGGATTCGCGCAGTTCGACCTGGTCGCGATCCTAACGCCCCATACCTTCCTCGATATCCAAGCGATCCTCGACCAGGCCCCGCTGGTCTACGACGCTCGCAACGCCACAAAGGATTGCCGCGTGCCGGATACCTGCACGGTCGTGAAGCTATAGAGCGCCTTGGCGAATAGAACGGCGGGCCAAGTGTATTTCGGGCGTAGTTCTGGGAGGGCCACGTCATGTCGAACGAGAAGAAGAGGGATCACCCGCTGGCCTTGTTGTTCGTCCTGGTCCTGGTCGTGGGCGCTCTGGTTGGAACTGACTACGTGATCCTCGAGTATTTCTTACCCCCGACACCAAAGAATATCGTTCTGGTAGTCTGCGGGACCATTGTTTACCTACTTGCTTGCTACCTGTTCGATACGCCGAAATTCGACCCCCATGACCTTATCTGGCACCCGATCAGCGTTTCCGACGATATTAATCGTCGGAAGTTTTACCAGACTCTTCTTATGCTGCCAGGCATTGTTCTATCGATCTCCGTCGTTGAACTGTTCCACGAAATTCGCCGCAGAATCGGTTGAGAGTGGGCCGCTCGCAACATGGACAAGTCACCGTATCGCGACAATCCTGTTGCTCTTCTATTGGTCGTCGGCGCATCAACCGGGTTGATGGCTGCGGCGGCTTACTTCGTGTTTACAGAGTGGATCTCGCCAACGACTCTCAATGTTACTCTGGCGTGTTTAGGTTTTCTGCTCTACTTGGTGGTTAGCTATCACCTTCCCAGTCCACGGGTCGATCTCGACCGACGCGAGGCTCGGTGGTGGTACGCGATTCCCGAGTTCTTCCTCTCGTGGTTCGTCCTGTTCGCCTTGTTCATTCCAGGATTCTTTCTGTCGCGGAGTCTCGTGGAAATCGTCCGCCAACTGAGGCGACCCAGCTACTGAACAAAGCCGCGCCAGGCTGTATATTTCTCCGTTACCAACGGTACGCGATAAACCAAAGTCCCGCTGTCGCCGAGAAAAGCAGGACCGCGCCGAACGTGAGGATCGCGTAGCTTCCGGCCCAATTTCTGCGAGCGAGGTGGCGGACGTACACGATCTGCCAGACCGCGATAGGAAAGGCGTAGACGAGCGCACGCGGCTCGCTCCATTCCGGAGCGAAAACGCGGTACAACCCGTAGAACCCGAAGCCAATCACGATGGACGCGTTGTGAAGGTGCGCGGCATTGCGGCGGCCGAGGCGGACCGTCAGCGTGCGCTTGCCGGTGTCGCGGTCGGCCTCGAAGTCCGCGAATTCGAAGGCGAGCAGCATCGCCATGTGCAAGCAAAAGAGCGGAGCGCAGACGGCGAATACGGCGGGGTTCGGCACACCCGCGAACAACACGAACCCGGCCACCGGCACAAGCACCGCCACAATAATCGAGGCGCACATCTCACCCCAACCACTGCTCATCAGCTTGAACGGCGGCGCGGAGTAGTACCATCCGCCGAGGATCATGCACGCGCCCAAAATCGCAACCGGCGGGCGAAATAAACCGATCGAAATCGCCGCACCCGTGGCAATGGACGCGCACACCATCGCGCTCACCGCCGCCATCGTGGGAGAGATAAGGCCCAGGCTGAGTACGCCGCTGCCGCCAGAGAACATCGTGCGGTTCGCCGAATTACGCCGGTCGGTCTCCTGATCATAGAACTCGTTAGCGTACTGCGTCATGAGTTGCGCCGACGTAATCATGCACTGGCCGAGCGCGAACAGCACCCAACTAAACGGTGCCCCCGCGCGCACGGCCATCGACGCGCCAAGGCCGTGAAGCAGCACCGGCCCGAGAAGAAACACCGGCCGGGTCAACCGTATGAAAGCCAAAAGGCGATTCACGGATCCCCGTTCCTTTGTGTACCACAGTACAGGGTAAACGTGCGTAGATCGCGATCCCAAACCAGACTCGGCTGTCGAATGCGGTTAGAACCCGAAGATGCGGCGCAGGATCGAGAGCAGGAACAGTAGGAATCGAACGAATGGATTCTCCGCAGGCGGGATGACTCCGCCGTCATCGGGATTCAGCGGATCGAGACCGAACGACGTCGTTTCCGTCAAATCACTCGCGCCGTCGCCATCCGTGTCCGCAGCGAGCGCGTCGAGATCCGTGCCCGCCGGATTGCCATCGGGGTCGTACGGGTTATAGTGCATCGCGTCATCGTCGTAGCCGACTTCGTCCCCGTCCGAGACGCCGTCGTCGTCCGAGTCCGGGTTCGTTGGCGATGTGCCGATCGCTTCCTCGAACGTGGTGCTCAGGCCGTCGTCGTCGCCGTCGGGCAGATCGAGCGTGACCTTGACCAACGTCGAATTGTTCTCGTTGTCGGACTCGAGAATCTGGTCCATCGGATCGACAACGATATTCAGCCAGTATTCGCCAGACGGCAAACCGGTCACATCGACCCATTGGAACTGGAGCGCCTTGGGATACAGGTCCGTGTATCCCACGGAGATGCCCTGAATCGGCCCATTGCTGACCAGTCGTTGGTTCGGCGGCGGCGCGTTGGGCCGCGAAAGGTCGTACACAGCGCTGCTCGTAATGTTGACTGCTTGCTTCCCGCCGATCGCGAGGATGTCGCCGACCCCGTCATCCGGCAACAACGCGCGAATCTTATAGTGGACCCATTCCGCGTTCTCCATGCGGCGCGTCGAGGTGTTGTACAAGAAATCTCCCGCGTCCACTTCTCGCGAACCGCCACCGGCCTGCTGGATGACTTGGTTCACCGTCTGCCGGCCGTCGCCAATATCTGTTCCCGTCGCGCGAATTCGGAATTCTCCCGGTCCGTTGTTCGGAAGCGACGTGTCGAAGCGGAACAATACGTGTCCTGGCAGAGCAGTCGAATCGATCTCATTGCGATGCGGCACCTGATCGTCGAAGAAGAGGTCCGGCAGAACGTCGTCCTGGGCCAGAGCGGCCAACGCGAACAACGTCATGCACAAGCAAAACTTCAACCCTGAACGTACTCGAATCATGTAACGCCCCTTCCCCCGTCAGGTGGACCACTGTATACCGCCGCGTGTCACGCCGGACGTTCGCCGCCCATTCCGCGTCCGAACGCCCCGCGGCGACGCGGCCGGCCAGATAGGCCCCGTCTATTCCGCGGCGACGTCAATTTCGGCGACTAGCGCGCCGTGATACGCGTTATCAATCTGTTCGAGGCGCACGGAGCGATGACAGACGCGGCATTTGAAGATATCGTCGACCTTCGCCGCTTCCGGCACCTGGATGTACGTGCTGCAGAACGGGCACGCGAAACTCTTCTCGTCCTGCTCGTGGTACACCTGCAAGACATGGTTGATTTTCCCGGCCCGAAACGCGCGCACAAACGCGTCGGCGCACTCGGGGTCGAATTGCGTGCCCTTGCACTTGATCAACTCCGCGATCGCGATCTCCGGATCGAGTCCTTTGCGGTAGGGACGATTGCTCGTCATCGCGTCAAACGTGTCCGCCACCGCGACAATGCGGCCCTCGATCGGAATCTCTTCGCCCTTGAGACCCTTGGGGTATCCCTTGCCGTCATACCTCTCGTGGTGGTAAAGGCAATAAGGGATGAGCTGCTGGAGCTTCTTGCTGTCCCGCATCAATTCGGCCCCGCGTTCCGGGTGCACCCTCATCTTCGCGAATTCTTCTTCGTCCAGCTTGCCGGGCTTTTGCAACACGGCGTCGGGCACGCCGATCTTCCCTACGTCGTGCAACACGCCACCCATCTCCACAATCTTCAGTTTCTCCTCGTCCCAGCCTAGTTCCCTGGCGAGTGTCACCGAAAAATTGGTCACGCGCCACGTGTGCCCGACGGTGTAATGATCGCGAAGTTCGATGGCCCGGGCCAGCAAGATCAAACTCGTCCGGAATTCCTCTTCGAGTTCCTGCACATACTGCGCGTTTCGAATCGCCGTCGCCGCGGGACCGGCCAGCGCGACCAGCAATTCCAAGTCATGATCCGCGAAGGCATTTGTAGAACCCCGCGTGTCGACGTAGATGACGCCCAGTTTTTCGTCCTGGTGTCGCAACGGCGCGCACATCACAGACGTGATGTTTCCCGTCGCGATGCTCGCTGCCGCATCAAACTCCGATTTGGCATCGGAAAGAATCACCGCCTGGCCGCTTTCGTGCGCCTTCTTGACGATGCTCATGCTCACGCTGATCGCCGATTCCTTGCCCCCGCGCCGCTCAAACGCAGTCGAAAGCCCGCCAGTGTCGGGATCCGCGAGTAGAATCACGCCATTGTTTGCAGGGACCAAGGCGAACAATTCGTCGACGACGCGCGCGAACAATCGCTTGAGATCCCGCTCACTCGCGATGATTTGATTCGCTTTGTAGATCGCGGCAAGCCGGTTCTGCGTCGCCTCGAGTTTTCCTTTGTCGGTGCCTTGGTCCGGCGCGGCGAAAAGGGTCTTAAACAGATCATCCGCCGAGGCCGATTTCGCCGCGCCCGCGGCGTCCTCGCTAAACCGCACCGTGGAAGAACCCGCGGGCGACATGGCCGCCGCATCGGGCTTTCCTTCATAGCGAAGAAGGGCATCGCCAATGTTGAACGACGCGCCGTCCGAGAGCCGGAACTCGAGCACGCGCCGCCCCTCCACAAAAATCCCGTTGCCGCTTCCGAGATCTTTCAGCAGTACACCGCTCGCGGTCGTCTCAACCGACGCATGCTTGCGCGAGACCTGGCGGTCGTCCAGCACGACTTCGTTCTCCGAACTGCGTCCGATAGTCAGCGCCTTTTCGAAGTTAATTACTTGCCCCGCGCCGGGCCCTGAGACAATGACGATTCGTTGACCCATAGTCCGTCTCCCTTCAAGTCGCGTGCTGAATACACCGGATCCGCGCGGACCCGTCTTGGCGCTAAGCACGGCCAATTTCACATGTTACCGCAATCAGCGCCCCGGCGTCACGCTGGAGATTGGGCCGCACAGGGAGTCATACTCGACGCTAGAGAGACCTAACGCGAGCGGGTTACGTTGCGTAGGCGCCGAAAGTGCTCAACGAAGTTCACTCTCACGACACCAGGAACGTTTGCTTGGATCGACTACCCGACTCTCTCCTCGTTGTGGTGCCGTGTTACAACGCGGGCCAGCGACTTCGGCCCGTCATGGAAAAAGCCCTCGCGATTTCCCCGAGGGTACTGGTCGTCGATGATGGCAGCACCGACGGCGCACCAAGCGCTCTCGCGGACTTAGCGGTCCGCGTCGAGACCTTAACGCCCAACCGCGGCAAGGGCGTCGCGCTCATGCGGGGATTCAAAATCGCGCTCGAAGACCCCGCGGTCAAGTGTATCGTTACGCTGGACGCCGACGGCCAACATGACCCCGCCGAACTGCCCGGCCTCTACGACACGTTCTCGAAGGAAAGCTCGGATCTGGTCATCGGCTCGCGGGAATTCGGCGGGCCGGGCGTCCCCTGGCGCAGCCGCTTTGGCAACCGGATCACGATAGGCGTCACTTCATGGCTGCTGGGGCGGCGACTGCCCGACACGCAATCCGGCTACAGGCTGCACTCGCGCCGTCTCGCGGAACATCTCGTGACGCGCCTAAAAGGCGGCCGCTACGAAACCGAAATGGAGGTCCTCGTCCACGCGGTCAAAGGCGGATTCAAGATTGTCCCCTCGCCCATCCGCACGATCTACGAACGGGGAAACCCGTCGTCGCACTTCCATAAGTTCCGCGACTCCTGGCAGATCTACCGAGCGTTGTTCCGCGCGTCGAATATAACGGGCACGGAACATGCAAAAGAGGCGAGACAAACCCGATAGAATCGCGGACAGACTCGACTGGCTAACCCGTTGGATCAAGTTGCCCGCTCCCGCGGCGGTCAGTTTCCAACGCCACATACATTGAGCGCTGTTCGTGTAGAATTGTTGTGGAGACTGGTTCGATGCACAACGAATTTACGGCTATTTTCGAACGAGACGGCGACTGGTTCATCGCGTATTCTCCGGAGATTCCCGGCGCGAACGGGCAAGGGAAAACGTTGGAAGAGTGCAGGGAAAGTCTCGCCGAAGCTATTTCCCTAATCTTGGATGATCGGCGTGCCGATGCCATGAAAGGGGTACCGGAGGACGCGCTGCAAGAAGTCGTCACAATTGAATGAAGCGCGAAGCGCTGCTCAAGCATCTGCGCGAATCCGAGAATTCACTTTCCTGACGTTTGTACTCCCGGAACAATCATCAGAAACCCGTCGCGCATTCCGCCAATTCCATCACGCACGGACACAAAGTAATCGGTAGTCGCTTCGCCGTCGCGCATCACGTCTACCGCCTCGACCGCCGCGCCGAAAAGTTCGCCGTCACCGGTGAAGCCGATGCCGCCCGGTGGTCCGGATCGCTCGAAGAAGCTCCCTGTGTCCCAAGAGTACGCGCGGATAAACGCGCGCGCGCCTACGTCAACGGAGAACGGTGATCCAAGCAATAGACGTCCTGACGGGACCACGCGCATGGCCGCCCTGGATCCGGCCGCATCGTGCAACACGTTCGATGTGAACACCGCGTCCGAAACCGGATCGGGCAGCGCCGTCCGGCTCCCAAGATAGACACGCGCCGACCCGGCGCCCGTCCCGCCCGCGAAACGTGGCCCAAGATTCGGAGCGCCGACGATCAAGTCGGCGACATCATCGCCATCGATGTCACCGGCGAGCGGAAATGCAGCGTTTCGTCCCGCGGCCTCGCCCGTGATCGACGCGTCGCTTGTGTCGTCGGCGTTCGCGGAGCCGATGTACACGTCAACGCGCCCGGCGTCGTTCTGGCCCGGTTGCAGGTCCGCGCCCGGTGAGCCCACGAACAATTCGTCGAGCCCATCCCCGTTCCAATCGCCGAACTCCACCGACGCGCCGAAGGCGAACGGGGCCCCTCCGGTATCGCTCCCACGCGACGCGAGCACCACATCGGCCACATCGGACGGGAACGCGTTTTCCGCGCCTCGAAACACGTAAACAACGCCGGACACCTCGCCCGTCCGTTGCAACGGCGCGCCCACGGCCAATTCATCCAGCCCGTCTCCGTTCCAATCGCCGGCGGCAAGCGCCGTCCCGAATCCTTCGCCGCTCGTTGCCAAGGGCACCGCGCTCGCGCCCAGAATTTGGCGATCGAATACCCTTCCGATTCCATTCGGTCCGCCGAGGTACACGACGACTCCCCCGGAGCTCGGCCCCGTCTCGCCCGTGAGAAAATCCGCGTCACCCACGCCGATCGCAAGATCGCCGTAGCCATCGCCGTTGAAGTCACCGATGGCCGCGTGCTGCGCTCCTACTGTCGTCACGCCCAGGCCGATGGTTCCCGGCCTGCGTGTGGCATCTGGAGGGATGCGCCATCCTACGTCCCGGCCGTACCACACGTACACGACAATCCCGGTAGCCGACACGCCTACATCAACCAGGTCGTCGCGCCCGTCTCCATTCAAATCGCCCGACACAAGCGTTGCCGCGTTCCCCTCGTTCGGAGCGGAAGGCCCGAACACCGTCAGGAGCGCGTCGCGCAGACCCACGGTACTCGACTGTCCCGTGTAGTCAATCACGCGAACTACGTCGATGTAGCCGAACACGTCCGCAATGCGTCCATCCTCGTTATCGCCCAATTCGGTGGCGGCGGCGGAGGCATCGACAATTCGCGCTTGTCTCCCAACGTCTTCAACGGCGTCAACTGCGAGTGCTCCTCCCGAAAATTCGATGCCGAGCGCGCCGTTGCCGCTCGTGGGCGAGCGACTGTCGAGGTTCTCGCCGGAAATCTCAAGTCCAATCGGTAGGCCATTCAGACCGGTGTGGTCGTTTCGGAACGGCCCGTTCGCGATGATCGCCCGGTCATCTGTCCCTGCAATCACGATCCCAGTCACCCGTGGCGGAGCATTGAACTTAATCCCGCAGTACGGCGCCGCGTTGGTTTGGCCATCGGGATTACGAATCGCAATCTCTATGTCCGTCAACGTGTCGGCCAACGTCGGCAACATCGGCGTCATTCCCGTTGCCTCGCCGGGCGCAAGGATCGTGAGCGGAATCCGCAGTCCATCCAGCGTGGGGATAGGCGCGTCCGGATTTCCGCAAACTTGCCGCACGACCGCGGTCGCCCCCTGCAGAAAATTCGACCCGGAAAGCGAGAACGCCACGGAAATCGTCGCGGGCGCCACATCGGTGTCCGTAACCGTCTCGCCCAAATGGTCCACGAAGGTAGTCTCGAAACTCTCCAGCATCGGCGGCGCGCTGTAAAGAATCGTAGAGCTGGCACGGCAAGTCTCCGTAACGTCCGCCGACGGCTGGCCATACGCATCGACGATACTCACCGTGACGACTTCATCGGTCACGAGATTCTCGATTCTCGGCGAAAGGCCGCGGACACCCCCATCGCCGAGCACAGTCAGCGCCACCGATCCCAAAACCAATCCGGACGCGCGACGAAACACCGCGACCGGTTTTAGCGGGGTCGCCGCGGCGAAATTACAGCCGGTGATCGTAAACGTCGTAGGGATCGTCGCCGGAATTCGGCCATCGATCCAGCCAACATAGTCTTCGCTCGGATCCTCCGGAGGACTCGAAGCGATTCCCTCGATTCCCGGTTCGGCCTGATAACGAATCGCCCCGCGACGCTTTGCCGTCGCCAGCGTGGATTGACCGTCCGGGTTTGTCACCACCACGGTGATTTCTGTATCGGCGGCGAGTTGCCCCGATGCACTCGGCCAAGTCCGGGCCGACAATGTCGATGCGCTCTGAAACGAAGTGTTAACGTCGTTCGCAGCTCTCGGTGTCAAGAGTGTCCAGTCCGGCAGCAGGAATTCGATTGCCGCGCCGTTCTGGAAATTCGTCCCCAGAATGTTCACGGTCGTCGGGAAAATCGCCGGGACTTCCGTCAAATTTCCGAACGTGTTCGTGACAGCGTCGATACTCGGTCCAGGAACATATACAACGTCGAGCGGCGCGCTCACCTGTCCATCTGCCCTCGTCACCGTGACTGTGACCGGAGTGGGGGAGGGGAGCCCCGTCCGCACTGGATTGGTTCCGTCCAAGCGGCCAATTGCTGGAGGTCCCGGCGCGATTTCCGTATACACCGGGACGATTGTTCTCAAAGGTTCAACGGTTGCAGCAACAAAAAATGTAACGCTCATCCCGCTCGAAAGGTTCCTTCCCACGATCTCGAACGCGTTCCCCACCGACGCGGTCACGTCGCGCGGAGTAAAGGTATCCGCAAATGGCGGCGCGATCATCAACACGATCAATTCCGTGTCCGCGAGCTGACCCTGCGGATCCGTCACGCGAATCGTTAGCTCGGCGTCGTTCACCAACCGTTCGTGATCCGGCGCATCGATAACTGGGGCCTCGACCGTCAACGCCCTCGAAACCCGCTGGTCTGGCGGCAATGGAACTTCCGCCGCGGTCTCCGAGACCACCTCACCGAATTCGTCAATGAACGTCACGCTAGATCCGGGCCGAATGTTCGCCCCGGTAATGGTCAGACTGCGCCCAGGCGCAGTAACGCTGAGCGTGGACGGGACCACCATCCGATCCGGGTTCGGTGTTTCAGGCGCATCCAAGCTAGGCGGCGGGAAATACGTCACGCGGCCAATTGCTTTTACGAGCGCCGAAACGTCCTCCGACACCTGCCCGTCTGGCAGCGGGTTCGTGACGACCACTCGCACCATTTCGGGCGCGGCAAGCGTTTCGACAATTGGCGGCGTGGTCAACGTGAGTGTTGTGATGCCTGTCTCGATATCAGAATCGAACGCGGCCGGTACCGTCCCAATCTCCTCGCCGTTCGACTCTCGAATGAACGTCACGCGCGCTCCGTTGTCGAAATTTCTCCCCTCGATCGTCACCGTAAACGCTATCGTCGCTGGTAGCTCCGACGGAACAACCGTCGAGACCGTCGGCGGCGCGCGCAACACCGCAAGGGCCGTCCCAAACTGCCCGTCCGCATTCGTCACGCGCAGCGCCATCACATCGTCACCCTCAGAGCCAAGCACTCCTGGCCACCCCGCAGTCACGCCTCCTTCACTCTGCGCCACCGTTCCGCTCGCGATCACCTTTCCATCGACGAGCCATTCATACGAAGCGTCGGCATCGATGTTCGCGCCTGTTATCGCCACGTCCAACGGGACCGTCGCGCGCAGTTCTACGGGTTCAATCGAATCGATGCGTGGCGGGGCCGTCACCGGGACAGTCGCGCCGGCAAACTGGCCTTCAGGGTTCGTAATGAGTAACGTCAGCGATCCATCGGACCCCAAATCCGGAAGCGATGGACTTTGAATTCGGGCGTGTCCCGCATCATCCAGTTGGAGCGTGCCGCTGCCTACTGTGGAACCGTTCAGGCTCCACACGTAAAGCGCGCCATTTCGAAAGTTCGCGCCAGTGACCGAGACCTCCTCGACGATGCTCCCGCGAAGCGTCGCCGGCGATAACGCGTCGATGCGGGGCGGAACAAGATACGTAACGATCTCCGCATTCGAGACACGCGCCGGCGCATCCGGATTCGCTATCGTCAGCGAAATATCCGTGTCATCCGTCAGCTCGAAAACGGGACCCTCGACGAGTAATCGTGTCGCGTCAACGAACTGCGTAGGCACGGCTTCGGATTGTAGTCCCTTGCCTCTGGACGTAAACGTCGCCGTCGCGCCCTCGGCGAACCCTCGCCCCAAAACCGTAAGCGTCCCCGGCGCAACTGCGGGCACATGATCCGGCGATACGCTCTCGATAACCGGCGCCGGACAACCCGCCAAAGCCAACACCACCCCACAACCGTAAGCGTCCCCGGCGCAACTGCGGGCACATGATCCG
>CAYXRK010000099.1:0-17262 GCA_964467615.1 uncultured Nitrospirales bacterium | reverse complement strand
CGCGCAGGAAAACCTCCTGCAGCAGATCGTCGCCCTCGGCCTCGCCGCGCGCACGATGGCGCAGGAAGCGGCGCAGCTCGGCTTCATGGGCGTTCCAGGCGTCGGTCAGGCAGCGCATCTCAGCTCTTGGCGCAGCCGCCGCGCTGGTCCTGGATCGGCGGACAGGTCAGCGTCGATTCGAGGATCATGCCTGCTTGATCCAGCCGGCGATTTCCGTGATGGCTTGTTCGCGCTTCGAGTAGTAGTCCATGACGATGAACCCTTCCATGCGGAGACGTTTCACCACGAGCAGCCCCGGCACGCCGCGCGGGCCCGCAGCGGGGGTGGCCGTGTCGTACTGCGAGACGACGCCGCAACACGCAATCCGCCCGTGCATCTTCATTTGAAAGAGGCAGGCCTCGAGGATGTCGCCGCCGGTGTTGTCGAAGTAGACGTCGATGCCGTCGGGGCAAAGCCGCCGCAACTTCACCGCGACGTTCTGTGATTTGTAGTTGATCGTTTCGTCGAAACCGAGGTCATTTTTAAGCCACTCGCATTTGGGGTCCGATCCGGCGATGCCCACGACGCGGCAGCCTTTAATCTTGCTGATCTGGCCGACCACGTTTCCCACCGCGCCAGCCGCCGCGGACACGACCAACACGTCTCCCTGTTTCGGGCGGCCCACTTCGAGCAGGCCAAAGTACGCGGTCAGGCCGGTGACGCCGAGCACCGACATGTAGTGCGTCAGCGGGCCTTTGGGTTCCAGCTTCATGGCCGTCTGCGGGCGTTGCAGCGAATATTCCTGCCAGCCGCTCATGCACTCGACGATATCGCCTTCGCGCAACCCCGGCGCATTCGATTTCACGACCCGGCCAATGCAGCCCCCGTGCATGACCTCACCCTCGAGCACGGGCGCTTTGTAGGTCGCGCCTTGCATCCAGGCGCGGTTGGCGGCATCGAGCGATAGGTAAATCGTCCGCACGAGCGCCTCGCCGTCACCGGGTTCCGGCGCTGCGGATTCGCGCGACTCGAACGTCGTCTCGTCGAGCTGTCCCTTGGGCAACTTCACCACAAAAATCTGCCGGTTTTTCTCAGCCATCGGTCCCTCTCCCGTGAATTGTTTCGATTTTCCTACTCGAGCACGACTTGCAATGACAGGTCCGCCGCAGGCGCGGAATGCGTCAGCGCGCCGACGGAAATAAAATCCACGCCCGTGTCCGCCACAGCGCGGACGTTTTTGAGCGAAACGTTTCCGCTCGCTTCCAGTAATACGCGACCGTCCGCGGCGGTCACTGCTTCCTGTATTTCGGCGAGTGACATGTTGTCGAGGAGGATTACGTCCGCGCCGGCCGCGATCGCAGTCTCAAGCTGCGCGGGCGACGCGATTTCGACCTCGACGCGCAAGAGGTGGTGGGCGCTGCCGCGCGCCCGGCGAACGGCCTCCTCGAGACCGCCAACCGCCGCGATGTGGTTGTCCTTAATGAGTATGCCGTCGTATAGACCGGTCCGGTGGTTCACGCCGCCGCCGTGGACGACCGCCGCCTTCTCGAGCGCTCGAAGCAGCGGGGTCGTTTTGCGTGTGTCGCAGATTCGCGCCTTGGAACCCTCGAGCGCCTTAACGAACTTGGAGGTCAGCGTCGCCACGCCGGACAGATGCTGCAAAAAGTTCAGCGCGGTCCGCTCCGCCGCCAGCACTCCGCGCGCCGCGCCGCGGAATGACACGAGTTCCTGATCTTTTCCGTATCGCGCGCCGTCTTCGGGGCCTGTCCATTCGGAGACGTTGGCCCCGGCAAAATCGAACGCGCGGCGAAACGGCACGATACCTGAAATAACGCCGCCGCTCTTCGCCATGAGACGCACCCAGCAGGTCGCGTCCTTCGGCACGGTGAGCGCGGCCGTAATATCGCCCGAACCGATATCTTCGTGCAAGGCCTTGCTGACCAGTTTATCTACCGTCAACCGAGACATGGTTCCTCCGCAATTCGATGGGACGGGAATGCTACCACTGTCAGCTGTAGCGACTCATCGTTGAATCCACCACGTTCTTTCGCCCCGATGAGGCTTGATGTAGAGTCGGGTCGAAGCAATCTTGTCGCTCATCTCTGCTTCCGCAGGGGAGGCGCGTTCGCCGCAACGGACTACAAAGATGTCGCCGCTTTGCGCTTTGGCCGCGAGGAATGCCCCGCAAATTCCGAGTCACCACAACAGATATTCAGTCGCGAGCTGAGAATTTTGTGGTTCAATTGAGGCCGGGCGATCCGGAATGTGGACGGATTCGCGGTGATTTTGATGGATTCCGCGCCGCGGATCGTGTATGGTTTCAATATCGAAGATGTTTCGCGCGGCAGCGTTGTTCAGCTCGCATGATTGTTCGCAAGGCTGCTTGCCTTCTTTACATCGGTGCTTGACGCGAACCAGTCGTGGCTCGTTGTCCCCGGGGCAAGTCCGTTTCCTTTGTTTGGCGTATCGCCGAGGTGACGACAACACGCCTATTTCTCGGTTAACACTAGGATCGCCGATCGGCGGCGGCCCGCAGGTAATCCCTACATCCGGCCCTTGGAGGCGACAACACGATGGCGCGACCCAACTACGGTCACCAGAAACGACAAAAGGAACTGGCGAAGCAGAAGAAGCAAGAGGAGAAACGGCTACGAAGACAGCACCAGAAAGACACGTCGAAGAACGAGCAGCAAGGGTCGGATCCAAGTCCCCCCGACGATTCTCAGGGGACAGCGTGACCGTCGCTTCGCGAACAGTTGCCCCGAGTGATCGGAGTGATATCGGCCGTGCGTTCGACCTGGCGCATGCGATGAAGCGGGGTGCGCGATGAGCAGCACAAAGGGCGTATCGCCGGACCGCAGTAACCGTAAAACGGAGAGTTCGCAACGGGAGCAGGCCCTTTGCCGGGACGCCATCGTGTCTGAGGAATTCGACGGCATGACCGATGAGCAGTGGGTTTCGATGTGTGAGCGGCTGGCGCGGGAATCCATGGCCAAAGAGGGCGCGGGGGCAGGCAGCGAGGATTCGGCGGCTGTGGAGGAGTAGGAGACCCCGCCAGGGTTTGGTTGGAGGCTCGGTCTGTTGACGCGCTCCACTCTTCCGCCTAATATTCGCCCGACGGGAAGCACTATGAGCGAGTCAGACTTAAAGCTTGCCAATGCGCCGATAGTTGAGGCGGTTCTTGACATCGAGTGTGACCTGCCGCCCTCCCCGGAGTTCACCGCGTTAGAAATGCCGGCGCGCGATTGTTTTCGGGTCGAGTATCCGAATTTTCAGATCCAATACATGGATGAGGTCGAATTTGAGATCAAGGTAGGCGAACCTCCGAATACACTCAGACGGCGTGGGATTCACGCGTTCCAGTTTCTAAGTGCCGACGAGAAGCAAGTGGTACAGATCCGGCGGCAGGGCTATTCTTTCAATCGTCTCGCTCGATACTCGGGCCTCGACGATTATTTGCCGGAGATCGAGCGTACATGGGGATTGTTTGTCGGGCTCGCTTGCCCAATTCGGATACGATCCGTCCGACTGCGTTACATCAACCGACTTTCGCTACCGCGAAGGGAAGGTCTTGTCGAGCTGAACGACTATCTTAGAATCGGCCCTCGCCTTCCCGATGAGTTAGGACTTACTTTCGTCGGATTTCTTAATCAACACTCTGCCGTGGAGACCGAAACGGGACATGAGGTCAACATTGTCTTGACCTCAGAACCAGGCGAACTTGAAGTACACCCTGTAATCTTCGACATAACGGTGGTGAGTCCTACCTCAACGGAACCCGAGGACTGGCCGTTCATTCTCTCTAGAATTCAGTCACTACGGACCTTGAAGAACCGGATTTTTAGGGATACTCTTACAGAGGAATGTCTCAAGCTGTTTCAATAGCACGGCCTTCGCTCGGATACCCCGCCTTGAACGCGTTTCTGCAGCTTGGTAGCGCCTTTTCTGCTGCTGCGAAGGTGGGACGCAAAGCGGTCGCTGCCGTCGTAGAAGCCGAGGAGCGATCGCAGGCGCTGTTCGGGGGAAAATCCGAAGCCATTTCTCGATTGAGGGAACTCGCGAACGAATGCGCTGACGAGGGTTGGGACGGTGATGGGGCCTGTGCAGTCGACCCGCTGGCCGTTCGCTTGGCAGAGAGTTTCGTGCGTGCGCTCCCGCAAGGCGTCGTGCTTCCGGAATTTGCGCCAGAGCCGGATGGGTCGATTTCTCTGGACTGGATTCAATCGAAGAATCGACTGTTTTCCCTGAGCGTTGGGATCAACAATCGGCTGGCGTATGCGTGGCTCGACGGGACAGATAAGGAGCACGCTGTCGCGTACTTCGATGGTGAGAGAATTCCGCCCCGGATTCTCGAAGGCATCACTGCAATAATGAACCATGGAAATGCTCCCCTCCGGGTTGCCTGAACGGGTTAACGATGATGAGGACCTCGCGAGGTTCCTCACGTCCTCCAGTCAGTTCAATGCGAAGATGGTAAAGCCCGCCGCTTTCCTTCCAAACCCCAAGAATGGCGAAACATCCGTATTTCGTCACGGTAGCGAACGACTTGACTTATTGTGGCAAATTGGCCACGAACACCTTGTCGATGAGCGCAGGCTGCACGGGGCCGCCTTATTCAAGGCGCTACGCGTCAGGGATGCTCGGTTAGAGGTTATCGCGAAAGAACCTCCGCCGCGACATGCCAATATCGTGGGGTGGCCAAAGTCCACTGACGATCCTGAACTGGCGAAAGCGGGGCAAAAGCTGAAGGCCGCCGAGCTTGCGCAACACGCGACCCTTTTCACGCGTTAGATCACGCTCACGCGCCGGGCTACGCCAGCATTTTCGGGACGACTTTGCCGGCGACGTCGGTGAGGCGGAAGTCGCGGCCTTGGTAGCGGTAGGTGAGGTTGAGGTGGTCGAAGCCGAAGCAGTGCAGCAGCGTGGCGTGGAAGTCGTTGATGTGGACGGGGTCCTTGACGATGTTCCAGCCGAGTTCGTCGGTCTCGCCGATGACGGTGCCGCCCTTGATGCCGCCGCCCGCGCAGAAGATGGAGAACGCGAACGGGTGATGGTCGCGGCCGATGACGTTCGCCGGACGGCCCGCGCGGTTTTCACCCAGTGGCGTGCGGCCGAATTCGGTGCCCCAGACGACCATGGTGCTGTCGAGCAGGCCGCGCTGCTTGAGGTCCTTGATGAGCGCGCCGACGGGCTGGTCCGCCATGCGGCAATTGAAATCGAGGCGCTCGTTGATGTCTTCGTGATGGTCCCACGTGGCGTGAAAAATGTTGATGAAACGGACCCCGCGCTCGACGAGCCGCCGCGCCAATAGGCAGTTGGCCGCGAAGCCGGCGAACTCGTCGCCGCCGCCGTTACGCCACTTCTTCGAATCGCCTTCCTCGCGGTCGACGCCGTACATGGCGAGGGTTTCTGGGGACTCATCGGAGAAATCCAGCAGCTCGGGCGCGGCGGACTGCATGCGGAACGCGAGTTCGTAGGACGCGATGCGCGAGAGGACTTCTTGGTCGAGCGTGCGTTCGTAGTGCAGCAGGTTCAGTTCGCCGATGGCGTCGAGCCCGCGGCGCTGGCAATCGTGCGGAAGATCGTTCGGGTTGTTCAGGTGGAGGATCGGTTCGCCCTCGTTGCGGAAGAGGACGCCTTCGTAGGTCGAGGGCATGAAACCGCTGGTCCAGTTGGTCGCGCCGCCGGAGGTGCCGCGGCCGGCGCTGAGGACGACGTAGCCCGGGAGGTCCTGCGATTCGGTGCCGAGGCCGTAGTTCAGCCAGGAGCCGACGCTGGGGCGACCGAACGTCGGCACGCCGGTGTTCATGAAAAGTTGGCCGGGGTGATGATTGAACGCTTCCGTGTGCATCGAGCGTATGAGGCAGAGGTCGTCCGCGCAGGAGCCGATGTGAGGGAGGAGGTCGGCCATCTCGATGCCGCTTTGTCCGTACTTGACGAATTTGCGCGGCGAGCCCATGAGCACCGCGGACTCTTTTTGGATGAATGCGAAGCGGACCTTGTCCGTCATTTCCTGCGGCAGGGGTTCGCCGTGGTGCTTCATCAAGACCGGCTTCGGATCGAACAGATCGATTTGGCTCGGCGCGCCCTCGAGGTAGATGAAGATGCAGGCCTTCGCCTTCGCGTCAAAGGGCGGCCGCTTCGGCGCGAGAGGGTTGACGACATCAACGTCTTTTTCGCCCGCGAGCACGCCGTCCGCTTTGAGCAGGCTCGCCAGCGCCACGCCGCCGATACCACCGGCGGCCGTCGCGAGGAACTCGCGGCGAGTCGTGTTGATGAATTCTTGGGCCGAATGCATGGCGCCACTCTCGATACGCTGCGATTCTAGCATGCTGTTTCGGGGGCCGTCATTATTCCACTCTTTTCGGGTATGGCGATGGCACGGGGTGACGCAAACTTGGCGCCTAGTCGCCGTCGATGAACGAGAGCGGCTCGGGTTCGTCGATGATGCGGTTTTCGATGTGGCCGATGCCGTCGATTTCGACGCGGACGACATCGTCGGCGTTGAGGAAGGTGGGCGGATCCATTGCCATGCCGACACCGGCGGGGGTGCCGGTGGCGATCACGTCGCCGGGTTCGAGGGTGAAGACGGTGGAGAGAATCTCGACGAGTTGGTAACAATTCCACATGAGATGGCGGGTGTTGGATTCTTGGCGGAGCGCACCGTTGACGTAGGTGCGGATGGGGAGGTTGTGCGGGTCGCCGAGTTCGTCGGGGGTGACGAGCCAGGGGCCCATCGGGCCATGCGTGTCCCACGATTTGCCGAGCGTGAGGGTCGGGGCGAGGCGCTGCCAATCGCGCACGCTGACGTCGTTGACGATGGTGTAGCCCGCAATGACCTTCGGCGCATCTGCGGCAGAAACGCGGCGGCAGCGACGGCCAATGACAAACGCGAGTTCGCCTTCGTAGTCGAGCATTTCGGTTTCGCGGGGTTTGTACACGTCCGCGTAGGGACCGTTGGCGCAGGTGCGCTGTTTGTTAAAGACGACGGGGAATTGGGGCTTTTCGCGACCGGTCTCGGCGACGTGGTCGGCGTAGTTGAGGCCGATGGCGAGGAATTTGGGTGGGTAGGGAATGACGGGGCCAAGCGTGAGGGAGGAGAGCGGTGCAGGGAGCTTGATCTCGCCGATGTCGGGAAGTTCTTGGTACTCAATCAAATTGACACTCATGCAACTGACCAACCAAACGGAGTTCCGAGGATCGCCGGATGCGTGCGCCCATGAATACACTTGGTCGCCGATGAGACATCCGATGCCCCATCTGTCTTCCTTTCGAAAGGTCAGATACTTCATAGGCGCGAAAGCATAGCCGAAGCGAGACACGCAAGTCCCTGCGCGGAAACAAAGGACCTACCAAATGTCATTCTGAGCGAAGTGAAGAATCTCTACATTCCGATACGCCTGCTTCTTCAGCCAAGAAATTCGAGGACAGCGTTCGCGACCTCATTAGGCTTCTCTTCGTGAATAAGCAACTTCGCGCCGGGAATTTCAACGATGTCGGCGTTCGGAAATTGCGCGACCATTCTGCGCGCTAGGCCGACGGGAAAGGTCGGGTCGCCGGCGCTCCAGATGAGGCGGACGGGCATGGTGAGTTTGGAGTGTTCGCGTTCGAGTGCGTCCACCGGGGGCCATAGCGCGCCGCACAGGTAGCGGCGCAGGCCCTCCATTTTTTCGCGGGACGCGAGGAGCAGGGCAATCACGTTTTCGTGGAAATCGCCGTCGATCAGCGAGAGGTCATGGAAGCATCCGCCGAAGCCCATGGCGGATCGTAGGAACGTTCGCGACTTCATGAGCAGTCTGAATTGCGCCTTCGCGCCGGGCAGTTTCATGAGGAATTGATAGAGCGGAATATACGGGGGTCGATGGTTCGGCATCTCGGTGTTGATCAGGGCGAGCTTGTGAACGCGCGGGATGTCCGCCAGCGCGAGGTAGCGCGCGAAGGTGCCGCCGGTGTCCTGGGCAAGCACGCTGTATCGTTCCCAGCCGAGACGATCCACGAGCGCCTTGAGGGTGCGGCCCTGGCCGGGAAAACTGAAGTCGGTTGCTTGCGTCCATTCCGATTCGCCGAGCCCGGGGAGGTCTGGCGCGTAACAGGTAAAGCGTTTGGAAAGCTCCGGGATGACTTTGCGCCACGTGAAGCCTGAAAGCGGAAACCCGTGAACGAGCAACAGCGGCGGGCCACTGCCGAAACGCCGCAACGCGATTCGCGACGCGCCAACGTCGATGCGTTCTACAGTTGCGTCGAAGAATGCACGGGCGGCGGGGTCCGTCATGGTTTCAGGTTCCACATCGGAGCGAGAATACTCTGGGTGCCGAAGGTTCCTCCACAGTGGCGGATTGTATGAAACCAAACAATCTCGACGAGGATTATATGGGTAGGCGGAGGGTTTGCTAATGAACACGAGGCTGCTATTGGCGTTTGGGCTTGTGTGGGTAGCGACACTGGCGGGGGCGTATATGTTGGGGCTGCGGTGGCGAACCGATGCAACGAGGGTCGTCCCTGATTCGCCGGTGAGATTTGTGGAAAGCGCGCCGCTTCCTGCCGATGGCGTGGATTCGGCGGACACGGAGGCGATGCGGGCGGAGCTCGACACGCTGCGGGCGGAGCGCGGGGAATGGCAGCAGAGGGCGTTAAAACAGTTGGTGAAAGAAGTGTCGAGCCAACCGGAAGTCGAGGAAACTGTAGCGCCTGAACAAGACCCCGACGCCGATCTGGCGGCGAGGTACCCGGTGCTTGCCGCAGAGTACGAGTATACGCCGCGGGCGTTGAACTCGTTGCTGAAACAGCGCAAATCGCTGCCGGAGGAACAACAGCCGGGAGTTAGCAGTTACGGGGAGCACGTGCAGAATCTGTCGAAAGACGAGATCGCGCCGCTTGTGGATAGCATCCTCGCGGACATCGATGAGGCACTTCTCAATCCGGGCACGGAGGATGAAGCTGGGATAGCGCGTGTGTTGGGGATACTCGCGTTTCGGCACGGCTACGACGAGGCGTTGGATCGTCTACAGGATCCACGGATGCTCACGCTGAACACGAACTGGGCGACGGGGTTCGCGCGGGACGAAGCGCACACGCCGGAGGCGTACCGGTATTTGGAATGGGTCGAGGCCAATCACGCGAATGAGAACATCGCACGGGAGGCGGGAGAGGCGTTGGACGGTTGGCAAAAAACGGTCAAGGTTCGAAGTTCAACGTCGAAAGCCGAACTCGAAGTGAGTAGTGCGACACAGAGCGCGCGATTTCGTTCGCCTTTAGACCTCGCACATTGAACGACGTTTGGGGGTTGGAGGGGGCTGCGGCCGAATGTTATGCTATTAACTAATTTCCTTGTTGAGTTGGTTCGTGGGCCGTTTCCTGGCCCTATTTCGTTTTCCATTTGTTGAACTAGAGGACAGTTGCATGAAAGTCGCGGTGTTGTTTAAGCGGGTGCCGGACACGGCGTCAGTGTTCAAGATTGGTTCGGACAATAAGTCGGTCGATCTCACGGGGCTGAAGTTCGTGATGAGTCCGTATGACGAGTACGCGCTGGAGGAGGCCATCCAGACGAGGGAGGCCGGGAAGGCGGCGGAGGTCATCGCGGTGACGATGGGGCCGGAGGGCACGCAGGAAACCATCCGCACAGCGCTGGCGATGGGCGCGGATCGGGCGCTGTTTCTGAAGGTGGACGACGTCAACAAGTTTCGGGGGCGGGGCATCGCGCAGGCGTTGGCGAAGTTGCTACAGACCGAATCGCCGGAGTTAATCTTCGCGGGGAAGCAGGCGGTGGATGATGACGCTTCGCAGGTGCCCGAGCGTGTCGCGGAGTTGATGGGGATTCCGCATGCGTCGGTGGTGAGCGATTTCGAACTTACCGGACTGGCCGCGACGGTGGTGCGCGAGGTGGAGGGCGGGCATTACACGATTGATGTGACGTTGCCGGCGCTGTTCACGATCGAGAAGGGCATCAATACACCGCGGTATCCGACGTTGCCGAATATCATGAAGGCGAAGAAGAAGGAAATTAAGGAGTTCGGTCTCGCGGACCTCGGGCTGAATGCGGATGAGTTGGCGTCGCATATCGATGTGCAGGCGTTGTCGCTGCCGCGACAGGACCGGCTAAACAAAATCCTGGACGGCGATACGGGCGAGCGGGTGAAAAAGTTGTTGTCGATCCTTCGTGAGGAAGAGAAGGTGCTATAGCCCCGTATTTTCTTTTCGAAAAGAGAAGGTAGCAGAAAAACCGATAGTGTGCTATGCACACGAGCCAATAAAGGGACGTCGTGATGAGCGTGTTGGTGTTGTTGGAACAGCGGGGTGAGTTGAAGAATTGTGCGTTGGAGGCGGCGTCGAAGGCGAACACGATCGCGAAGAAGGCG
Source organism: uncultured Nitrospirales bacterium (assembly GCA_964467615.1). Classification (GTDB taxonomy): domain Bacteria; phylum Hydrogenedentota; class Hydrogenedentia; order Hydrogenedentales; genus CAYXRK01. The sequence continues at coordinate 6,928 of CAYXRK010000099.1, read as the reverse complement.
GGGATGTCGCTGAACGCCGTGTATATCGGGCGAGCGCTCGAGGACCAGGTGAACCAACTCAAGGGCCTGGGCATTGCGAAGGTGTTTGCGTATGAAAACGAAAAGCTCGGACATTACTCGAGCGATGGATACGTGCCCATCGTGCGGGACCTCGCGAAGGAACTGGGCGCGAAGGTGATCATTGGGTCGTCGTCGCTGTTGGGGAAGGAATTTTGTGCTTCGGTAGCGGCGCGGCTGGGGGTCGAACTCGCGCAGGATTGCGTCGATGTCGATTGGGACAACGGGATTGTCGCAAAGAAACCGATGTATGCGGGCAAGATCGTGTCGGACATTCGCGTGAAGGACGACCCGGCGATGGTGTCGTTGCGGCCAAATGTCTCGCCGGTCGAGCGCGAGGGCGATGCACTTCCGGAGACGGTGAAGCGGGAGATGCCGGCGTTCGATCTGCGCACGGTGATTAAGGACGTTGCGGAGGCGGCGGCGGGAACGGTGGAATTGACGGAAGCGAAAATCGTCGTGTCGGGAGGGCGTGGACTTGGCGCGCCGGAGCATTTTGACGTGCTGCGCAAACTGTGCGACGTGCTTGGCGCGGCGCTGGGCGCAAGCCGGGCGACGGTCGATGCGGGGTGGATTCACCACTCGCATCAAGTGGGGCAGACGGGCAAAGTAGTCAGCCCGGACCTGTATATCGCGTGCGGAATCAGCGGGGCGATTCAGCACCAGGCGGGGATGCGGACTTCGCGGATTATCGTGGCTATCAATAAGGACGCCGAGGCGAATATCTTTAAGATTTGCGACTACGGGATTGTCGGCGACTTGTTCGAGGTGGTGCCAGTGCTGACGGAAGAGGCGAAGAAGGTGCTGGCGAAGTAGCGACGACTTTGTCATTCTGAGCGAAGTGAAGAATCTCTACCGGGGATCTGACTCGGGGACAAAGCGGGCGAGTGGGTAGAGATTCTTCACTTCGCTCAGAATGACATCTGTAGAGTATCCTCTATTGCGTTGAGGACTTTGTCATGCCGAGACTTGCGCGCGCTGAGATTTTCCGCCGAATTGCCGAGCACAGGGCCGAGCTTGAGGACATGGGCGTGTCGTCGCTCGAACTTTTTGGATCGGCCGCGAGGGACGAGGCGACAGACGACAGCGACATCGATATCCTTGTGACCTTTTCGCGATCGGTCGGGCTGTTCACGTTCTACGGAGTGCAGGAGTTTCTGGAGCAAATCCTTGAAACGGACCGCGTCGATCTTGTTCTGCGGCGCGCGGTGTTGGATGAATTGAAGGAACAGATATACGGAGAGGCGGTTCCATGCCTGTAAGGCAATGGAAGCTCCGGATCCTCCACATTATCGAGAGCATCGAGCGGATCCAACAATTCGTCGAAGGAATGTCACTGGATCAGCTCCGAGGCGACACCAAGACGATGCTCGCGATAGTATCGAGTTTTGTGGTCATTGGTGAGGCGACAGTCCATATACCTGCTGAAGTCAAACGTGCGCATCCCCGAATACCGTGGAGCTTGATGAAACGGATGCGAAATGTGCTGATACACGAGTACGACCGAATCGATCTTGAAGTCGTGTGGGATACGATCAATGACGACTTCCCGACAGTCCTTCCGGAACTTCGAGCGATACTGTCTGAATCGCCGGACGATCGTTGACGATTTTGCGTTTGGGAGCAGTAATCAGACAAATTGTTGTGTCTCGCGCTCGCATTCGATCATTTGCCCAAGGAGAGGCCCATGGAACTGGTCAGTAGTTCGCTGCTGCTCGCGCTGATTGTTGTTGCGCATGCTGTGTTTATCTTGCGGATGTACCACATCTACAGGCTCGTGAACCTCGGGCAGGGGACGCTGGGGCTGGATGAGATTCCGCGACGGCTTTGGGACGTGGCAGTCAAAGGATTCGGTCAAACGCGGGTGGTCCGGGTGCCGTCGGGGTGGGGGCACTTTTTCATTTTCTGGGGATTTTGGGTCATCACGTATGGGACGCTCGAGGGTCTGATCAACGGCGTGTGGCCAGGGCATTTCGATTTCTCGTGGATGGGCCCGGTGTGGCCGTTCATGAATACACTGCAAGACTTCTTCGGCGTGATCGTACTGGCGTGCATCGCGATTGCGCTGTACCGGAGGCTCATCATCAAACCGAAGCGGCTACAGTCGGACTTGCACCACACGTTGGACGCGCTGCTCATTCTCGGGCTGATCGTGCTGATCATCGTCGCGGTGTACGGCATGCGAGTGGTGGATCCGCGGCCGGGCTTCACGCCCTTCAGCGCTTTGTTGCGGGACCAAATTGTCGGAGCGGACGCGCCGACGATTTACACGAGCAGGAACTACGAGTACGCGTTCATGGGGTTCGAGTGGTTGCACAACGTGGTCGTGCTCGGGTTCCTGATGTACATCCCGTTTTCAAAGCATCTGCACGTGGTGACCGCGCTGCCGAACCTCTTCTTCCGCGAGCCGCACGCGAAGGGCCTAATCGACAACCTGGACCTTGAAGACGAGAACGCGGAGAAGTTCGGCGTCGTCACGATTAAGGATTTCACGGCGAAGGAACTACTGGACTTTATGTCCTGCGCGGAGGCTGGCCGCTGCCAGGATGCGTGCCCCGCGTTTTGGACGGGCAAGCCGCTCAGCCCGAAGAAGGTGATTCTCGACATCAAGCAGCACATCCTGGATGTGGGTCCGGCGTTGCTGAAGGACCCGGATGCAGTGCCTGCGCAGGCGCTCTACGGCGACATAATTTCGGAAGACGTGCTCTGGGCGTGCACGACGTGCAGGGCGTGCGAGGAAGCGTGTCCGGTCGAAATACAGCCGATGACGAAGCTGATCAAAATTCGGCAGGGGCGCGTGCTGATGGAGGGGGATTTCCCGGAGGAAGCGCAGAACGCGATGCGCAACGTCGAGGGGCAATCGAACCCGTGGAACTTGCCGCAGTCCGAACGCGGGAATTGGTGCGCGGACCTCAACGTGAAGACAATGGCGGAGAATGCGGACGTCGAGTACCTCTGGTTTGTCGGCTGCGCGGGGTCATACGATCAGCGCTACATCAAGGTGAGCCGCGCGTTCGCGAAAATCCTGGACGAGGCGGGCGTTCGCTACGGGATATTGGGCGCGGAGGAATCGTGTACCGGCGACAGCGCGAAACGCATCGGCAACGAGATGCTCGCGCAGACGCTGATGCAAAAGAACGTGGAGACGTTCAATAACTACGGCGTCAAGAAGGTGTTGACGACGTGTCCGCATTGTTTTAACTCAATTAAGAACGAGTTTCCGCAATTCGGCGGGAACTACGAAGTGATTCACCACACGGAATTCATCAATAGCCTGATCAATCAGGGGCGCATAAAGCCGAAACTGGCCGGCGAACAGACCAATGGCAAAGTGACGTATCACGATTCGTGTTACCTCGGGCGCTACAACGACGTCATCGACGCGCCGCGAAACGTGTTGGCGGAGGCGGCGGGCGCGGAGAACTTTGTCGAGATGCCGCGGCACGGGATGGGAAGTTTCTGCTGCGGCGCGGGCGGCGGGCGCATGTGGATGGAGGAACGCATCGGCACGGCGGTCAACGTAGACCGCTCGCAAGAGGCGCTTGCGACGGGGGCGACGACCGTTGCGACGGCATGTCCCTTCTGCATGACGATGATGAGCGATGGTGTCGCGCGTGAGGGAAAGGCTGACAGTGTGAAGGTGCGAGACATCGCAGAGATCGTGGCGGACGCGTTGTAAGTTATTTCGTGCGAATGAGTTAGGCTCTAGGTTAATTTGTCTGGTAATTTGTCTGTCTTGACATAAAGATATACATATGTCATTATATCTTTATGAAAATGACGACAATACGGCTGGACGACGCGTTGATGCGGGAGGCGAAGATTTACGCCGCGCAGACGAATCGAACGTTTGCCGACCTGGTTCGCGAGGGGCTGATTTCGGTTATGAATCGCGGGCCTGCTCGGGATTCGGTTGAGGAATTCAAGCTCCCGACATTTAAGGGGACGGGGCCATTTCCTGGAATCGATTTGAATCGCACTTCTGAAGTTCTTGAACGGTTGGACTTCGGCGACCTTCGCGACGACAATTTATGACGCTGTTCGACACGAACATCGCCATCTACGCGTATCGCGCCGAAAGTAGGGACCACGGGTTTTATTTGGACTGGTTCAACAATGTGCATAAGGCCGGGGAAGTCTTTTTCTATAGCGAATGGGTCTTGAGCTCGTTCATCAGGATTGTGACAAACCCGCGGATTTTTCCAGAACCGAGTCCGGTCAATGAAGCGTTTCGGTTTGCTGACAGGATTCGCGATCATCCGAGAACGATCCGGGCGCTACCAGGACCCAATCATTGGTCGCTTTTCCGCACGCTGTGCGAACGCACTCAAGCGCAAGGCAAACTTGTGCCGGACGCGTACCTGGCCGCGCTCGCCATCGACCTAAATGCCGAATGGATAACTGCAGACAACGATTTCGCGATGTTTGAACCGGACCTGCGTTGGCGGCTATTGCGGCCTAGTAACTGAGCGTAACTCGATGTAGCCGAGCGAACGGACACGTTCATGTTCGGCGTTGGTGTCGAGCGTGGAGTAGCCGAAGGGCGGGACGAACCGGAAGCCGTCGATGACGTTCCAGAACCCTGCGACGCTGTCGAGCGCGAGGACGGCCCTATCAACTTGAGCCGCCGCTGTCGTGAACGCTCCAATTTCCAATCTACTCGATTGGAACGGTTTCGAGGTAGCGGCGAAGCCGGGTTGCGGTCTTGAATTTCTTGGCGATGAGACCGCGGCGCAGTCCGCAACAGATGTCCTTTACAATCGGCGCCTGATTGGCGTAGTTCCGCCGTCCTCCGACGGCGTCGTAGAAAATGCGAATGACCGCGCAGACGTCGTCGAGGACGTGCTCGGCGGTGCGGCGTCCCCAGGGATACATGTCGATGACTTTGACGTCGAAGCCGACACCCGCGCGTCGGACGATGACGTTGTCCGAATGTAGATCGCCGTGATACTCGCCGTGCTCGTGAATCTGTTCGACGCCTTTGACGAGGGCGTGCAGCAGGTGGAGCGCCTCGAACCAATGCACGCGCCCACCGGGTTGGCGGCGGATGAATTCGGTGGCAAGGTCGCCGTGGACGTATTCGCTGATGAGAAACGGGATCTTGTGTCCGCGAAACTTAAACGATTCTTGTGTGTGGTAATGGATGACGATGGAACACGCGCGCAGCTTGTCGAGTTTGCGCGCGTAGAAATTGATCGATTTGTTGTTCACGTTGCGCTTCGGGAAGAAAAATTTCGCGGCGCGCTCGACGCCGGTGTTGGTCTCGGTGACGTGATACACCTCGCCCTCCCAGCCTTTGCCGAGCATCGGGCCGACGCGGTACTTGCCCGCCAGGCAGCGGCCGGGCTGCAACGAAAAACTATCAATTTTGGAGACTGCTTCGCTCACGATCTTTTTCCTTTGACACAGTTGCGCTGAATGCGCGAAGTTTGGAGAGAGGAACCTTCTCTTTCAGCCCGGAAAGAGGAGGACTACGGCCGACATGCGCGCCGTTTCGGGCCCAACTCCGAGAACACTAGATCGTATGCTGTTTCGATCCATTCGCACAAGAGGGGCCGTGTGTCGCGGGGGTCGATAATTTCCTCGATTCCGAAGGCATCTGCGGTGCGGAAGGGGGACATGTAGCGGCGGAGCTTGTCCTCGATTTCGCGGCGGCGCGCGTCCGGGTCGGGCGAGGATTCAATGTCGCGTTTGTACGCCGCTTGCACGCCGCCCTCGATGGGCAGCGAACCCCAATCGCCCGAGGGCCAGGCGTAGCGGAGGTTGAGCTTTTGGGCGTTGCCGTGTCCCGCGCCGGCAACGCCGTAGACGCGGCGGAGCAGGACGGAGCACCAGGGGACGGTGGCTTGGTACACGGCGGCGAGCGCGCGCGAACCGACGCGCACGGTACCGGCTTTCTCGGCTTCGACGCCGATGAGGAACCCGGGGTTGTCGACGAAATTGACGACGGGCAGGTGGAACGTGTCGCATAAGTCGACGAAGCGCGTCATCTTCTCGCTCGCGGCGGCATCGACCGCGCCCCCGCCTTGACGCGGATCGTTTGCCATGACGCCGATCGGGAAGCCGTTAAGGCGCGCGAATCCAGCGACCAGCGGCAAGCCGTAGTAACGCCCAATCTCGAAGAATGATCCCTTGTCCGTGATGAGATCGATGATGCGGCGGACGTCGTAGGTGCGTTTGCGGTCGCGCGGAATGATCGAAAGCAATTCTTCCTCGCGGCGGCGCGGGTTGTCGTTGCACTCGGCGCGCGGCGGCGCTTGGTAAACGCTTTGTGGCACGTACGACAAGAAACGACGGATCGTGTCGAACGCTTCCTGTTCGGATTCGACTTCGTTGTCGACTGCGCCGCTTCCGTGCGCGTGAATTCCCGAGCCGCCGAGGTCCTCCTTGTCGACCCACTTGCCGATGCCGCGCTCGACAACGGGAGGGCCCGCGACGAAGAGTTGGCTCGACCCTTTGACCATGAGAGAGAAATGGGAAGTTGCGACGCGCACCGCGCCGAGGCCGGCAACCGGCCCCATGCAGGCGCTCACGACGGGCACGACGCCCATAAGTTCGACGACGGTGTCCCACGCCGGGTTGGCGGGGACGTAAGTCCGCCCCATGATTTCAAGGGTTTTGACGCTTCCGCCCCCGCCGGTGCCATCGACGAGGCGCACGATCGGCAGCCGCAGCTCGAGCGCGAGCCGTTCGCTGTAGCCCATCTTGTCGCCGACGCGCGCATCCGCAGCGCCGCCGCGAACGGTGAAGTCGTCCCCGCCGACTACGACGCGCCGTCCGCCGATGCGGCCGAGGCCCATGACGAAGTTCGAGGGCACAAACTCGACCAGGTTGCCGTCCTCGTCGTAGGTCGGTTTACCGGCGAGAGCTT
>CAYXRK010000098.1:0-17341 GCA_964467615.1 uncultured Nitrospirales bacterium | reverse complement strand
TGGACATATATATAGGGGGCATTGCATCTATACCTCGACCATCAGGAGACGAACATGAACACGTACAGCGTCCTGCCCGCGCGGCCTACCCGCGCAAGGTCTCAGCGCTCCATCAACGGAATCACCCTCCCACGAAACGGAGAAATTGGGAGTTTGGGCGGCAAATTCACGCCAACGAGCGGCGATTGAGGGGAAATTATCGCCAAAAAAGGCACAAAAAAGCAGGGCCGATCGGTGCTAAGTCCAATGATATCAACGATCCGACCCTCAAAAAGCTGCCAAACTCGTCCGCCTCGTCGCTCCGTTACGTAAAAAGCATTTCACGTAATTACGGCTGCGACGAAATCCACACGCACCGGAAGGGAAAAAACGCACTGCCTCTGGTGGGGTAGAGTGGAGCAGGGTGAGAATGTACGCGGACTTTTCTTCGGGCCCCGGGCCTTCGTCCGCGGAATTTGGCGCTGGGGTCTCAATCCTTTCACCATCTGACACAGAAAACTAGGAGTGTAATTCGCATGAAGTGGAGTCGGTCGATCGCGTTCGTGACCGCAACGTTGATCTCGCTTGTTCTCGGAAGGCAGTCGTTCGCCGAGGACCTCGGCGAGTTTACAATCAAGAACGACTGGATAACGCTTTCGGACGGAGTCAAAGTCGCGGTCACTTTTTTCCTGCCCGAATCGGCCTCCGAAGGCGCGACCGTTCCGGCGCTCCTCGAGATGCTTCCGTATCGGAAGGACGATTTATTCAAAGGGTTGGACTATTCGCTCTACCCCTATTTCGCCCGACGGGGCTTCGCGATGGCCAAGGTAGACATTCGCGGGACGGGTAGCTCGTTCGGGAGTCTCCCCGATCGCGAATATTCCGATGTTGAGCTGCGCGACGCCGAGGAGATCATCGAAGAACTCGCGGCCATGTCGTGGTGCAATGGGCGCGTCGGCATGTGGGGAATTTCCTGGGGGGGATTCAACGCCTTGCAGGTCGCGATGCGGCAACCCCGGCACTTGTACGCCGTGTTGGCCGCTCACGCCTCCGACGATTTGTTTCACGACGACGTTCACTACATCGACGGCGTGCTTCACGTCGACGAGTACGCATTGTCCATAAATCACATAAACGGGTTCCTGCGCTCTCCGGACTACGCGATTGACGACGCGTATTTCAAGGAACGCTTCGACGCAACCCCGTGGCTGTTCACGTACCTGAAGCACAACCAGGACGGGGAGTTTTGGCGGGGCCGCTCGCTGCGCTGGCAGTACGAGCGTATTCGCGTGCCGGTTTTTCTGATTGGCGGACTTTACGACGGATACAAGGACACGATCCCGCGGGTCTTGGAACATCTCAACGTCCCCGTGAAGGCCGTCATTGGGCCTTGGAACCACGCTTGGCCCGACAACGCGGGCATCGGTCCAAATTGGGAATGGCGCGCGGAGGCCGTGAAGTGGTGGGACCGCTGGCTGAGAGACGAACGGCCCGAGGATATGAAGTCCAAAGCCAGCGGCGCGCCCGAGAAAAGTTTTCGCTTCTTCTTGCGCGACGCCTACGCGCCGGATTCGTCCTTGAAGATGGTACCCGGCCAGTGGTGCGAATCGACATGGCCGCCGGACGATAGGCAAATCAAGCGCCAAACGTACTTTCCCGATTTACGCGGCAACCTGAAGAAGTCCCTCGCCGCCACGAAGCCGGGTATGCACTCGCTTAAAACGCGTCCCAGCGCCGGAATCGAACTGGGACATTGGTGGGGCGAATTGACGCCGGACATGAGAGCGGTGGACGCGTTCAGTCTGGTGTATGACTCGGACGTGATCGAAAAGACGACCCCAATAGTGGGGACGGCGGAAGCACGGCTCTTGGCAGCAGCCGACGCGAAGGACGCCAATTGGATCGTGCGGCTCGAGGACGTTCACCCGGACGGAAGCGTGTCGCTCGTCACCGGCGGCGCATTGAACGCTTCCCAGCGGTCCGACCGACTCGCGCCGTCATCCCTTACTCCGGGGCAGGCCGAAGAGCTGAGCGTGCCGCTGCATTTCACGACGTGGACGTTCGAACCCGGCCATCGCATTCGTCTCGCAATTTCGAACTCGGCCTTTCCCATGCTGTGGCCTTCGAGCGGATTGACACACTCCGAGTTACACGTGGGGACCCGAATGACCGCCCTCACGCTTCCTGTTTGGAGGGGCAACGGGCCGGACGAGCCGGGACCGCAAATGGAGCCGCCGACGCCGAGGGACGCGCCATCGAAAGAAGTGGTGAGCTACGACTTTTCGTCGGTAGCGCCGCCCCGACACCAGGTGATCCACGATTCAGTCGAAGGGTCGGTTCGCGTCGAGAACGAACAGAGCGGCTCGTTTACGGTGGGGGACGAAAGCCAACCACAGGGGGCAGTAACGATCGATACATTCAGGAAGACCGCGTATAAAACGCACGACGCGAACCCGGCGGACTCTTCGTTTTCAGGGACCGCTGAGTACCGGCTGAATCGCAAAGGAGAGGCGGACTTGGCGTTAAGCGAAATCCGGTACCGAACGGAAATCAACATTCAATCCGACGAGACCGATTTCGCGGTATCGGTGCGGCGCATTCTGTGGGAAGGAAACCGCGAAGTCCGCACACGCGAGTGGACCGAGAGAATCCCGAGGAACCACCAATGAAGCGTGTAAACGTCTGTAGGTGGCGAAGAACTACTGGGTCTTCTCTTTCGGGCGGGAGCCTTCCGCGGGTTGCGAGAAGTTGTCGACGATCTTGGTGCCCGTGGAGGCTGCGGCCTTGGCTTCGATTTCGAGACTGATGAGGACATCGTCCGCGATGATGGTGTCGCTGATATAGCCCTGGCCGATGCCCCAGGCGTTGCGGTCAACGCTGAAATCGGCCTTCGCTTTCAAAGCGCCGCCCTCGAGCGTGACGGTAGCGGGAAACGTTACGCCTTTGGCGACGCCGCGAATGGTCAGGTTCCCGGAGACTTCGTAGCCGTCGGAGATTTTGGCGATCTTGGTGGATTCAAACGAGGATTGGGGAAACTTCTCGACGTCGAAAAAGTCCTCCTTTTTCAGCGTGCCGGTGAGAATGGTGTTGTCGGTTTCGGCCTCAGTCATGTCGAACGTGATTCGGATTTTGGCGGTCTCGATATTGCCGTCGGTGACTTCTACCGAGCCGTCGTACTTGAGGAACTGGCCGTAGTGTTTGCCCACGGTTTTCGTACCGACGAAGCCGATGTAAGAGTCGTCGGTGAGGATGTATTTGGCCGCGGCCGAGGTTTGGGAAGCGGCTGGTGCTACCGCAGGGGCCGCGGCATCGGCGGGTGTAGGAACTGCTTCGGCGGGAGCGGCGGCGACTTGCGTGGGGGCGGCGGCCGGTTGCGTGGGTTGAGCGTCAGTGATGACGGCCTTGGGTTTGTTGTCCGTCGGTTTTGCGCAACTGGCGAATGCTAACACCAGTATTGATATATAAAACAATATTGATAGATTTGCAGTTTTCATATGTATACGGTTCCTTCTCTCTCGCGCCCCTTCGTAACAAAACGCGCGGGCCTTGTGGCCCTCGCGAAAAGTGGTCGGTACGGGAACAATCACGTTGCCTTTGGTTTTGATTCGGCCTCACGCTGCTTCTTGACTTCTTCCGGTTCGTCGAAGAAGTCGTAGCGGAAGGGATCAGGTGTTTCGAAGTCGAAGGTATAGAGCGCGGGATCGATGTCGACCGTGACGCCGCCGCGCTCCATCGATTCGATCGCCGCGAAGCCCGCGATGGCGGACATGATCGCCGTCATCTGGTTCGCTTTCGGGACCGTGCCGTTGCGGATGTCGTTAGCAAATGCGGAGAACTGCATGCGGTCGACGACAAGCGGATTGTCAAACGCCTGTTGCCGATCGTCGAGGACCTTAATGGGTACGCCCTGCAAAAATGCTTCGTCGGAAAACGCGCGGGTCTTTGCACCGGTGATGTTCTTGGCTTCGGCGTCGGCGGTGGTGGTGGCTTTCTTCGCTTGACCGAAGTTGTCCTTGGCGGCGGGTTCGGGATACATCGTGCATCCCTTTTGCTCGGTAAGGTAAATACTCCCTCGGTCGCCCTGGATGAATTCGCCGTACTCGCGCTTGGCGTTCGAACAGATGCTGGAGTAGGTGTAACGGACGGTATAAGGCTTGCCGAGTTCGGCGCGCTTTTGAAGTTCGTTTCGCTGGGGAATGACGGCGAAGCTGGGCGCGTCGCGGCCAACTTCGTACTCGTAGATCATGACGATGTTGTCGTGGACCTCGCGGCCGTCCTTCCAGTAATCGATGCCGCCGAAGCCGCAGCAGCGCGTGGGCATCGCGCCGAGGAACCAGTTGACGACGTCGAGTTGGTGCGTGGCGAGTTCGGTGATGAGACCGCCGCGCGACCGGTCGAAGTAGAGCCGCCAATTGATCCATTTCTCAAGGTCGTCGGCCCCGACGATGGCCCGTTCCTCGGGCGTGAGGACGTAGTCCGTGGGAACAGGGCGGCGCCAATCGTTGTTTCGGTGCCATTGCGCGTTGACGTGGTTGATGCGGCCCAGGACGCTGGCGCTTTCGTCCCCGCCGCGCGCGAGCCATAATGCCTTGTTGTATTCGGGGTTGTAGCGGCGCTGGTGGCCGACCTGGAGCCATTTGCCGACCTCGTGGCATTTCGTGACGATTTTGCGGCACTCGTCCACGTCGTACGCAAGGGTCTTTTCGCAGAAGACCCATTTGCCCGCGTCGAGGCAGTCCATCACAATTTGATAGTGGGCGAAGAGCGGCGTGGAAATGATGACGGCGTCGCACTTGACCTCGTCGAGAAGCTTCTTGTAATCAGTGTACTTCTTGATTTCGCGCTTGTCGCCGCCGGCCAATTTCCAGGCTTCGTCGAGGCGGCTGTGAAGTGCGTCGCAGACCGCGACCACTTCGACGTCGGGGTTGCCGTTCAATCCATTCAGGATGTGATGGCCGCCCTGTCCGCCGGTGCCGATGCAGGCGATGGTGACTTTCTCGTTGCCCGCGTAGGAAACATTCGAGTATGCGGTGGCAATGGCGACGCCCGCGGTGGTCCCGGCGATCTTGATGAAATCGCGGCGGCTAACATCACTCATGGTTGGTTCCTTTCGATTGCCAGCTAAAACTGAAACTTTTCGGCGACCGGTTGGCCTGCATCCGGGACACCCACGAACACCGCCAACACCCCCGGTCGTTCTTTGCAATACGCTTCGATGCCCGCCTTACCCATCACGAGGAACCCTGTGGTCAGCGCGTCAGCCGCCGCCGCGGATTCCTTTGTAACAATCGCCGTCGCGAGGACGCCCTCGACCGGCCTGCCGGTCCGCGGATCCACGATATGGCAATAGCGCCTGCCCTGATCGTCTGTCGGCTTATCCCCATAACAGCCGGAAGCCGAGAAGGAAGCGTCGGCGAGCGGCAACTCCTCCAGCGCCTCGGCGGGATTATAGGGATTTTCGAGTGAGACTGTCCAATGATCCTGACCGACGGGTGCCCCGATAGCGAGAATGGAACTTGTGCTGGCTTTGAGGAGCGCGCGCGTGATCCCGTTGGACTTGAGGACCTCGGCGGCGACATCGAGCGCGTACCCTTTTCCGATGCCGCCGAAATCAATCCGCATGCCAGGCGCCACAAGCTCGACGGTACGGTTTCGGGAATCGGTGACGACCTTGTCCATGCCAACCAGTGCACGGGCCTGCTCGATTTCGGCTTCGGAAGGCGAGCGGCCCTCTTTCGCGTAGAAGCCGAATAGTTCGAGGACCGGGCCGACGCTGATGTCGAACGCGCCGTGGGTGGCGTCGTATTGGCGGCGCGAGGATTCAATGATATCGATGACGACATCGGGCGCGGGAGTGGGGCCTTTGCCGGCTTGATGATTGATGTAGGAGACGGGGCTGCCCGAAATCCAGACGCTGAGCTGCGACTCGAGATGGTCGACGGCGGCGAAGGCCTGGTCAGCGATGCGTTGGAGTTGCGCTTCGTGGGTGTCGCCGGGGCGCGAATAGAGCGTGAACTCGAAGAGGGTGGACATGGCGGGATGTGAGAACGTGGCGCTGAAAGGCTCGGCTTGATCGGCGCCAGCAAGCGGCGCGATGAACATCGTGAGCGAAAAAGCGAGAATCCGAAACGGGTGCTTCATAGCAGGATGTTAATTCCTGCCGAGGAGTTCGAGTTCCCTGGCGTAGTCCTCGGGGAAATCGATGTCCCGAAGGACGGCGTCGTTGTCGATGTCGAGATAGTTGATGCCGTCGGCATGGGCGCGCAGCAGTCCGCGAAGACCGATATCGTCGTACTTAGTGAGGATATGTTCGCGAAAGCATGCTGGGATGATGATAGGGTGGCCTTGGCGGCCATCGTGCGAGGGAACGACGATGGCATCGGGACTATTGGCGAAAGCCGCAAGCGCCCGATGAACGACGAAGGAGGAAATGGAGGGTTGATCGCCCAGCGCGATCAGATAGCCCGCGGAGTCGTCGCCCACGTACCGGATTCCGTGACGCACCGACGACAACATGCCTCGGGCGAAATCGATGTTACGCGAAAATTCGGCGGGCGTATCAGCGAGGGCGTCGATGATGCGTTCGTGGTCGAAGCCGGTGACGACGATTGTGCGCGTCACGCCGCCGGTTACGATTTGGTCGAAAACGTAGCGGATGACCGGTTTGCCGCCATAAGGGAGAAGCAGTTTTTGTTGGCCCATGCGGCGCGATTCGCCGGCGGAGAGGATGATCGCGCAAACGGGCGGGCTATTGGGCATGGACGATTTGTTGGAAGGCGGCGTGCATTGAGTCCGCGCCGGTGCGGCCAAGGCGGCGCGCGGCGACCAATTGCGCGGCAATCGCGACGCCGATTTCGGGGACCGTGATCGCGCCGATGTCGAAGCCGATCGGGGCGACGATGCGATCGAACTCGGCGGGGGTGGCGAGACCTTCGTCGAGAAAGTGACTACGAAGCGAGACCGTTTTGCGCTTGCTGCCGATCATCCCGATGTAGGCGGCGCGGCCGTGGATGCAACCTTCGAGGGCCTCGGCGTCGGGGCGGTGGCCCTTCGACACGAGGACAATATAGGTGCTCGCGTCCTGCGGAAACGCCGAGACGAATCGCTTGATGTCGCCGCAAACCGTGGTGACATTTGGCGGGAACAGATCCGAGTGTGCAAATTCTTCGCGGTCGTCGAGGACGGTCACTTCGAAGCCGAGGCGGACGCCCTGTTCGACGACCGATTGGCCGACGTGGCCACCGCCCACGACAAGGAGCCGCGGCGGACCGACGATAGGCTCGATAAACGTGGCTGGGCAATCGGTGAGATCGAATAGGCGCGGCCGCTCCGAGCGAAGAGCCCCATCGATAACCTCGGCGGAGATCGCCGGATCATGCCCGTTGCCACTTGGATGCCAGCGGATGGTTCCGGAGTCGGTGCCTGCGAGAACAGTGATGACAACGCCGTAGCGTCGATCATCATGACTACGGCATGCCGCGATGAGCGAGCCGGCCGATCGCGCCGCGAGTGGGTTGATGAATATTTTCATAACGCCGCCGCAGATTGGGCCGGCGTCGCGGGAGTAGGGGTCGTCAAGGCGGTACTCGAAGAGTTCGGGCGTGCCCGAGTCCAGCGCGTTTTGCATTCGCCGCAGCCCCTCGGCCTCGACCATTCCGCCGCCAAGGGTCCCGGACGGAGGAAGACCGTCTTCGAGGAACGCGACGGATCCGGTCTTCTGAGGCGTCGAACCCTGAGCGTAAACAACGGTCCCCAACACGCAACGGCGTCCGGCGCGGGTGGCTGCGATGGCTCGCTTATAAAATTCGATGAGGTGCGGCACGACGGCGCGAAGTCCTAGATGATCGCACTATTCTATTCCTTGAACATGGATTGAACAAGCGCGTAACGCGGCAAAAGACCTGCACAAACGGCGAAACGAATTCCAGAGTGGCGCGAAATTGGCGCAAACGCCGATTTTAGGGGGTGTTCGGTGCGCCTGAATTTGCTGGAAGTCGTTGGTAAAATATATGGTGGGCCGTGCAGGAGTCGAACCTGCGACCTTGTGATTAAAAGTTAAACGGTTTTTTCCGTTTATGTGTGGGGTATCGACGATCAGGCAGGAGCTTCTGATTAACCCAAGTGAAACCAATATCTTGCAGGACAAGACGTTCAGGAAGCGAGCGCCGCGCGGTGGGCATCATGTGAGTTCGTGATTCAGCGTTACTTATAAATGGCTGCCCGACTAGGGTTCGAACCTAGAATCTCCCGATCTATAGTCGGTACTAGTACAGTAGCACTTTGGCTGCGAAACCGTAACGAACCCATTGTAAACAAAGGCGATTCCGAAAATCAACCCGCTTTGCAAGTCTTGTCACTTTTCGTTCCATTTTGGCGCATTTGTACCCTAAAACATGTCATTGACAAGTTCGTGCTTACTTACGCTCCTGTAAGGATACACGTAGGGTTAGTATGCGCGGGGCGTCGATTGGCGGGATTGATGCGTTCCGCGAGTCCGGGGCGTGGAATGGACGCGCTAGGATGACTTGTACGGCGCGAACGGCAACGCGGTAGGCAGACTATGGCCGGAGTCGGGGCGTGCGCTTTGGGGCGTGCTACAGAGTCAGTAGCGCATGGGTTCGTGCGGGTCAACGGACGGCGCGAAGGGTAGCGGGCCGTGAGTGCGGCCAATGACAGCATGCGTTCCGGCTTTCGGTTTGTCATCGGCGGATCGGAGTGAGGACGGCAAGTAACCGTCAACCCAAAGCATTGCGCCGATGACGAGAGCCGCGGCGCCGGGGCCGTAGAGATTCCAAAGCCCCACGGCGATCAACCCAAGGGCGATCAACGGCGCGAACACTCCCGCGAATTTCAACGCGAGCACGGATCGGACCGAAATGCGTTGTCGCCAATTGCCGCGTCCCATGTCAGCCGGTTCGCTCCGAATTCGACGCGCTACGTTGCCCCACAATCGACGAACGGCATTTCGGCAATGTCTCGCTATGGCCGGATTCGAGTTTGCTCAGCGTCACGCGGTTGTAGCGCGAACATGCCGCAACGGGAGTCGGGCCTTCGTCATCCTTCGCCGCGTGAAAGTCACCGCACCAGGGACCACGGTAGTGCCAGTAAACCCACGGGTCGATACTCCGACGCGATGCAGGTGCGTCGGGCCAATAACGTGATCGCCGTTTCGTTGCCGTCGCGTTCATGTCAGATTTTGATCCCAAGTTCGCGCAATTTGTCTCGCCGCTGAAATGCTCGCTCCTCGGCCTTCCGCTTTTCCTTGCCGATGATGCTTTCGACGTAGACGGCGCGACGATACCGCCGCATGTTTTCGGTTTGCTCAGGCGTCGGGTCAGGAATTTTAGGACTGGCAAGCAGATCGAAAAACGGATTGCGTCCGCGCTTCTCAGGACGTCGAGCCTCGATGACAATCGGGACAACGGGCGCAGTCCAAGGATTGCCGAATCGCGTGAATCGGTCAGGTGTCTGCATGGTTAGCTCGCCTTCACAATTTCCGCCCAGACGGGCGTGTGCAATTCCGGTTGCGGAAGTCGCCGGGCCTCGCGCCAATCGCCCCGCGCGGAAAGTTCGTGGAATTCGTTCAGCCAATGTGTCATCGCGGATTCGTGTGCCGATTTTGCGACGGCGAAGGCGCGTTGCAATAATGTCATGCGCCGGTGTTGCTGGGTCTGCAAAGTTGCGCTGTCAACGTAGAGCGTGGGCGCGGATTGGTCTGCGATGCTAATGACGGTTCCGCTGCTAGACGATGACGCGACAAGCGTGAAGTTGTCATAGTTCGGCGGTTGTTCGCCAAGCAGAGATGGATGTTCGCGCCGTAACGTGCTCAGCCGGGCCGCCGCCTTTTGGAGATTGCCCGCGACACGTTGCGCCTCGTTTTTCGCCGCGAGCAATTTCTGACTTTCACGATGACGGACGCGGATCATTTCGTTCGTTTCCGCTCGATGATCGTTCACTGCCTGCGCCACCAACGCGCATTCCTCGACCGCCATGTCGAGGCTAGCGGTCTCGCGTTCAAGACGCGCCACCTCACGGATCGTTTCGACCATTTTCTCGAAGTCCGCGAAGGTTTCGCCAGATGCGATCAACGCGCTTTCGAGTCGCGCTTGATCCGGGACTTTGCCGTCCGCCATTGCCCGCGCAAGTTCGAGGATTGCCGCGCTTTTCTCACGCGATGACTTGCGGAAGCCTGTACGTAGTTTCGCCATGATGTCCATTTCGAGTTTCTCCAAATATGCCGCCCTTTGTCAGGGCGATGTTTGCTTGACTCCGTTTCAGCACTCGCATAAGTGCATCGCCGGAGAGTGTTAAACCTTTTGTGTCACCGAGTTCGTGGGCCAGCGAAGCGATCAATCGCCAATCCGTCGCAACGCGGGAGTGCGCTGCGTTCCATGCGGCGCGTATCACCGCTTCGTCGCTGCCCAACAAAGCCGCCGCGCTCTTGTAGTCATCGCCCCATAGCAGCCCGTGGCAAAAGTCGTCCACCGTTTCGAGTGTCCTCCCTCGCCTGACCTAACCCGGTTCGAGACCCGAAAAGTGGCCCAAATTCGTCATTGCGAAGGAGCGCGCCTTTCGGCATGGCGCGCGTATGTGGCAATCTCGACTTCTGCCACGGGCTGATAGCCATTGAAATGCCGTGCTGAATCCAGCCCTCACTTCAGCCGCCGGGCCGGTAAGCGATATGACGGCGTTCTTGAATCGAGTGACTCGCGCCAATGATTGGTATTCAGTCAGCCCGTGCCCGTCTGCTTTGACGTGAATCGAAACAGGCGTAACGCCAAGTCTGAAACCGATGACGCAGTGCGCCGATTCGTGAGTTAGCGCGGATGCGATCAATCGCCCGTGCCGCCGTGTGAGTGCCGCGATCATTTCAACCTCCGCAGTCCAAACCGCGCCACCTTTTTGTCGTTCGCGGTTGTGTTGTCGGCACGTTTGATTCCGATGCTCGCGCGTGCCGCCGGTGTCAACCCGAAACGCGATGCGAGCCGTACCAGCTGTTCGCCGATCTTCAGCGCGAGAGTTGCTTCAGCACGAATGGCGGTAAACGAGTGACCTTTGACGTTCGTGTGCGTCTCTATCAGCCCGCCGTCCGCGAGCGCCTCTTGGCATTCTTCGTACTGACTCCAAAGCACGCAGAGTCTGGCCAACTCGTTTCGGTCCGCCTTCGACAAGATCGATGCGTCCATTTCGCCAATTAGCCGATACCATTCTCGTTTTGCCGCAGCCGATAATTCGGCGGGCGGTTCCGGCAACCCTTCGGCGTGTTTGGGCGGAACGAGTTCTCTTTTCGCCCGCCATGAACCGTGAGTGCCTTCCGGCTTTGTCGCCATTTCGATTACCTCCTACTTTCACACTTCGACTCGATTTCAGGTCAGATTCCAACCCGCCGATCCGGGAAGCCCCGTAAAGGCAGGCCGTTTTGAGTGAGAAAACACGCGGTATTGACGAAACGGTCTATTACCTTTGTCGGCCAAAAGAAAAAGGGGGTACCCTATTGTAATAGCATAGTGATACATCGTCCGCTCCGGTTCCGCCTCGATTGCCGCTACGGTTGCGGTAGCACCGCCGTTGACCGTCCCGGCTGCCGCGAGAGTGTTGTTCATGTCCGTCTCAGTGCTCCGAATGGGTCGGTTTCCCCGCGCCGGATAGCCCAAGTCGCGGGCCAAACATGGCCGCAAAATGCGTTGTGTCCCGTTGTGTCCGGTCGCGCGAATTCCCGTAAACCGTTGCACCGCTACGTTTTGCATAGTGTTCTCAGCCTCCTACCGAACATATCGGACATTCATTTCGTAAAGTCCCTATAGAAAAAACACCTAGAGAGAGTTACGAAAACAACGTCCGTTGTGTCCTTGTGTCCGATCATGTTTTTGAAATTCCGATCCAAATGCGCGACTTGCGGTCACTGGATCGCCCATCGTCGATTTCAGGGCGTGCGAGAAGTGATTCACCAAATCGACGTTTACTTACGGGCTTCTCGCCTTCGCCCTCACACCACGCTGAATACGCGATATAGAGTTCACCTTTCGCGGAAGTCACCGATGGATTCACTACGCATGCGTCGGCGATGAATTGTCCTACTGTGTCTTGTTCGTTTCGGTACTCGCGGGTTGCAGCGCGAACACAATCGGGCGGGTTGAGTCCGTCGCGTAGATACTCGACCGCGCCTTCGACAGCCCACGCGAGAATTCCCTCGGCCTCAGCTTCAAGCCGGGCCGCAAGTTTGGGATCGCGGTCCGCGTCACTGATAGTGACAGTAAAGGGTATAAGTAGTACGCGCCGCCATATAGCGTGGTCAGTGCCGGCGATCCTCGGTTTGTGATTCGTCGCCATCCACAATTTGAACTGCGGACGATACGAGAATGCTTCCTGATAGAGTCGCCTCACGCGCAACGATTCGCCGCCCGTCGCAGCCTTCACGAGCGATTCGTCAAGGCGGTTCCCGTCGCTCGTTTCGATTGCAGTCACAAGTCGGACGCCACGAAGATCGGCAAGGTCGTTTCGGATGGCGTCGGGCCGGGTCTGCATGAACGAACGCGGATCGCATTGGAGCGCGTAGTCCGATCCGAATGCGTGTAGGATCGTATTAAGTAATGTGGTCTTGCCGTTCGCGCCGCCGCCCCACGCGATGAAGAAGACTTGCTCCACGGTCAAGCCTAAAAGTGAGTAGCCAATCGCGCGTTTCAAGAATCTGCGTATCGCTTCGTTCGGCTGAATTCGCGCAAGAAACGATTCCCATGATGTCCGCTTCGCCTCCATGTACCAGCCTGCTTTAATCAGGCGGGTGAGCATATCGGCGCTACAATGATCCCGATGACTGGGGATTTCAGCGCCGGGTGCGAGCCGCGAAAAGTCCAGCGTGCAATTCTGACAGTTGACCAGATGTGGATCGTTGTCGAAGTCTTCGATGGGTGCGTGCAGCGCGTTCTCGCTCATCTTGAGGATCGCGCGTACTCCACGCTCCGATTCGCAGTACCGCGCCCACGCGAGCACATGCTTGATTAGTTTGTCGTTCTCGCGCTCCGCTACCATGCGCCGCGCTTCGTTGCGGTACCAATCGCCAACACTTGCGGCCATTGACTCCACGCGCCCATTGTCATTCAGCCGCCACCGCGTGCCGTCGTAAAACTGCCAACCAAGGCCGGGCGTATGCTTCACGTAGCTGCCAGCGCCTACTCCGTCGGGATTGCAAAAGATTCGCGCCGCTGCCAAGTCTGTGCATAGTTCGGATCGCCGGAATTCCAGATCGTCGCTGGGCGCAATCATTGCCGCGTCGGGGGCGTGTCCGTTGTCGCTGACTACTGTCAGCGAAGGCCGTCCGCACCCCTTTCGCTTCTCCCGCTTGGCCGGGGCCGCACGTACTCGTTCCGGTATCGAGCGCGGATTCTGTTTGCCCCTGTTGATGCCGCTCCTAATCGTCCCAGGGATTTCGCGCGGTTCGAGTCCCGCATCGAGCGCCGCCTCAGTAAGTTCGGACACGCTTACGTCTTCGCTCAGTCCTGCGGAAACGAGTTCGCCCACTGCGCAGGACGACTTGTACAACGTCGAGTTTCGTTCTCTTTTCGTAGCGTTGCGCACCTTCTCGCATTCACCCGCGAGTCCCGCCAAAAGGTACGCTTGATTCGCGTCTCCCGCGTGCCTGTTCCGATGTACCGCGCCGTTGGGTGTGGCGGGTTTTCTTGGCGCGCGCTGCTTCAGTTTTTCCGCAAGCCAATTGGGAAGCGGCGCGAGTTCTACGTCATCGGGTGTGGCGTTCGGTTCCCATTCGTAGCGATTGCCAGAATGATGCATGGAGCCTACAACGGGAACGATTGAGTTCCCGGCCAAGAGTTCGACGCCAGGCGAAATAATCGTCCGCTGTTTGTCAACGGTGCTCGAATCGAACGCGAAATGGAAATGCCAGCCACCGCCGCCCGTGCGCACCGTTTGTGTTTTGGGAAGCCCGTCGGGAATAGCGCCGCCGTTGCGCGGATCGATGTCCAACACGGCCCGCTTACTCCGGCCAAGATAGATCGCGATACGATCCTCTTCGGCAATCCACGCGCGAGACTCATCCCAACACGGGGCCGGTGCGGAAGTCCAAGGGATACCTTCCGGCGTGGATCGGTCAACCCTTTGGCAGACCAGGTGACAGCCGCTCTCTTGCATCGCGTGCGCTTCCGCGAGTAACGACGGCGCGGATTGTGTTGCCGTCGCCACAGTTAACCTACCAATGCCTTCAGCCGCGTCCGGGCCTTCTCGACAGCCTTGGCGCGTTGCGTGTCCGTGCGTTCGCGCGGGAGTTTGGCCGGTTCGTCGCGCCGCTCGAAGTGTTGAACGTCCGCGCTAGTCAACGCGGAAAAGAATTCGTCCAGCGCCGAAGGTTCGACGTAGATCACGCCACCAATTCGACGATGCGCTAGGCGGATGCGTTCGCCGTTTCTTGCCTTGACGCCTTTGCGTGCCCAGCGCCAAAGCGTTGCGACGTTCGGGCGAGTTGGAACGTGTCGCGCGGCCTCGGATAGCCGGAGTAGTTCGACGGGTGCGTGTGACATTGCAAGATTCCTTTGCGGTGTTGAAACCGCAAACATCCTGCAATATTTTTAATAGGGGTACTGCCCCTCGAATACAACCCCGTTACAACCCCGTTACAACCCCGACGCAACCTAATCGACGTAGTAGCCAACACCCCGTCTAATTTGAGTCGTCATGAAAGCGGGCTTTCATCTAGAAAGGATGAAAATGGGGATATTGCGAACTGCCGAGCACGATTAGCTGAGCGATCCGTGGGGTGTTGGACGCGAATTTCGGACTTGCGGGAGCGCGACTTTTGAAACGAATTTGAGACTCAGGACACTAATCCGCCGGCTTGCGCCCGCCGAAGACGCCGAGTTCGAAGTGCTTGAAGTAGCAGTCGACGTCCTCGAAACCGATCGCGCGCAGCCACTCGCATTGCTGCTCGACCGGCGCGAGAATGTTTGCCTGTTTATCATCGCGGTGGTAATACTCGTCGGCGATTTGCTCGCGTGTGCGTCCGCCGCCGCGCCCCGATTCAAAGGTATACAACGCGTCGATGAAGCGATCATCGAACCGGGCGCTCAGCCAGGGCGTGGCGGAAGCGACGTGTTCGATATTCACGAAGAACGCGCCTGGAGCGAGCAACCCAAAAATTTCGCGGTAGATTTCACGCTTGCGTTCGTGCGTCTGATGGTGAATCGAGTATCCGGACACGATGGCCGAAAACGGCGCGTCGGCGCGGACCGTTTCAACCCATGCCGGTTCTCCGTAGTCGAGTTCGATAATCCGCACGCGGTCGCCCAAATGTCCCAAGTTCTTGCGGGCTTCCTCGATCATCTTCGGCGAGAAGTCCACGAATACGCCGCGCGCTTCGGGCCATCGCGCCAATAAGGCCGACCCTACCGCTCCCGCGCCGCAACCGATGTCGAGAAACGACCGCATGGGAACGCCCGACGCCGCGATGAGCCGGCGCATGACGTCGAACTGTTCTTCCGCGAAGGGCACCGCGCCGCGCACGCCCTCGAGATATTTCGCGGCGAGTTGCGGATCGCGCCAGGCGGTGTCATCGATGGGGGCTTTCGCTGTGGCTGTGATGGTCATCGTGTGTTCGCCTCGATCATGCTGCCGTGGATGTTGACTAATCGCCGCCGTATGCACATTATGGCCGCTTTGCGGCGCGGGAAGAATCGATGAGCTACGAACATTTGCGGATTGAGCGCGAGGGGCAAGTCGCGCTGGTGACACTGGATAGGCCGGACAAACTAAACGCACTGAGCCTGGCGCTGATGCGCGAAATCGAGGCGATGGCCGATGAGTTTCGGGCCGACACGGAAACGCGCGCCGTGGTCATGATGGGCGCGGGCAAACACTTTACCGCGGGCGCGGACCTGACCGACCCGGAGCGCGCGGCGCTGAGTCAGGAGCCGATGCTAGTCCGGCAGCGTGTCGCGCAACTCGGCCAGCGGATGACGGCGAAACTCCACGCAATGCCGCAGATCACAATCGCGGCGATCAACGGCGGCGCGTTGGGCGGCGGCGCTGTCATCGTTTCCGCGCTGGATTTCCGGATCGGCTCGGAGGACTGTTTCGTCGCGTACCCCGAGATCAACCTTGGCATGAACCTGAGTTGGCATGGCGCGGCGTTGTGTACGCGGCTTGTCGGCCCGGCCCGGGCGAAACGCATGATCATTCTCGGCGAGCGCGAAAACGCGGAGACGCTGTGCCGATGGGGGTTTCTCGATGAGGCCGTTCGCGCGGACCGCGTCGTCGATCGCGCGCTCGAAGTCGCGCGAGCGTATGCGGCGAAACCACCGATGGCGGCGCAGATGATTAAGCGAAGCATCAACGCGATTTCGTCGGCGATGGACCAGGCAATCACGCACATGGACACCGATCAGTTGATGCTCGCGATGATGTCCAAGGACTCGCGCGAAGGCATCAACGCATTCTTGGAAAAGCGGCCGGCGCAATTCACCGGCGAATGAGGAACACGGCAGCATGAAAGTTAAGGTGGAACGAAACGGCCCGATCACGACGGTGATCATCAATCGGCCCGAGGCGCGGAACGCCGTCGATGGCGAAACGGCGCGGGCGCTCGCGGATGCGTGGCGCGCATTCGACGAAGACGATGAACAACTCGCCGGCGTCTTCACTGGAGAGGGCGGCGCGTTTTGCGCGGGCGCGGACCTGAAAGCAGTCGGGAGGCAAAGCGGCGAAACCCCGCGCGCTTCGCCCAAAGGCGACGGCCCGATGGGCCCCTCGCGCATGGTGCTGAGCAAACCGGTGATTGCGGCGGTGGTGGGGCCTGCGGTGGCGGGCGGTCTCGAGTTGGCGCTCTGGTGCGACATGCGCGTCGCCGAGGAGGGCGCGTACTTCGGCGTGTATTGCCGCCGTTGGGGCGTGCCGCTGATCGACGGCGGGACCGTGCGGTTGCCGCGCCTCGTGGGGTTGGGCCACGCGATGGACATGATCCTCACGGGCAGACCAGTCTATGCGGAAGAGGCGTTGCGGATGGGTCTCGTGAATCGCGTCGTGCCACAGGGACGCGCTCGCGAGGAGGCCGAGGCGCTGGCGCTGCAACTCACGAAGTTCCCGCAATTGTGCATGCGGCACGATCGGCTTTCTGCCTACGAACAATTCGGCATGCCTTTCGGCGAAGCGATGCGCAACGAGTTCGAACATGGCCTGGTCGCGCTGCAACACGAGGCCGTGGCCGGCGCGGCGCGGTTCGCGTCGGGCAAGGGCCGCGGCGGCGCGTTCGACGATATCTAGCGTACGGAGTCTTGGGTTCGTTGGATAGGTGCGGCCCCGATCGCGCCGTTAGGAAGAGACGCAAAATAACATTTTCAACTTAACGTTTCGCTTGTGG
>CAYXRK010000097.1:0-17351 GCA_964467615.1 uncultured Nitrospirales bacterium | reverse complement strand
GAGGCGGAGCGCAAGCGGGCGGCGGCGGCTTCGGAGGTGGCGGTGGTGGCGGCTTAGGTGGCGGCGGTGGGCTCGGCGGCGGCTTAGGCGGCGGCGGCGGCCAAGGCGGCGCGAACCAATTTGGCGGCTCTGGCGCGCTGGGTGCGGCTGGCGGTGTGGCATCGATTGGCCAAACGCTTGACATTTTGCCCGCGCTAATCCCGGAGATTCGCGAACCTCGCCCCGACGGCGAGATCATTCCGCTTTCGTACATGTTCTATAACCCGGTGACGAGCATGTTGATGGTACACAACACACCGTCGAATTTGGAGAAATTCGAAGTCGAACTTGAAAAGATCGATACCATTCCGCGTCAAGTCACCATCGAGGCGAAGTTCCTCACCATCAACATCGAAGACCTCAAAAAAGAGGGGTTTAAGTGGGACATCTCGCTTTCCGACCAAAATAACCGCGATCGCCAGATCACGGACCTTGCCGACCAGACACGCTCGGTCGACGTGGACGGCGACGGCGTAGCGGAAGACATACCGTTCTATACCAAGCCTGACGGATCGAACGTCATAACGAACAGCATCACGGATAGTCTCATCAGCGCGCTCGTGTCGCCGGGGCCGGCCGCCAGCACTTTCTCGATCGCGGGAACCATTTTGGACAACGGCGACGGCGACAGCCTTGGCGTGACGTTTGACTATCTAAACAGTCTCGACGAAAGCGAATTGCTTAGCGCCCCGCGCGTGACCACCATGAACCAGAAACCGGCCGTAATCGCGGACCTTCGGGGCGAGTACTTCATCACCCAGGTTATTTCGAATATTCAGACGAGCGATGCCGGATTCGGGGGTCAGCCAACCACCGTATCGTCCCAGATTCCTGTTCCCCAACTGTTCAATTTCGGCATTACCCTGTCCGTGACGCCCCAAATCACGGAGGACGACCTCATCCGGCTGTGGCTGGCCCCGCAGGTGAGGACGCAGACAGGCACGACGGTCGTTAGACAGACCACCTTTGTCGGAGACCAACCCCAGGTATCTGAGCTGACATTGCCCGAGTTCACAACCCAAGGCGTCTGGACAAACGTCGTGGTGCAGGACGGCGAGACGATCGTTCTTGGCGGCCTCATCTCCGATCGCTCCATCAAAGGAGACAGGAAGGTCCCCTATCTTGCGAACATTCCGCTGCTCGGATACTTCTTCCGGGGGAAGTCGCAAGAAGTACAGCAATCGAGCTTGATGATCTTCGTGACGCCCACGATTCTCGATGTGTCCGGCGCGCGTGTACTTTCGCTGGGAAAATTCTAGGCCGGCACGGCCAGCGAGACGCCGCTTTACTCGTGAGACGAGGCGGTCCCCGTGACGATGGGGGCCGCCTCTTTTGATTGCCGCTATGGTTTACGAAATCTACTCCGCCGCCGCGACGCTGGCCTCGCCGATCTTGTGGGCGGGGCTGCGCTTTTCAGGCCGCCACCGAGGCCTCCTCGAACGCTTTCGTCCCTCGGCGCCCCCCGCGGCGAGAGGAAAACGTCCGGTATGGATTCATGCGTGCAGCGTTGGAGAGGTCAACACCGCGGCCCCAATCGTGCAGGCGATTCACAGGCGATTCGAGGGCCTTCCGGTTGTGGTCACCACGTCGACGGCGGCGGGGCGGGCGCTCGCGGTCGAACGGTTCGGCGCCGAGAACGTTTCTTTTCTGCCTTGGGACATTCCGGCCAATGTTCGCGCGTTCATCGCGCGCATGAATCCCGCGGCAATGTTGCTCATCGAGACGGAATTGTGGCCGGCGGTTATTCACGAGTGTTCGCGGTTCGGAGTGCCCGTTGCGATCGTCAATGGCAGGCTGAGCGACAGGCACGTCCGCCGATATCGAATGATTCGGCCACTGCTGCGCGAGGTGTTCGCGCACATCGAGGTGTTCGCGATGCAGACCGAGATGTACGCGTCCCGTGCGCGGTTCCTCGGCGCGCCCTCGTCGTGCGTCCACGTCACTGGCAACACGAAATTCGACGCCGCTCCCGCGCCGCGCGATAGTGCGATTCTTGCCGCGCTGCGAAATGAAATTGGGCTGGAAGCCGGCGATCTCTCGATTGTTTTCGGAAGCACGAGGCCCGGCGACGAAGCGCTCGCGGGGAGGACGTATCGGGAATTGAGAGAGACGTATCCCCGGCTAAAGATCGTAATCGCGCCGAGGCACGTTGAGCGGGCGGACGAAGCGGCGCAGGAGTTCAAGGGGCCCGTCGCGCGGTTGTCCCGAATTCGAGCGGGGGCGGAGCGGCCCGATGGCGCGGTGCTTGTGGATACGCACGGTGAGTTGGCGAATGTCTATGCGCTCGCGTCGGTGGCCGTGATTGGGGGCAGTTTTTACGATGGGGTCGAAGGGCACAATCCGATCGAACCGGCCGCGTTGGGCGTTCCCGTGGTGTTTGGCCCGCACATGCGCAATTTCGCGGATCCGGCGCAGATTCTCGTGGACGCGGGGGCCGCGAGCCAGTGTGGGAGCGCGGAAGAACTTGGCACGGTATTGCGATATCTGCTCGATGACGCTGACCGCCGGCGCGCGATGGGTGAACGGGGAGTCTCAACGGTACTAGCGAACCAGGGGGCGACGGCGCGGACACTCGATTTAATTGCGCCGTTATTGTCCGTGCGAGCGGCAACTACCTGAGCGTTTCCAACCACGTTACCAGGTCGACCAATTCCTGCGCGGTCATTCCGGAGGCGAGGCCGGTGGGCATGAGGGAGGCTTCACTGATCCAGCGATTGACGATGTCGCCCGGCGCGATGTGTTGGGTTTCGCCGGCCGAGTCCATGAGATCGAGCGCGGAGTCCGAATCGTTTCGCACGAACCCGGCGGCGACGTCGCCATTCTTCGTCTCGACCATTGTGACTTGATACTCGTGCCCGATGGCGGCGTTTGGGTTCAGGATCGATTCCAATAGTCCTTGGCGGCCGTACTTTTGGCCGATCGTGGAGAGGTCGGGCCCGACTTGTTTGCCCTGGCCTTGCACTCGATGGCAGGTGTAACACTGCGCGCCGGCCTCATCGTAGAACACGGCCCTGCCTTTCGCCGCTTCGCCGCTCATGCCGACAAGTTCGGCGAGTGGGGGAAGCTGTTGCCCCCCCCGCGCCGATTCGCGCGGAAGCACCTGACTCGCCAGCATTCGCACATCTTCGGACCGGCTATCGTTGAGAAGTTCGCTCGCAGCGAGCGTAAGGTCAAGGGGAAGCGAGTCTTTTTCCGCCAACGCGATGACCTTCATCGCGCCCGCGGGCTTTCGGGCGAGCGCTTGCAGGGCCTCGAGTCGAAGCTCGCGCGCGTTCTTCGCATCCGTAATCAGCGCCGTCAGCGTCTCCCATGCCGCGTTACTCGCGAACGTGCCGATTGCCTTGGCTGCGCCGCGTTGGATATCGGCGTTCACGTCGCCCAGCAATGGCGAAAATGTCTCTACCCAATGCTCGCTCTTGTTCGAGTCAGCGCCGACGGCGAGCGCGGGCACGACTTCAAGCGCCGCGGCGCGAGTCGCGGCTGGCCGGCCCGCATCGAGCGCGAGTGTGGCGGCATTGAAAAGAAATGAAGCGCGGTGCGTTCCACGAACGAATCCCCACGCAGCATCCGATACGCGTGGATCCTCGGCAGCCTTGGCGAGATATGCGTCGCAGTCGATCTCGTTCAGGGTCTTGCGCCAGACACCGCCCTCGTCGAAACCGAGCAACTCAAGCGCAAGTTTTTGCAGTTCGAGCGTCGCGTCGCTGGTCAATTGCGAGGCAATGGCCTGGCCCGCCTCGGGTGTGGAGATCATGTCGAGCGTCCGCATGGCGATTTCGCGAAGATCGACGTCCAATGATTTGTCGTTCAACGCGGCGGCTGCCGGAGCGAATGCTTCGGCGGGATGAAGCTGGAGGGCGAGTTGGGCCATGCGCAGGTCCCATGTATCACCGAGCTTCTTTCGCAGAGTGTCGAAGGCCCAACTCTCACGGCCTCGGAACGCGATGCCGATTGCCTCGCGATAGAACCTGTCTCGACCGTCAAACTTTGCGGCAACGTCGAACATAATTACGGGCAAGGTCGGCGAATCCGTTGCGAAAGGAGCGGCCTCTATGAGAAATTGACGCGCCACCGCAGGATCTGACCGTTCGTCGAGTTTGAGGTATGGCATGTAGATTGGGTCGAACGCATCAAGCACCATCGGTTCGAATCCTCGAAAGAACCTGCGGATCGATTGTTCGTCGAGAAGAGCGCTATTGACACGGGAAGAGGCGGGGCTCTCGTCTCTGCCGAGAAGATCGCTGAGCCAATACACTCGGGCTTTCATTGCGTCGTCGGTACCGTCAACGAATTTGTAGTGGTCGAAGAGCGATGGGGGGTCATATTTGATCGATGCTATGTGACCTACGGTTTGGGATTTCGGCAATATTGTGTAGGCGCGATAGCGAGTCGCCACATTGGGCGACAAAAACGCCTGGAACGCGGCAGCCCATTCCTTATCCTTCACCGACGGTGAAATGTAAGACTTGCCCTTCTTCGTCAGCCGGTAAATTCGTCCTTGTGCGGTGTCGGCCATGCGATGACCGCCGACGCCTTGGTCGTACCAGTCGGAGATAAAGAGCGAGCCGTCGGGCGCGAGGCAGACGTCGCTTGGGCGGAACCAGCGATCCTCAGGGCAGGTGAGCAGGATCTCTTTTTCGGCGCGGTAGCCTGCGCCGTCGGGGATGACGTGAAACGAGCGAATCTCACCGGGGCCGGCGTCGGCGTGGATGAGTTCGCCGGGGAAGTCGGTGCCTTCGTTCGAGAGGAGCCCGGTGGGGGAACCGAAGCCGGCGCGAATCATGCGCGGGATGGTGCCGGGGCGGTCCATGTTCCAGTGGACCGATTCGAGGTGGCGGTCGCCGTTGCGGTGCGGCCAGTATCCGTAGTTGCCGCCTTCCATCACGTAGTTGATGCGCGTGTTTTCGTTCCCGTCGTCGTCGTTGTCGGAAATGAAGACGCGGCCATAGGAATCGACCGCAGGCTCGTAGGGGTTGCGCATGTTCGACGCGAGCAGTTCGAGGCGTTTTCCTTCAAGATCCGTGCGCCAGACGGTGGCGGCCTGGAAAGGCGCGTCGCGGCCCGCGCGAAAACGGTGGCCTTCGCCGTCCGTTACGTCAAGGCCCTGATCGCCGACGCTAAAGTAGAGCTTGCCGTCTGGCCCCCAGATCACGCCGTGTACCGCGTGGTCGTGGTCGACGCCGCCGAAGCCGGTCAGGATGACGGTGCGTTTGTCGGCGCGTCCGTCGCCGTCGGTGTCTTCGAGATAGAACAGATCGGGCGATTGGCATACGTAGACGCGTTCACCGAGTACCGCGATGCCCATCGGCGATTGGAGCGAGGGGTCTTGATAGTATGTCCAGGCCTTGTCGCAATGGCCGTCGCCGTCGGTGTCCTCGAGGACGCGGATGCGGTCGCCTTCGGCGTCGTCGATCGTTTGGTTGAACAGACGGTAGTTCACGGCCTCGGCGACCCACACGCGGCCATAGGCGTCGATGTCGATTGTGGTCGGATTGCGGACGTCGGGTTCGGCGGCGAAGAGGGAGACTTCGAAGCCGTCGGCGGGCTTCATGTGAGCGAGGGATTCTTGGGGAGAGAGTTGCGCGATGGCAAGAGGGGCGAAGACCAAACAGATCGTAACGATTCGTTTCATAAAGGATTCCTTGGCGGTTTGCCCCGTAACACGCTCGATATGTGCGCGGGCATTCTAACAAGGCGCATGGACTCGTTGCCCATGCCACGACCAAACTCAGGCGAGCTCGCGGGCCATGATGATGAGGTCGTGGGAATGTTGGTTGCGGTCTTTGAGCCAATCGGTGAGCAGGGCCGCGGGTTCGAAGCCGAGTTCGACGAACATTTGGCGGACGCGGGGTTGATTCGAGGGTATATGCGCGACTACCTTTTCAAGGCCCTGTTCCTTGGCGATGACTCCCAGCTCGTCGACGAGCGTTCGGCCAATTCCAAGGCCGCGGATTTTGTCACCGACCAGTATGCGAATTTCACCGATGTGGCTCGTCCATTGCGCCTGGCTGAAGTGGATGATGCCGTAGCCGACGATTTCGCCGTGCTCCTCGGCGATGACGGTCGTGTTGCGGCCGAGCTTGATGTTACTAAGCCATTCG
Organism: uncultured Nitrospirales bacterium; assembly: GCA_964467615.1. Lineage (GTDB taxonomy): Bacteria > Hydrogenedentota > Hydrogenedentia > Hydrogenedentales > CAYXRK01. The sequence continues at coordinate 11,211 of CAYXRK010000097.1, read as the reverse complement.
TCGACGACTTCGGGCTGGGTGATGTCCATGCGAAGGAACACGAGGTCGCTCGCGGGCAGACTGTTCGTGAACTTGAGGACGGCCCTTTTGAGTTCCTGCTCGTCGGACGGGATCAGTAGGCGAAAGGTAATTTCGCGGTCGCCGAATTTTTTTGTCCACGGGTACTCCCGCTTTGTGGCGCGCATCGTCTTCACGAAGTTCCTCCCAATGAAAAATCCGTGCGATTATGTTGGTAAATCGCGAGAGAATCAATGCGGGGGCCGGGGGGTAGATATGATCGCGTGGCGAACCTCTCGATTCCGATTACGATTACGAGCAGGAGCACGAGAGATTGTGTGCTCGCGGTGTAAGCGGAGTGTTTGCGAGTCTTGTCGTCCTCTCGCGTGCCGCCAGGATGGCGGCGATACGATGAGAGGCCGCTAGTTGTTGTTGCGGTTTTGGATGCTCCACTCGACGAAGGCCTTGAGTTCGCGAGCACGGGTGGGATGTCGCATTTTGCGGAGGGCCTTGGCCTCGATCTGGCGGACGCGCTCGCGTGTGACGTTGAACACGCTGCCCACTTCTTCGAGCGTGCGGGGGTAACCGTCGCCGAGGCCGAAGCGCAGGCGCAGGACTTTTTCCTCGCGTTCGGTCAGCGAGCCGAGGACGTCGTCGAGCTTGTCTTGGAAGACGGTGAAGGCGGTCGCGTTCGCGGGAGACTCTGCGCTCTTGTCCTCGATGAAGTCGCCGAAGCTGCTGTCGCCGTCGTCGCCGACGGGCGTTTCGAGGCTGATGGCCTCTTGCGCGATCTTGAGGATGCTGCGCACCTTGTCCGCGGACATTTCCATCTCGATGGCGATTTCCTCGGGGCTGGGTTCGCGGCCATAAACTTGGACGAGGCGTCGGCTGGTGCGGACGAGCTTGTTGATCGATTCGATCATATGGACCGGAATGCGGATGGTGCGGGCCTGGTCTGCGATGGAGCGTGTGATGGCCTGGCGAATCCACCACGTCGCATACGTGCTGAACTTGTAGCCGCGCTGATACTCGAACTTGTCGACGGCTTTCATCAAGCCGATGTTGCCTTCCTGAATCAGATCGAGGAAGGACATGCCGCGATTGGTGTACTTCTTCCCGATGCTGACGACGAGGCGCAGATTGGCTTCGACGAGTTCCATCTTGGCGGCGTAAATGTTGTCTTCACGCTGCTTGACGGTTTCGATAAGTTCATTAATTTCGCCGGAGTTGAGACGGGCGTCGCCTTCGATTTGATCGATCTTGCGTTGCGCCATGAGGATGCGGCGCTCTGCGTCGAGAACGACTTCGCGCTCGACGCCGAGGCGTTCCGCGGCGGACTTCGCGCGCCGAAGTTGCACGGAAATTGCGTGGATGTCGACGGTCTTCAATTTTACTTCACGCTCGACTCGGGCGATTTCGTCGCGGGCGGCTTCAATGCGGCGGCGCAGGCCCTTGATCTTGCGGGCGACCTTCATGATTTCCTTGGACTTGAGCCGGAATTCTCGAATGACCATCGCCTGCGCCATGCGAACCTCCATGACTCGCTCGTCGATGCTTTCGAGGCTCTTGTCGGACAAGTCACTACGGCGCCGGCGTTTCTCCTGCGCGTCGGCAACGATATCGAACTCGTTGATCTTGTCAATCAGCCCAGGCAGCTTGCGCAGAAATTTCGCCTGATCCTTGGGTTCTTCGATCTCGGAAATTTGCGCGAAGTTGAGCCGGCCCGCGAGCACGCGCGATGCGAGCATAAGAATTTCTTTGATCGCGTAGGGCGTAGTAAGCAGGACGTTGCTGAGCTCCATCTCGGCCGATTCGATACGTTTGGCGATGGCGACTTCCTGGTCCTTTGTAAGCAGTGGGACCCGGCCCATTTCGCGCAGATACATCCGCACGGGATCGTCAGCGCGCTCGAGTTTCGCGGCGGCGGCGTCGCGGCGCATCTCGGCGCGGCGGACCTCTTTGTCCTTGGTTGCGCGCTTCTGCTGCGTTTCGCTGTCCATGCGCAGCTCGTCGACGACTTCCACTTCGACGTCGCGGAGGGTGACCATGATGTCGTCGATCTGTTCGGCGGTCGCGTCGACGGGGAGAATTCTGTTGAGGTCCTCGTAGGTGAGCTTGCCCTTCTTTTCCTTGGCAAGCTGGAGGGCCCGCTTTTTGCCCTCCTCGAGAGTGGCGTCGTGGCTGCGGGCGGTGGACAAGGCGGCGTGTTCAAGCGCGGCCATTTCGAGTTCCACGGCGCTGGGATTGCCAGCCGGCTTCTTCGTTTTGTTCGTCGTGGCCATTATGGACCTCAAGGTTGTGGCGCATCGCGCCGATTGGCAAGCCGGAGTATTAGCCGGCTTGGGTCGTTAGAAGCGGCTTGATGCCTTTCGCGCCGAGCCGCTGTATTTCCTGTTCAATACGTATTTTTTCTTTTACAAGCGACAGAGCGTCTCCGCCGCCGGAGCGCTGCGTGGCCTCGATTTGTTCTTGCACGCCTTTGGCGAGCCCGCGCAGGTGGTCGCGGTGCAGGCCGTCTAGCCGTTCGCGGAACAGGACGTCGGCCCGCTCCGTTCTAACGCCGTCAAAGTTCGAAGCCGCCGCGAGCAGCGCCTGGGCGGGGCCATCTTCGAGATCTCGCGGGCCAACGGACCCCGCGCTCGACGCGAGGACCGCGGCCAAGATACGTTCGATCGGGCCTTCTGCTTCAAACGTCAAATCCCCGACGGATTCCTTTGCTTCGACGCGCCTGCCCGGATCATCGAGCAGTAGCGCCACGAATTCGACGTCTTCCCGCGAGAAGGACATCGTCGTTTTCTGCGCTGGGACGGAGTCGTTAGTTGATCCAGGACGCTGGCGTTTTTTATAGAATATCTCGAATTGAAATAGGGTACTGCGGGTTTCGAGGCCTAACTGCCTGGCCAAGAGTCTCAGATACTCGGTTCTCTGAACCCCGTCGTCGATGTGCGTGAAAATTTCAAAGACTTCGTGTGCTAACTCCGTCCGGCCCTCGATGGTTCCCGCGCGGTCCCGCTGCATCTCGACGTAGAACGAAATAAAGTCGAGCGCGCCTTGGGCCAATTCGAGGAAGGCCTCGGCGCCATGCGCGCGGATGTAGTCGTCCGGGTCGTGGCCGTCAGGCAGGGCCAACGCGCGGACGCTGAGGCCGGCGGTGGTCAGAATGCCGATGCCGCGCAGGGCCGCCTTAACGCCCGCGGCGTCGCCGTCAAAAAGGACCAACACTTCCGGGGCGTAGCGCCGGATGAGCTTGGCCTGATCGAGCGTGAGCGCGGTACCGCAGGTGGCGACGACGTTTTCGATGCCGCTGTCGAAGCAGCGGAGAAGATCGAAATAGCCCTCGACGAGGATCGCGCGTTTCGATTCGCGGATCGCCTCGCGGGCTTCGTAGAGACCGTAGAGCGTGCGGGCCTTTTTGTAGATGGCGTTCTCGGGGCTGTTGATGTACTTGGCCTGGCTGTCGCCGAGGTCGCGGCCGCCAAAGGCGACGACATTGCCGGTGACGTCTTTGATGGGGAAGATGACGCGGTTGCGGAAGAAGTCGTGAAGGTCGCCGCGTTCACCGCGGCGGGCAAGGCCGGAGGCTTCGACAACGCGATCATGCACCTTGAGTTGGCGAGCGTGATTGGTCAGAGCGTGCCAATCGTCCGGCGCGAATCCAACGCCGAAGCGGTTGATCGTTTCGGGCCTAAACTGACGGCCCGCGATATACGCGCGTCCAGGCTCGCCGCGCATGGGGTTGGCGAGTTGGTCTCGGTAGAGTTTCGCGGCGGTCTTCGAGAATTCGAGGAGTTCGCGGCGCTGAGAATCGGAGTCGTCGACGCGGCCGGTGAATTTCGGCAGGCGAATTCCCGCGCGATCCGCAAGGTGCTGCAACGCCTCCATGAACGAAAGGCCGTCGTGGTCGGAGAGGAAGCTGATGGCGTCGCCGTGTTTCTCGCAACCGAAACAGTAGTAGTTCTGGCGGTCGCGGTTGACCGTGAACGAGGGCGTCTTCTCGTTGTGGAAGGGGCACAACCCCTTGAAGCGCCCGCCGCCCGATGGTTTCAGCGCGATGTAGCCGCCAAGGAGATCGACGATATCGTGCGCGCCAAGGACCTGGGCGACTATTTCTCGAAGGTTTGTATCCATTCTACAGAGCTAGAAATGCGTCGTACTTCTCGCGGTTGGTTCGCCCACGCAATGCACGTGCTTCGCGAAAAATTCGCGGACGCACATCGCCCTGTCCCCCGGAACATTGACCGGACATACAAAAAGTCAGCCCACACGAGCCCGCAGCGTTCCCACCTAGGCGCGTAGCTCCGCCCCACGCCTGTCAATCCAGTCAAAAATATACCACGGGTAGGCGGTTTTCGTCAAGGGAACGAATCAAACCAACCGAAATCCTAACGAGTGAACTATCGTCAGGGCGTCCGCGGGAGGACAGGGGGCCGCCCGTGTGCCGGCGTCGCGGGGCCAATATCCGGTCAGGAGACCGTCCCGTATAAGTAGTACCGGGTGTTGACCTATGCTTCGAGGAGTGGGCCGATTTTCGGCGCTGAATCGACTGTTCCGAGAGGCTACTTGGCCGCGCGGTGTCTGGCGGTTCCCAGCGCGAAAATCAACAACGCCAGCAATAGGCCGGCGTCCGTGGTATGGGCTTCCAGCCGATGCACCTGTGGGCTTGCGCCGAAGCAGCCGGGGGTGGGGTCGCAGGTGCCGTCATTGGCGGGGTCGGTGGCGGCGTTGATGAAGTCGGTGATGGCGCCGCCGGTGGTGATGACGTTGGCGTATTCGGCGGCGTTGGTCGTGCCGTCGGCGTCGAGGTCGGCGGGGCCGGTTAGGGGTTCGGTGTCGGCGGGGGCGATGGCTGCGGCGGTGCAATCGCCTTCGGCGCAACTGACCGAGAAGAGTTCGGCGTCGAGGATGCCGCCCGCATCTTCGACGAGTTGTCCGAGCGCGTCTTGCTGCGCTTGGCTGATCGCGGCGAGCGCGGTGATGAGATCGATGTACGGTGAAAGGTCCGGGCCTTTGGATTCGAGCGCGAGTTGGTTTGCGTCGAAGGCTTCGGCGATGGCCCCGGCGAGATCGGCGGCGGCGGGGTCCTCGGGATCGAAGCCGCACGCGAGCGCGTTGAGCAATTCGAGCATGGCGGCTTCGGGTACACCGTCGTTGTCGAGATCGTCGGGCGCGTTGAACTCGGTTTGAAAATCTTCCAATACCGTCGCGGAACTATCGAGAAACTCGCATAAACTGAGTTCACCCTCACCTTCACCCTCGCCTTCACCTTCGCCTTCGCCTTCACCCTCACCTTCACCTTCACCCTCGCCTTCGCCGGAGGGGATGGCTTCGTAGGCGCCCATGTCGATGCCCGCGCCTTGGGGGCGGGTGACGCCGTCGAGGTCGGTCTCGGGCGGGGGGATGGTGACGTGCCATACGACGAATGGATCCATCGACCCCGAATCAATAGCGGGCGAGCCCGCGCGCAGGTGCAGGTCCCCGTTCGCGGCGTCGACGAACAGCGGATCCGCGTCGATGTTGCCGATGCCTTCCTGGCCGCCTGCAACGATCGAGTAATTCATGACCCCGCCATTGACAGGGACAATCTCGTCGGGACTGTTTCCCCAGAGTATGGAATTCCGGATTTCCCGGTCCACGGTGTCGAAATAAACTGCCCCGCCCGACACCCCCGCCACGTTCCCCGAAAACGTGCAATTCTGAATCGCCACATGCGTCGTGAATTCACTGTCAATTATCTGGCCACCTGCCCCGATCGCTCCGCCGAACGTGCCTGACGTATTCCCAATGAACACGCAATTGACAATCTGATTGTTTCCTCCAAAGCCCAACGCACCGCCTATGTTGATCTGTTTAATTCCGGAGTTGGTGGCTTGATTCCGAATGAACGCACAATTCCGGATCAACCGTTGCCCGCTACCCCCATTTATTGCGCCGCCGCTGCCGGCTCGATTGTTCTCGAACGTACAGTTCAATATCTCGATGTTATTTACAGCAGTCTCGCAGCGAATGGCTCCACCAACGTCACCTGCCGTGTTTTCTCGAAAGATGCTATCCACTATTCGTACGTAGCCACTAGCGATAATTGCACCACCACGTTGATCTGCAGTGTTTCCGAGAAACGTACAATTCTCGATGATGAGTGGGGGTTCGTTGAACGGAGAAATACCAGAAGTTAATCCAGCCCCGTCCTGGGCACGCTGACCCCATATTGTGCAATTGCGTATTGTTGGTTGGCCGGAAACCACCGCAATCCCTCTCGATTCAGCCTCATCAACTTGAGTAAGCCGAGAAGTAATGGTGAAGCCGTCCAATAGTCCGTTGGTCGCTATATACACAACAATGCTCGATGGGCTTCCATCGTTGGCCTTCGAGCCATCAATAATGGTTTCGTTTGCGATCCAATCACGGGCGTCGATCTCCGTTTCAAATCCAGCAAATCCTCCAAACACTTGAACACCTTCTTTTAGTACCAAAGCATTCGTTTCGAGCGGAGGATCAGACACGAAGCTAGAACGTATTTCATCGTAAGTTCCCCTTGCGACCCACACTTCTCCTCCCCCGCTATCAGATGCCGCGTCAATCCCGGGCTGAATCGTATTGAATGCACTTTGCCAAGTTTGCCCATCCTCGATACCGCTCTCATTGGCCAGATTCACGTACCACGTCGCTCCTTCTACTTCAGCGCACAAAGTAGCGGCAACGACTAGAATCACAATTTGTGTATTCATGGTTTTGCCCCTAGAGGTTCTTCCACCAGTAGACAAACCCAGGACCCGTCGTGAACTCATCCGCGCCCATTTCTCGTTCCGGAGCGTCGTTGGGGATCAAAGGATCCTTGCCCGGCTCTGGATCCGGGGCGTCCAATGGCCCCATGTGGTCATCGAAATCATTGAACGGGACGGGATCGAAGGGGAATGTTGGCTGCAGGTCAGTTTGCCCTCTGTCCAAACACGGCGAACCGCTGCTCAGCTTCAAGAAATCTTCCAGATTCGCCGGGGAGCGCCAAGATACGTCGTCGAAGCGGAAATGGGCCCTGTGCTCGACGGAGAAGTAGAACCTGTTCATTGCCAAGTGGTCGACGCCGTCTTGCAGAAGCAGCTCAGGGGCGTTGCCTGGTTCGGCGCGCCAAATCTGGACGTAGGGGCCCTCGGAAATAATCGTTATCTCGTACCACTTGTTGGTGTCGGAGTTAACGGTCTTTGTACCCAGCGTCGTCGTCGTTCCGGCCTTGGTCTGGAAGAGGATGATGCTCGTCGGGAGGATCTTGATGCCGATCGTATCGGGCCAGTTCGCCCAACGGAAGTGTACCGTTGCGGCCTTGTTCGCTTCGGAATCCGTCTCGCGCATGTAGGAGAACCAGATGTGCCGCGTCTCTTCCATTAGCGCACCGACGTAGACTTGGTTCGTGACCGGGCTGGCGTCATTCGTGCTCTTATCGTGTCTTAAGTACGAGCCATTGTCCGAGAACGATGAATTTGGTGCATTTGTCCAACTATCTAGCTGGCTATTCGAGAACGTGTCCTCGAAGTAGGTCGGCGGTACGAACGTCGTGGAGACGAACAACGGATCGCTAGCGATGTTATTGTTGGCCGTCGACCCCAGTTCCACGCATGAATAGCTAATCGTGGAACTATTGTAAAGTTGCGCCAGTATGCTGGTCCCTGGCGGGGGCGGGCCGTTTTTCGTATTTCCCCACAGGATATTGTTGCGGAAATTTCCGGTGACTGCGGAGTTGGCAATGCCCCCGGCCCGGTTCCCACTCCCGTAGACATAGTTCTTGAAAATGGTGTTTTGCTCTATCTGGATGGCATCGCAGTTTTGCATGGCGCCACCGTTGCCCGAGCTACACCAATTGCTTGCGAGGACGTTACTCAGAATGTAGCCGTCACAATTAGCCAATGCGCCTCCGTTCACGGTCGCGTTGTTCTTGTAAAAGAAATTCTGAACAATGGTTCCGTCACACTCGTAGGCTGCCCCTCCGGTATTGGTGGCAAAGTTTTCTTCAAACCAGTTCTTGCGCACGGTACCGTCACAATAGATAAGCGCGCCGCCGTTCTGCGCCTGATTGCCTTGGCCAGTAGCGCCGAACCGGTTGCCTTCGATGAGGCCCGCGACGCTGTTGATGGCCCCGCCGTCACCGGTTCGTTTATTGTTGATGAACAAATTGTAAAGAATGCGGGCGTGAGTGTTATCGCCGTAGATGCCGCCGGAGTTAGGCGAGCCATCACCTTGAATCGTAAACCCGATCAGTGCGCTATCTGCCGTCTCGTTGCCGCTGAACGTAACCGCTCGTTGACCGGGCCCGGCCTGGATGATCGTGGTCGCGACCGTTGTGGGGTCGTTCGGATACGCCGAGCGGATGACGACACTCTTCGCCGGCGTGGGGAAGGTTATCGGGGCGTAGGGAGTCGATCTTGGCCACACCTGGATGATGTCGCCGTCCTGCAGAGGATTAATGGTGTCCGTCAGCACGTCGGTAATCTCAGAGTACTCATATCCGTTTGCTGTGCCTCCTGGCCCAACCGTACGGATATGCGTCTCGTTGTACCTGTCTCCATCGACCTCAGCGCCGCGATAGTTTCTACCGCGCATATAAAAGTCGCCCGCGGTAGTGTCGCCCGGGGGGTTGATCCATCCGTCGATAATCGTTCCGTATACAGGGTCCTGATGGCTAAATATCTTCGAACCGCTGGGTGGTGTGCCGTTCGAATAGATGTGTGTCGTTCCCTTTAGATGCAGCGTTGGCCAGGCGAAGTCGCTCGGTAATCCGATGTCCGTGATGTAGTCGGGGTCAAGCCGGGCGAGTTTCACGCCGCCACTAGTCCATACCCACTCGCCCGGTTTCCCCTCCGCGGTGAGTTCGGTATCCGTGGCGTTGGTATTGATCTTGCCCTCGATGAACAAGTCGCCGCCCTTGATTAAGGGCATGTCGGGATCCGGCGGTGTCAGGTCTTTGTAGTACGTTAGCGACATGATGCTGCGCTCTCCGCCCGGCCGATTGGAATCCGGCACCCGCCACTCCAGGACGGAGTCGGTATCGGGATCCCAATGGCGGATCTTCGTTTTCTTGACCCAGTCGACCGCGTCGGCCATGTCCACCAGCCCGTAGCCGGTGTAGTAGTCGCGGCCAACTCCAGCGTGCTCATCATCCTTCACGCCGTCCCCGTCATTGTCGCGATCGTACTCGAGGTCGTTGGCGGTCAACATCATGCCGAATTGGATTTCCGTGTGGCTAAGACGCGGTTCGACGGTGAGCATGAGGCCCGCGACGCCGGAAATTTGCGGCACGGCCGAGGACGTGCCGGAACCGAGGGCCCACCCGTCGTATCCTATCCACGCCTCTTTCAATTCCCCTGTATAGAAGTCTACTGGCGCGATTCTCGGGAAGCCATACTTGGTATGTTGTGTGGGGTTCAACGGGTTTATGCTGCCCGATGATGGCACCATCACGTCCACGGCCCAGCCGTAGCTCGACGCCTTCGCAGTGCGCATGTCGGTCGGAATCGCCGGGTCGTAGTACTCGAAATACGCCCGTTCGCCATAGGGATCGGACGCGCCGGCGGTGATGACCTCGATCAGCGAGGCCGGGTATTGGGGCCGGGCGTCGAGCGAGAGATGGAAGTTGCCCGCGGGCGCGCAAATGACGAGACCCTTGGCCCGGGCGTACTGTATCGCGGTGTGTATCAACGGGTCGTAGGTCTCGAACAACATCATGAGCGACTCGACCTCGGCCCCGTTGTCGGCCGCGTACCGGAGGGCCATTTCCGCGCGGCCCGCGAAAAAAAGGTCTACGGGTGAATAGTCAACCGGGTCCTCATTAAAGTTGCTCACGTGGAAGCGGATCGGCATGATCTTGCACGAGGGGCAGATACCGGGAATCCCGACACTATTGTTTGTATCGGCCGCGGTCACTGAGGCGGTCTTGGTACCGTGTTCGCGCGCCAGATTGAAGATCGGATTGTCGTACTCGTCGGGGAAAGGGATGTAGTCTCCCGGCGGGCCGTTCGCCGGGGGCGGGGCCGTGGGATCGACACCAGCAAAATCCCATCCGAACCGGTCGTCAATGTAACCGTTGTGGTCGTCGTCCACTGCTGGATTTGGTGGGGCAACGTAGGTCTCGAGGGTGTTCTGCCACAGACGCCCGTTGATATCGTTGTGTCCTTCCAGGTCCTGTGGCGGCAGCGTTCCGATCTTATATTGGACGCCATTCGTCGGGTTCCCGAATCCCCCATAGTCGAATGTAACGCCGTTGTCCAAGGCCGCGACAACGATCTCGGTAGCCGCCCCCAGTCCTGTCGGCCCCCAGTTACCGTATGCCAAAAACCACGCTTCGGCCGCGTTGATGCCGCTTGGATCGTTATCATTCGCGTCGTACTTCCACCAATACCACCTGGGATCGTTCAGAGGCCCTTCGAGTTGGTTGCCCGATGCGATCGGATCTTCATCGACGTATCGATAGCGCGGGTCGTTTGGCTCCAACGGGGACTGCATTACCTGATACAGCGGGGCGAAGTTGGGGGTGGCGTGGAGGACTAGCGGCGATTCGTGGTAGCGGTTGGCGATGGTGAGGGCGTCGTCGCCGCGGGTGGAGGCGATGTCGGCGTCGATGCGGATGCGGTAGCCGATTTTGCCAATGAGGGAGTAGTCGGACGTGGAGATGATGTCGGCGGCGTCCTCGGCGAACATGGCGAGGACTTGGTCGCGCGGGGTGCTTGCGGACACGACCACGCTGATGTAGTTCGTGAGGAGCGAATCGCCACTGCGCGATGCGCCGTCGCGCCCGATCGGTTGGTACACCGGGTGGACGGCCTCGACGTCGCCGTTGGACAGCAGGCCGAGCGCGACGCTGGCGACCGACTCGGCGTTCTGGCGGTCGGTGAGTTTGAGGACGACCGAGCGCCCCATGTCATCGTCGAATTGGCGCTGGTCGACACCGGGGCGGTACAGACGGGGATCAAGTCCGACTTGCTGTTCGATTTGGCGCACCCGCATGGGGTTGCGGAAGGTGACGCCGATTTTCTCGGTGGAGAGGTCGAGGTCGACGCGTTCGCCGTTTTCGCCGTAGAAGAACGGCGTCTGGCCGCGGCGGTTGGCGGCGGTCAGCGGGTCCTGGGCGTTAGCTGCCCCCCCCCCCGCAAACAGCAGCAATAACAACGACCCGAACGATTTTGCGCGCATTCATGACGGTCCTCCCGTTGCCTTATAAGATGTGATGAA
>CAYXRK010000096.1:0-17586 GCA_964467615.1 uncultured Nitrospirales bacterium | reverse complement strand
CTCAGTTGGTAGAGCGCATCACTCGTAATGATGAGGTCCGGGGTTCGATTCCCCGTTCCAGCTCCATCGCAACGTAGTGCCTGGCTGCAGTCCCCCGATTGTCTTTGCGCACGGGAATTACGCACTTTGCGCAAAAGCGCTGTAGTTTATGGATTTGGTGTGTTTAACGGATTTACTTGGGCGATTTACCGATGGAATCGAGACAGTCTTTTAGCACCTCCGAGGTTGCGACGTATTGCCACGTGACGGCGGACACCATTCGGAAATGGGCCGAGGCGGGCAAAATCACGGTGTTCAAAACACCTGGTGGCCATCGGCGAATTCGCCGGGAAGATTTACTTCGCTTCCTGCGCGAGAACGGGATTCCGATCCACAGGGACCTCGACGAGCAGTCCACGAAAGTGTTGATCGTGGATGATGAAAAGGCGGTTATCTCGGTGATTCGGCGGTTCATCGAGCGTCTCGATCACCCGTTCCAAATCGAGGCGGCGATGGACGGGTACGACGCGGGACACCAAGTCGCTTTGTTTCGTCCCGATGTCGTCTTTCTAGACATCCGGCTGCCCGGTGTCGACGGGTATGAAGTGTGCCGGCGCATCAAGCAATCCAGTGACGGCGTCCGAACCAAGGTCATCGCCATGACGGGATACTACGAGGATAACGTGGCAAAGCGCATCGTCGAGTTGGGCGCGGAGATGTGCCTGCAGAAGCCGTTCTCGCCGGACGATTTGCGCCGCGCATTGGCCAGGGTCGGCGTCGACGCGACGTAGTCGCATGGGTACGGTCGGTCCGATTGGTAACACGATGACTTCGCAGTCGGACCCGGCGAGTGAGTACGAACGACGCGCGGCAGCGCGGCGGGCGCGCGTTGCTTCGTGCGAGCGCCAGAGCGGAATCCTTTCCAATCTTCGTCTGCTGTTTTTCGCGGCCGCGGTGATAGTTGCCGCGCTCGTCTGGCGCTACGGCGATACCCGTGGGTACTTCGTTTGCACGGTCCCGGCCCTGGCTTTCTTCATCGCGGCTATCCGGCACGAGCGCGTCGAACGCGACAAGCTTCTCGCGGAACGCGCCGCGAAGTTCTACGAAGACGGCCTTCGTCGCATACACGGCGAATGGCGCGGTCACGGCATCCCTGGCGACGTGTATGCCGCCAGTTCCCATTTGTTCGCGCGCGATCTGGATCTCTTTGGCGTCGGCTCCTTGTTCGAGCTGCTGTGCATCGCCCGCACTCGATCAGGGGAAGAAACGCTTGCGAAATGGCTGAGTGCGGCAGCCGGACCGCCGGAGATTCGCAGCAGGCAGGCCGCGATCGAAGAATTGCGAAATCGGCTGGATTTGCGCGAGGACGTTGCGGTGCTCGGCCAAGACGTTCGCGCCATTGTCTCGCCCACGGCGTTGTCGGACTGGGCCGAGGGCCCGGGCGCGTTTCGATCTCGTGCCCCGCTTTGGCTTGCTCGGGGCTTGGCGGCAGCGGCCGTCATTTCGGCAACGGTTTGGGCAACTACGCCCTTCCCGGCTTTTCCGTTCTTCGTCGTTGTACTCGTCGAAATATTGGTTGCGCGCGTATTGCGCGGTGCAGTCGCCGACGCCACGCACGCAGTTGAAGCACACCTGAACCATCTGCGGCTCATCGCATCCGTCCTCGAACGTATCGAGGAAGAGTCTGTAACTGCGCCGCTTCTCCGTGATTTGCGCGAGGCGATTCGGGCCGAGGGCGTCTCGGCGCCGGAAGCTGTCCGCTCGCTCCAAAAAGCGATCGAATGGATGGACGCGTCGAACAACCAACTTTTCGCGCCAGTCGCGTTTGCGCTGCAATGGAAAATCCAGTGGGCCTACGTATTGGACGGGTGGCGCAAACGCCACGGCCACCGGGTGGCGGGCTGGCTCGACGCGCTTGGGACCTGGGAGGCGCTGACGTCACTTGCGGGGTACGCCTACGAGCGGCCCAATGACCCGTTCCCCGACATCGTCGATGGGGGCGCTACGTATGACGCCGAGGACCTGGGGCATCCGCTAATCCCCGAACGGAGTTGTGTGCGCAATAACGTCATGCTCGGGAGCGCAACGCGCTGCCTCATCGTGAGCGGCTCGAATATGTCCGGGAAGAGTACGCTGTTGCGCGCCGTGGGCCTCAACGCCGTGCTGGCCAACGCGGGTGCGCCCGTGCGGGCAAAGTCTCTACGCATCGCGCCACTCGATATCGGGGCAACGATCCGCATCGAAGATGACGTACACGAAGGGGCCTCAAGGTTCTACGCGGAGATCACCCGGTTACGGGAAATCACCAAGCTACAGGACTCCGGTCGGCCGCTCTTGTTCTTGCTGGACGAAATCTTTGCGGGGACCAACTCGCACGACCGAGGCATCGGGGCGGCTGCGGTAGTCAAAGGTCTTGTCGATGCGGGCGCGATTGGTCTCGTGACGACGCATGACCTCGCGCTCACGAGTATCGCGCAGGGCTCGCAGGGAGGTATCGAGAACGTACACTTTGAAGACCATCTCGAAGACGGAAAACTGTCATTCGACTATCAGATGCGCCCGGGGGTCGTGCAGAAAAGCAACGCGCTCGAACTCATGCGGAGTATCGGGCTTCGAGTCTGAAGCCGACGAACGCGGATGCGGGACGTCACTTCTGGTTCTTGAGATAGACCAAACGCAGTCCCTTGAGGCACAACAGCGGATCGACAATCTGAATCATTTCGCTGACGTCGGCGATGACCGGCGCGAGCCCACCCGTGGCGATGACAGTAGACTCGCTGCCGGTCTCGGTGTTCATCCGTCGCACGAGCCCATCCACCATGTCCGCGTAACCATACGTCAGGCCGGAGCGGATGTTCGAGACGGTGTCGCGGCCGATGACTGTGGGCGGAACGGAAACCTCGACGCGCGGCAGCTTGGCGCAACGCTCGAATAGGGCATCGGCCGATATCTGGATTCCAGGCACGATGACGCCGCCACGGTACTCGCGGTTCTCCGTAATGTAGTCAAACGTCGTGGCCGTGCCGAAGTCGATGATGATGAGCGGGCCCTCGTGCTCCTCGATGGCCGCGACGGCGTTCACGATCCGGTCCGCGCCCACTTCCTTGGGGTTCTCCGTTTGCAGCTTGAGCCCCGTCTTGATGCCGGGCTCAATCGAGATCGGTCCCACGTCGAAGCCATCGCGACACATTTGATTGAGCGCCATGTTCAATTGCGGCACCACGCTCGATATGCACGCGCCGGTCACGTCATCCCGTGAGAACCCGTCCTGCTGGAGCATCATCGTGAGTATCACGCGAATTTCGTCGCTGGTGCGGTATTGGGTTGTCACCATCCGCCAATGACCGGCGAGTTCATCGCCGTCGTACAGGCCCACGACGGTATTCGAGTTTCCCACGTCCATGACAAGCAGCATCGGACCTACGCTCCAGGCAAGTAGACCACGTCACCGGCGGCAAACGTCCGGGGGCCATTCGAACTGCTCAGCACGATCCGTCCGAGGTCATCGAGCGCGGACACGGTCCCCTCGGCGCCATCGATGCTGATCCGGCGGCCGACAATGTTGCAGGCGTCGGCCCAATCGTCCCGCACGCGTTCGAAACCGCCGGAGCGAAGGAGAATAACTCGCCGGTCGAGTTCGGTCAATACGCCGCGAAGCAGCGCCGCGCGGTCCCAAATCGCGCCGGGCGCCATCGCGAGCGAACCGGCCTTTTCTCGCAGCTCGTCCGGAAAGTCCGCCGCGTCGTGGTGCACGTTGATGCCGATGCCGAGCGCGGTGAGGCCATTTCTGTGTTCGGCCAAAATTCCGCAGACTTTCTTACCTTCGAGCAGCAGGTCGTTCGGCCATTTCACCCGAAGCGCACATTTCGGCGCACACGCATCACGGACCGAAAGCGCAGCGGCAAATACGACTCCCGGTGTCTGGTTCGCAAGCGCGATGGAAAACCACAACCCCTTGCCCGGCGCGCTGTGCCAGGAACGCCCCAAGCGGCCCCGGCCCGCCGTTTGCCGATCCGCGACGAACACGTCGCCATCCATACCCCGCGCCAACGCGAGATCGTTTGTCGAGGACGTCTCTTCAACGTAGAAAATCCGGCTGCCGACTAATGCAGTCTCGGTCAGACCGGATAGGTCGCCCAATCCCGAGCTCGTCATTCGAAGTCGCGGCTCGGCGTAGCAAGACGGCGAGATTCGCTAACGCGCTTCACAGAAGACCGAACTGTCGGAAGTGGTGATTGAGGTGGACACCGTGCGCGCGCGCCCAGCGTTTGAGCGTGATGCTGCCGAGCACCGGGCTGACATGACGCTCATCCGGCTTCTTCTCCGCGGCGGAGGCGAACCGATCCATCGCATCGAACAGCAGCCGCTTTTCCTCCGCGAAGTCCTTGTCGGTTTCCGGCGTGAGCTCCTTGGGCGACTTGAACATTCCCTTTGGCCAGTTCGTCAAAACGTCGAACAGCAACCAGCCCACGACGTCGCGAATGATTGGCGGCGTGATGATCTTCACCTTTGCGTTCGGATCAATCGATTGTTCGATGGACGTGCGCAGGTGGCACAGCATCCGCGTCACGGTCATTTCGCCCCACAGCCGTTTTGAATCGGGCGTCAACTCGCCGATTTTTCCCTTGTGATACGACAACTCGACCTTCGACAATGCATGTATGGCCATAATGCCCTCCTGTGCGGCTCCATACTAGGTATGGGGCACCATTTCGCCAGTGGAATTCCTAGCGACCCATTCACCGTTCTCGACGCTAAGTACAAGTGACATTCCTGGCGATAGCCGCCATCCTCTCCCGAACCCTCGCCATTGGATACGACCATCGTGTTCAGCCACAATTGCGGAATCGAGATACGTAACACTAAATGAAGCGTCCGACGTATCATCGATTCGAAAGTGTTCGATTCGTTCCAACTTGAGATTTAGATCTGCGAAGGGGGCTTTGATCGCTAGATTATCGGCGTTCGCTTTGAACCCGATACTTGGATAAATCAAGCCACCGAATAAATCGTCTGCATAAAGCTTCTCGGCAATCGCCATAGTGAGCTTGTAGTAATCTTCGCCTTCATTTGCAATTGGGCGCGCAAAGATTTCTCCCAAGAATTCGTGCACCTCCCGATTTTCGTCATTCCCAGGTATCGAGACATCTTTTCCATCCCATCCAACGTACTTGCGCGACGAGCCGATCACTTCGAAAGCCGCCCGTGCATAGCCGGCATGATTCGTCATAAGCGGAGCTGTGGTTTTCCAGCAGGCGATGGAGACTTCGCTGCCTGCCTTAGGATGCACTTCGTTAATGGCTACCATCTGATGTGTGGAGGTATAAAGAATCGGACAAGATCTCAAATTGGCTCGCCCCGGCAATAATCGTTGATTTGGCGGATACCAAATTTCGGAAATGTTTTCCGGCCTATCGGTGATTCTCGCTCGAAACAGATTGACTCCTGGGTGAAATCTGGTGCCCTCAACCAGATGTCCCTTCAGTATCGGAAACAAGAGTTCCTCGATCCTTTCTTGATCGAATTCGCCTGGCTTTAACTGACGGATTATACGAATCGAGTCGCGGGCGGCCTCCATATCCCGAGTCACGGGTAGTTGGTCTGGGGTGTCAACCGACATGAAATTCCCTCGCAAGCTTCGGGACTATTAGTATATCCTGAACGATGCGCATTGTAGAGCATGTTCTCTCCTGGCTAGTCCGACGTGATGTGCGCATAAGGGCGTTGCTATGGTCGCACCTGCAAGTAGTCGCCAGACCTTGCTAACGAAGTCGGTTGCGATCAAACTCAACCAGCGCATCGATGAGATCGGCGACCGTATGCCGCGCGGGAACGATCCCCGCCGGCATGCCTGACTCGACGGCAGCCGCCGCGGCGACGGGTCCGATTGCGGCGAACGTCGCACTGTTACGGAGGATCGCGAGTTGGGTTTCATCGAGCAGCGCGCGTAGGTTGCGTGCGGCGGAGGCGCTGCCGAATAGGACGTAATGCGGTGCGAAGGCGGTCAAGGACGAGGCGAGGTCCATGCCGGATTGCGGCGGGCGGGCGGCGTAGGTACGCCATTCGGTAACGCACGCGCACGCAGCTTCCAGTGCGTCACGCAACGCGCTCCTTGCGATGTCCGCTCGAGGAACAAGCACCGATGCGCCCTCGAGCGCTCGTACCGATTGCATTGCCTGTACGACCGAGTGAGGCTCGTAGTTTTCGGGCTTGACGTCGGGAAGCAGCGCCGCTGCGCGCAGGGTCTCGGTGGTCTTGTCGCCAACTGCGCAAAGGCGCAGGCCGTGGAGCGCCCGGGCGTCTCGACCCGTCGCGCTGAGCGCCTCGAAGAATGCCTCGACGGCGTTTGGACTCGTGAACACGATCCAGTCGAAAGCCGCCGGATCGTCTCGGATCGGCGGCGCGCCGGTTTCAATCACGACCGTCGGGACCTCTAGCACATCCGCGCCCAATTCGCGCAATCGCGCCGCCAACTCAGGAGCGCGTTTTGCCGATTGCGTGACCGCAACGCGGCGTCCGGCCAGCGGGCGATCCTCGAACCATTTTATCTGTTCGCGCAATGTGACGACGTCACCGACGACAAGGAGCGCCGGGCCTTCGATCCGTTCGGCTGAGGAACAGCGAGCGATATCGCCGAGCGTGCTTTCGATAACTCGCTGCGCCGGGCGCGTGGCGGATTCAATGAGGCACGCCGGCGTATTTGCGGTGCGGCCTCGTCCAATGAGTGACGACGCGATTGATTCGAGATTCGCCACCGTCATGTAAAACACGAGCGTGCCTTGCAGATGTAATTTGGAATAGTCGACCTCGCCGCTGCCTGGATCGAGATGGCCGGTGATGAACGAGACGCTCGAAGCGATGCCGCGATGCGTGACGGGGATTCCGGCGTAGGCCGTAGCGCCGACGCCCGCAGTCACGCCGGGAACGATTTCGAATCGGATGCCCGCCGCGGCCAACGCAAGCGCTTCCTCTCCGCCGCGCCCGAACACGAAAGGGTCTCCGCCCTTGAGCCGGACGACGCAATCGTGGCGCGCGGCTTGTTCGATGAGAATGCGGTTGATGTCGTCTTGCGTAAGGCTATGTTGCGCGGGGCGCTTCCCGACGAAAATGTGCTCGGCGTTGGGCGCGAGCGACAGTAGCGCTTCGTTCGCGAGACTGTCGTAGATTACCGCCCCGGTGCGCGCGAGCAAGTCGCGGCCGCGCACGGTAATGAGACCGGGGTCGCCCGGCCCCGCACCGACGAGGTAGACGGCGCCGAAGTTTTGTCGCGCGAGGGTCATGGCCTGTCCGACGCTACGACGCCGCTTCGGTGCGGTCGATGTCGTGTTTCTTGAGCCGGTATTGGAGCGTTTTGTACGTCAGGCCGAGAAGTTGCGCGGCTTCCTTGATGCGGCCACCTGAGCGTTCGAGGGCCTGACGAATCAAATCTTGTTCGAGGTCTTCGAGGACAAGCCCGCCAGGGGGGAGCGCAAAGTCGCCCGATTCGTGTGACGGCTCGCGGAATTTCTCCGGCAATTCCGCCACGCCGATGACCGGCGCGTCGGTCAAGATGAACAATTGCTCGAGCGTGTTCTCCACTTCGCGGACGTTGCCGGGCCATCGATAGCGCCGCATCGCCTCAAGCGCGTCGGCGCTGATTTCGGGCGCGGGCTTGCCGAGTTTCTTGGCGAGTTTATCGCGGAAGTGCGCGATGAGCCTGGGCAGATCCTCGATGCGCATGCGCAGCGGCGGGATGACGACGTTGAGCACATCGAGCCGATAGTACAAGTCCTGGCGAAACTCACCCTCCTCGACACGCTGCGCAAGGTCGCGGTTGGTCGCGGCGATGACGCGCACGTCCACCTTCTTTGGCTTGTTCCCGCCGACGCGCTCGACCACACCGTCCTGAAGCACGCGCAAAAGTTTTGCCTGACTATCGAGAGGCATGTCGCCGATTTCATCGAGGAACAGCGTGCCGCCGTTCGCGGACTCAAATTTCCCAGAACGGCTGGCGTCCGCGCCGGTAAACGCGCCCTTCTCGTGCCCGAATAGTTCCGCTTCGACCAGCGTGTCCGGGATTGCCGCGCAGTTCACCACGAGAAACGGCGCCTTCTTGCGCGGGCCCTCGAAGTGTATGTGCCGCGCGATTAGTTCCTTGCCCGTGCCGGACTCTCCGCGAATGAGCACCGTCGTGTTCAGCGGCGTCGCGCGCCGAACGATGTCGAACACGGTCTTCATCGCGGCGCTCTCGCCGATGATGTTGCCGAGCGACGACGCCTCGGTGACGAGTTCGCGCAGGTTTCGGTTCTGACGCCGGAGGTCCGATTGCTCGAGCGCCTTCGATACGACAATAAGGAGCTCGTCCTTGTCGAACGGTTTTTGGAGATAGTCAACCGCCCCTTCCTTCATCGCGGCGACGGCGGTCTCGACGCTGGCGTGCGCGGTCATGACGACGACTTCGAGTTCCGGCCGCAGGCGTTTCGCCCGGCGCAGCAACTCGATGCCGTCCATCTCCTGCATGCGGACGTCCGTGAGAAGCAGATCGAACGTGTCGTGCTCCAACGCCGAAATGGTCTCAGGGCCCGACGCGGAAGCCGTGACGCCGTAGTCCGCCCGCAGCAGGATGTCAGTAATAATGTCACGTTGGACTTGATCGTCTTCGGTGACGATGATGTTGGGTTTATCGTTTGGCATCACATGTATCGGGGCCGTGAGACGGACTAGCGCAGTTCGCGGAAGAACGCGCGGATGTCGTCCACGAGCAGGCCCGGCTCTTCGAGCGCGGCGAAATGTCCTCCGCGCGGCATCTCCGTCCATCGGCGAACATTGTAATACTGTTCGACCCACGAGCGCGGCAGGCGCGTGAGCTCCTTGGGAAAGATTGCGAAGGCCGACGGCGTATTGACGAATGAATCCGCCGGCCCGAAATGTCCTGCGTACCGAGATTCCCAGTAGAGGCGCATGGAAGATGTGATGGTCTGCGTCACCCAATAAATAGTGATGTTGGTCAACAGAACGTCTTTCGTGAAACGTCGTTCGACGAAACGACCGCAATCGCTCCAGGTGCAAAACTTTTCGACGATCCACGCAGCGAGACCTGCCGGGGAATCGTTCAGGCCGTAACCGAGCGTTTGCGGCTTAGTGCTCTGGATTTGTTGGTAACCAGTTTCGAGTTTAGCGAACGTGCGCGCGTCGCGCAGGCGATCAGCCTCTTCCATCGTCAGTCCCTCCATCGGATCCTTATCCTTCGGAGGCCGGGCCATTGCCATGTTGAGATGGATGCCGCAAACGTTGTCCGGCGCTGCGAGCGCCATCCAGGACGACGCGGGCGCGCCCCAATCGCCGCCTTGGCCGCCGTAGCGCGCATAGCCGAGCTTGGCCATCAGCTTGGCGTTGACCTCGCCGACGCGTTTGATATCGAACAGTGGTTCGCGCGGCGCGTCCGAGAATCCGTATCCGGGCATCGAGGGGCAGACGACATGGAACGCGTCCCGGGGATCGCCGCCGTGCGCGGCGGGGTCCGTGAGCCGGCGGATGATTCTGATGAACTCGTAGACTGATCCCGGCCAACCGTGCGTAATGATCAGCGGAAGGGCATTCGGCTCCTTCGATTGCTGATGAATGAAGTGAATGTTGAGTCCGTCGATTTCGGTCGTAAATTGATCGAACTGGTTTAGCCGATCTTCTTGGTCGCGCCAATCGAATTGCTCGCGCCAATACGCACAAAGCTCCTTGAGATAAGACAGGTCCGTGCCGTAGGTCCAACTGGAGCCGGGAATCTCGTTCGGGAAGCGCGTGCGCGTGAGGCGCTCGCGCAAGTCGTCCAGGACGTCGTCGGAGACGTGTATTTTGTACGGTTTCATAATTTTCGATGTAGGCCTGTGTCGGGCGTCGCCTTAGCGTGAAGATGCTATCACGAGAACCGCATCGCCCCTCGAAGTCGGTAGAGCACGCGCAGTAACGGCGCGGGCAGAAGCCTCGCGGCCGTCGTCACGCACGCGCCCGCGAACGCCACCGGCCAAAGCAATACCGGCCAGAGGCAAAGCGCGCGCATCTTGTTCGCGAAGTCGCTGCGCAATTGCAGCCAACCGCGTCGGCGTGACACGAACCCCGCGCCCGTGCGAAAGCGGACAAGTGACTCGGGCTGGTTTCGCATTACGAGTCCCGCGTTCGCGAGATGAATCCAAAGCCGATAGTCCTCGCCGTAGCGCAGCGATTCGTCAAACGGGTTATCACGCAACACTTCTGTTCGCGCCATCACGGTCGAGTTCGCGATGGGATTAAACAGCGCCATGGCGCGACGGATCGCTATGGAAGATTTCGGGACCTCGCGATTGCCGATCGTCCGCCCGTTGCCGTCGATCAACTCATAGAACGAACCCGCGACATCGGCGTTCGTTTGCGCCAAAAAGCGGAGTTGCCGCTCTATGCGTTCCGGGAGCGCGACATCGTCGGCGTCGAGTATCGAGATGTAACTACCCCGCGCCTCGCGTATCGCCCGGTTCCGCGCGGCACCTGGCCCCTGATTGACTCGCGAACGGACCGTGCGAATCCGCGCGTCCCCTTCGGCAAGTTCCGCCAACACGTCCTCAAGTTCGTCCGTCAGCATGCCGTCTATCGAGATGATGAGTTCAAGTTCGCGGTGCGTCTGCGCCAACACGCTGGAGACGGACTCGGCGACGTACCGGGGACGATCGCCTTCCCAGACGGCGGTCACGACCGTTACCAAGGGGCTGATGTTGTCGTGCGAGGCAGACACGGAGGTGTTCCTGGGCAAACCGCCGAAATCCTACAGTCATTCTGATTGCCGCGCTACACCCGCAACGCGTTGCCGCGAAAATCCGATCGGTGTGCGACTACTCGATGATCACTGCGGTCCCGTAGGCCAGCACTTCGGCGGCGCCGGCTGCGATGTCGGAGGTGCTGAAGCGCGCGTCGACAATGGCGTTCGCGCCGAGGGCTTCGGCTTCGGCCACCATGCGATCAAGGGCTTGTTCGCGGGATTCGGCCAGGACCTTGGTGTATTCCGTGACCTCGCCTCCGACCATGTTGCGCAGACTAGCGATGAGATCGCTGCCGAGATGATGCGCGCGCACCGTTGTTCCTCGGACAAGGCCGAGCGTTTGGACGATGCGTTTACCCGCGATGGACGCGGAAGTGACGACTAGCACTGATGGGCCTCCCGTGAATCAATCCGTTGGACACGCGACCGAGCGTCATCGTTTCACGTCGCGGCTGTAGCGGTCCGTGGGCAATGCGATCAGCCGCTGCCGCAACACCGACGCAAACAGCAGGAAAAGCCCGGCCAACGGCGCCGCGACCACCGCCTTTTGCCAGGCGTTCGCCCAATCCGCGACGGCGAAGTAATACACGCACGAGAACGCCATCGCAACCACGCCGGCGATCAGGAGGAACCAGCCCATGCGCCGTTCAGCGCGATTGTAGACGTTGTCCAGAAAGTGGTCCCACGCCTCGTCTGGCGGCCCTTTCACGTGCAAGCTCGACACCGCCGCCATCAGCCGCCGCATCTCGTCCAACTCTCGCCTGCCCTCCGCCGACTCGGCCAAGTAAATCTCGAGCCGCAGCCGGTCCTCTCCCTCGAGCTCGCCGTCGAGATAGCCCGACATGAGCGTCCGCATTTCTTCCTTGCTTGCCGGTTCCAGCCTCATGCGTCGTGTCCTTGTACTTCTCCGAAGGCGGAGTATCCGTGTTCGGTGAGTCGTTGTTGGAGTGCCCTGCGCGCGGCGTGCAAGCGCGACATGACGGTGCCGATGGGCACGTCCAGACACTTGGCGATTTCGGCGTAGGAGCGCTCGTGTATGTGGCGCAGCGTGATGATTTCGCGATGGTCTTCGCTTAGTTCGCTAAGCGCGCGGGCGACCGCGCCGCGCATGTCGCCGAGCGAGGCGTCGCGGTCGGGGTGGTTGTCCGGCGTCGCGGGGTCATAGCCCGATTCCATCAGCCATTGGAGCGAGGTCTCGCCGCGCCGGTTGCGCTTCTTGATGTGGTTCAAGCAGGTGTTTTTGATGATGCGATACAGCCAGGGGTAAAACGGCATGTCCGTGTCGAACCGGCCCATCGCGCGGTAGGCGCGGGCGAACGCCTCCTGGGCAATTTCGAGGGCGTCCTCGCGATTGCCCACGAACCCATACGCGATGGCGTAAGCCTTTTTCTGGTATAGCTTTACGAGTTCGCCGAAGGCCGTGCGGTCGCCCCGCTGCGCGAGCGAAACGGCCGCCGCCTCATCAAACGAAGTCTCCGCAAACGCAACCATGGCGAGGGAGAATACACCCCGCCCCCGCAATTATTCAGCAGCTTCGTCATCGTGCTCGTCATTCATCATCGTAGTCGAGCACCTGATCGCGATCATACACAGCTACACAGGGAACTCCTTCCCAAGCCAAAATAGCGCGATGCAAATAAAGTCGGATATTTGTTGGAATTGTGCGAATGGCCCGGTCAATTCCGGACAAGTCGGTTGCGCAATCAGGGACGCCGGAGAGATTTGCGGCTGCGCGGTTACGTGCCTTAGATGATTCATCATTTGCACCTCGAAAAAGAAACGCAGGAGCAATCCAAACAATTGTCGGCTATCGGGACGATCTTGCCGTCCACGAAGTTCGTATGGAACTAAAACTCAATCTTGAAAAGGTCGCACGCAATGTCCACAAACACTTGGAAACGTGAAAATGCTTGAGGCAACTCCGGACATTCGAACACGAATACGTCCGCCACTATCACCCGCTGCTGAGAAACGCGCCGCAAATGCTTCATCGCCTAACCCTCCGTTAAGAACCCCGTCAACGGACTCGACGCCTTGGCGACTTCCCAATCCACCGGTGTTTCTTCTCCTCGCGCGAGGGCCGCGTCACGCTCCGCCAACACTTCACCGTGCCAGGCTGGAGACGGAACATTCGCGTCGTGGCGGCAAAGGTCATCCCAGAGCGTCTCCATCGCCTGAAGCTTTTCCTCGACTGACATCGTATCGAGTGGTAAGTTTGGCATGGTAACCTCCCGGTGTTTCGCTGTAGTTCCGCGCTTCAATCTATCCCGCGCGATGGATCCCCGCGCTCGTGCATTGTACCCGATTCCATCCAGTCATCAACCGGCTACTCGATGATTATCGTATGCAAATACTCGCATAAGGCGAGAAACCCAGGCTCAAACTTGGAAGGAAGCCACCATGGAGTGATCTCCGAGCAGGGCGGGGGCGCGGCGATATTGCCAGCGTGCATGATGCGCTGACAAGAAACCGACTTCAAGTGCTTCATCGCGCGACCTCCAGCGTAAGACCGTATGAGCAATTGTCGAAGCTCCGCGATCGGAGCACGGACGCAGTTACTCTGCGCTTGGGAAAACCGTCTTGTCAATGATATAACACAACGCAACAAGTTCCGTCTGTAAGTTATTAACGCCCCGTGTTTCATAAGTACCCACGCTCAAAAGGCTTTATCTCTACATCGCGTTCTTTCGTGTAGTTCGTGCCTTTCGTGGTTACTTCTTCTCCCCACGAATCACCGCCGCACGTCGGCGTTTATAGATGTCCATCGGCGGTCCTCAGCCCGAACAACGGCCCAATCTCCCGAAAACTCCATTTGCTGTCACATTCGGTAACACCCTTTCGTCTCTAGTAGGGAAAACAAGGAGTTCGCGTCATGCGTCTAGCACCGATTGAAAAACCCGACTCGCTCAAGCTTAAACTGCTGTACCGGACCATCCGGCGGCGGCTGGGAAAGGTGATTACGCCCGCGAAGGTGGTGTATGCGCGGGTGCCCGCCAGCGTCCGCCTGATGTACGAAATGGCGACCTTGCCGGACAAAGGCATGACTATCAAGCCGGAGTTGCGCTTCCTGGTGCAGCACTACGTCGCCGCGATCAACAAGTGCGCCTTTTGCATGGACATCGGCAAAGCGCTCGCCATGCAGCACCGGGTGGACCTCGAGAAGTTCAACCATCTGCACGAGTTCCGCACGAACAGCATGTTCTCCGACAACGAACGCGCAGCGCTCGAGTACGTCGAAGAAGCGACGACCAAGAAGGTCGTGTCCGACGCGACGTTCGAGCAGTTACGAAAACACTTCAACGATCGCGAGATTGTCGAACTGACGCTGTTGAACGCTATCGAGAACTTCTATAATTTGATCAACATCCCGCTCGAGATCGAGAGCGACGGCTTGTGCGTGTTTCCCGCGCGCAACAGCCAGGGGAAGTTGGTCGCCGCGACGCATTGACCCATGGACGATTTGGACAGCTTCAATCAAAACCGGTCCGCCCTTTTCGGCGTAGCGTACCGAATGCTCGGGAGTGTGGCCGACGCCGAGGACATGGTGCAGGAGGCGTATCTGCGTTGGCAGTGCGAGGATCGGGAGCACGTCGAATCGGCCAAGGCGTACCTGACGACCGTCGTCACGCGCTTGTGCATCGATCATGTGCGCTCGGCGCGCGTGCGGCGTGAGGTCTATCCGGGCGATTGGCTTCCCGAACCGATTCCGACCGATGGGCGTGGCCCCGCGCATGCGGCAGAGGTCGCTGAGTCGCTCTCCACGGCGTTTCTCGTCCTGCTGCAAAGTCTCGGCCCTGGCGAGCGCGCCGCGTTTCTGTTGCGCGAGGTGTTCGACTACGACTACGAGACTATCGCGGACGTCCTCGGCAAGACGCCGAGTTCCTGTCGGCAAATGGTCAAGCGCGCGAGGGGGCGCGTGACGCAGCGCCGCCGCCGCTTTGCCGTCTCGCCGGAGGAACACGAGCGCGTCGTCATCAAGTTCATGGAGGCGAGCGCGGGCGGAGACTACGAATCGCTCGTCACGCTGCTCTCCGAGGACGCCGAGCTGGTCACCGACCACGGGGGCAAAGCGCTCGCCGCGCGGCGGATGATCTGCGGCCCCGACAAGATCGCGCGCTTGATCCTGGGGCTACGGAAAAAGGGTGAATTCGCGCAATTCACCACCGAGTTGCGGTTTGTTAACGGGGCCATGTCCATGATCACGCGCCGGGGCGATGCGCTCCACGGCGTCATGACGTTCGAGATCGAAGACGGCCACATCCGCCGCATGTTCCACGTCGTCAACCCCGACAAACTGCATGCGCTCGATCATCCACCGTCCGCGAACTGACTCACACGAGCTTCTTCCCGGTCGAACTCATCGAGAGCACCGCGTGTAGCACGCCCTTCTGCTGGCCGAGCGCGTCCGCGAGTTCGCGGATGATCTTGGCCCGTCCCTTGACCATGATCATCTCGGCGCACAAGTGATGATCGAGATGCACGTGCGTCGTCGCCAACACGGCGTGATGATGCTCGTGCTGAAGTTGCGTTAGCTTGTCGCCCAGCGCGCGGACTTCGTGGTTGTAGATGATCGTGACCGTGCCGAGGGCTTCCTCGTTTTTTTCCCATTGCTGCTCGACCAGCCGCGACCGAATGAGGTCTCGAATGAACTCGGAGCGGTTCCGAAACTTGCCCGCCCGCATCAGTTCCTCGAAGCGCGCGTAGAGCTCGCGCTCGATGGTGAAACTCAGCCGTTCAAGTTCGGCCAATGCAGTCATCCTCGCGTTTGATCCCGGTCGAGTATACCGCAGCGCCAATACCGTGGCGCCTACACGTTGATCGGCGAGAGGCGCATGATTAGAGTTGGTGCCGAATCTCGCCAATTCACGTACCGGAGGGCGGCGCGACCCAATGAGCACCACTTCGCTCTACTGGCTGGGCACCGGATCGGGCATGAACGCCGACCTGGGCAACACCAGTTTCCTCGTCGACGCCGGCGGCCCGCGGACCTTGATGGTCGACTGCGGAATCACCGTTCCGTACAAGCTCAAGAAGCTCGGCTGGCTTGACCGCCCCACCGATATCGTCCTCACGCACGCGCACTCGGACCACATCGGCGGCCTCGAGCTTTTGGCGCTGCATACTCATTTCGTCCGCCCCCGCCGCGGCAACGACCGCCCGACGCTCCACGTCGCAACGGACGCCTTCGCGCACAACCTCTGGGAGCACTCGCTCAAGGGCGGCATCGGCACGGACACCGACGATCAAGGCGGGCCGGTCGAAGCGACGCTCGAGACCTTCTTCCAGGTCCGCGTCGGAAAAGAGGTGCGCATCGAGGGCCTTCCCGCCGTGACGTTCGTCCCGACCCCGCACGTCATCAATCTGGAAAACTACGCGCTGCGGTTCTCGAACGGCGTCTTCTTCTCCGGCGATACGACCGAACTCCCGCCGCACGATCCAGCGATCATCTTTCAAGATTGCGAATTCGAAGGACCGCCCACCGGCGCCGTACACATCGGTTTCGATCGCCTCAAGCGCGAGTTGCCGCCCGCCGTAAAAACTAAAACCTATCTCGTGCACCTCGGCGAGGGTTACGAACGATTCAACCCATTCGAGCACGGCTTCGCGGGCTTCGTCCGCCCGGACCAGAGTTTTGAAATATGACGACGGATGGGTCAAACTTACGGTAACGGTACTTTCAGGAGTTGCTTGATGTTGCCCCTTTCACCTGAGACCGAACGCGCTGTTATGACACGCGTTGATTCCGGATTGTTCGAATCGGCAGATGATCTAGTTAATCAAGCCTTAGTGCTGCTCGATGAGGCGCTTGAGCGGGAACTACAGAAGGGACGTGACAGCGGCCCCGGAATTATCGCTGATCACGAATTCTTCGAACGAAAGCGGCAACGCCTGATCGAGCAGTTCGGGCATCAAGGCAAGTAGTGCACTATCCGGTACTCTGGCGCCCAGAAGCTGAGGCCGACCTGGACGCTATCTCTTTTTACCTTGCGCAATCAGGTCTCGATGCCGCGCTCCGTTTTCTCGACAAGGTGGAAGAAACGACGCAGTTGATTTCGCAACATCCGGATGTCGGCGCCAGGCCGGCAGGACCGCGGAGCGAATCACGCTCCACCAGGTTTTTGCGCATCAAGGGCTTTCAAGCGTATCTGCTGTTCTATGAGCGCGAGGACGACTCACTCTACGTCATTCGTGTAGTCCACTCCGCGCAAGACTACGTACGCCTGATCTGAGCGGGGCCTTGCGGGCGTGACAGGATCCGTGCCGTTCGCGCGGCGGAAACTGTTAATATATTGACTATCCACCTTGGGCCACGGCGGCTTCATTCCAACTTCGTGAGTTGTTTCAAGCAAGGAGTCCTTCATCATGCGCGACATCAACCGCGTTGCGGTATTAGGCACGGGCGTCATGGGCGGCGCGATCGCCGGCCACCTCGCCAATTGCGGCATCCCGAGCATCATGCTCGACATTGTGCCGCCGAATTTGTCCGAGGCGGACAAGAAGGACGCCGACAAGCGAAACGCCATCGGCCTCAAGAGCAAAGCCGACCTTTTCAAGATAAAGCCCGCGCCGTTGTATTCCGCGGCGCGCGCGGACCTCATCGAAGTCGGTAACTTCGACGACGACATGCACCGCATCGCCGAGTGCGATTGGATTGTCGAGGTGGTCGTCGAACGTCTCGACATCAAGAAGAAGGTCTTCGACAACGTCGCAAAACATCGCAAGCCGGGAACGATCGTCAGCTCGAACACCAGCGGCATTCCGATTCGATCCATGGCGGAGTCCATGCCCGCCGAGATGGCCGAGCATTTCCTTGGCACGCATTTCTTTAACCCGCCGCGCTATTT
>CAYXRK010000095.1:0-17753 GCA_964467615.1 uncultured Nitrospirales bacterium | reverse complement strand
GAAGGCGAAGGCGAGGGAGAGGGAGAAGGTGAGGGTGAAGGAGAGGGTGAGGGTGAAGGCGAGGGTGAAGGAGAACCACCTTTGGACGAGATCGCGGATTCACTTCGCACGGATTTCGCCGCGGCAGACGCCGACGACGATGGCCAACTCTCGTTCGCGGAGGCGCTCGCCGCGCAGCCGGACCTCACTGCCGACGGATTCGCTGACCTGGACGCCGATGGCGATACCTTCGTGACGGACGAGGAACTCGCCTCGTTTCTGGATACGAACGGCCCGCAGTGCTTTGGCGCCGGTAACGCATCGAACGGCTTGAACGGCCAGGAAGGCGACCTTGCGCTGATGCTCTTTGGCGTGTTGTTGGCCGGTTTGTTCCAATTCCGGCGTTTCGTTCGCCAATAAACAACAACGAGCCAATTCATTCCGGCCCGGATCCGACCGATCCGGGCCAGTCTTTTTCGTGCTTCGAAGTCCTCGATCCACACGCTCGAAGCCATCCAAAAATCGTCATTCCGCGCCGATCGAAGAATCGCTTAGGCCCGAACCCTTTGCTATTTGAAGATCAATGCACGCGCGAGCCGATGGAGAATCGGTATTGGAAAAGTTGTTAGATTGGCGCGGACAATTTCCGACGCGCAAACTTCGTCTCGAGTACCGCCTCAGATCGATAGCTGCTGCGGACGAAGGGTCCCGCGACCGCAAACTCGAACCCGATTTCGTAGGCCCATTGCTCATAGATACCGAAGACGCTCGGATGCACGTATTCAGCGACTGGGCGCTGTTGCGCGGTTGGGCGCAGGTACTGGCCAATGCACACCGCGTCGCAACCCGCGCCTCGCAAGTCGGCGAGCGTTTCTCGCACTTCTTCCGCGGTCTCTCCATGACCGACCATCATCGCGGACTTGATAACGGACCTTGGGGAGAGCGCGCTCGCCGCGCGCAACGCCTCCAATGCGTTTTCGTACGTAAATCGCCGATCACGGACCCTTGGATAGAGCCGCCTGACCGTTTCGATATTGTGGCCATACACTTCGGGCGCGACACTGGCGACGGCCCCGATAATGTCATGTCTGCCGTCGTACTCGGAAACGAGCACTTCTATGGTCGTGCTAGGATTGTGCGCGCGTATCGCGCGGATGCAGGAGGCCACGTGCGCGGCCCCGCCATCGGGCAGATCATCACGAACAACCGTCGTGACTACGGCGTGCTTAAGCCGCATTGCAGCGACGGCCCGCGCTACGTTCTCGGGCTCCGCCGGATCTACGGATTCGGGGGGGCCGGAGGGCACGGAACAGAAGGCGCAGTTTCGCGTGCAGGTGTTTCCGAGCACCATGAACGTCGCCGTCCCTTTGGCCCAACATTCAGCAATGTTGGGACAATGCGCGCTCTGGCAGACGGTGTGCAGATTGAGGCTGGCGACGGTTTCTTTCGTGCTTCCAAACACAGCGCCCGACGCCCATGGACGCCGCAGCCACGGGGGAAACGTTGGAACAGCGATCGGTCCAGTGACGCTCATACGATTGCAAGTATCCTGCTGCGCATCAGTCTACCCGTATTGTATCGACGAAACATTGCCCCGTGTCATTCCGTGCTGCGATTGAATTCTGACGGACCGGGGACCATCGCCGGCGGACCGTAGTGCGCCCGAGCACCGGCTTGGGGTGCTGTTCACGTCAACGTTTTCGCCAATCGCTCTTTCGCGTGATCAAGCCGCGCCAACAGCTCCTCGCGTACCGCCCGGGACCGTAGCTTGAACGATTCGGGATCAGTGAGAAATCGTTGCGTTTCCGATTCGAGATGCGCGAAATCACAGACTTCGACCGTCCCCGCGGGGCGCAGTCCATACGGCTTGAGAAAGTTGTTGACCTTCGAGCCGCGTCCGATGCCGATGATCGGTACGTGAACGATAGACGCGAAAATGAGCAAGTGCAGGCGGCTGCTGATGATCACGTCCATCCGCGACGCAATTGCCAAAACGTCTTCGGGTTCGCGTATCCCTTCAACGGTCGCGGCGTGTTCAATGTGCCGCAGCTTCACAAGGATGCCGTTCATCAATTTCGCGTCGGTCTCAGGATTCATCGGCAGAAACAACACGTCCAAGCCGCCCGCGAGTAACCCATCGATGAAACCGACAAGCCCAGCATCGTCCCGAAGCGCCTGTTGGGCCGAGATGCAGATTCCCACCTTCTTACGTGGCGACGCCAACAGCGCCCGCACTCGATTGGAGAGTCTCACCGCGTCAATCGCCGACGGTCCGAGTATCAGCGCGGAGTCTGCGCCAACTACGATTTCGCGCTGGACGCCACACAGCGCGATCTCGTGCCGCGATTCCGGATCGCGCGTCACAACCAGATCCGCGCGTTCGAGTTGTTCGCGAACCATTCTCTTCGCCCCGGCTTCGCGGCGGTCCTCTTCCATTGCGACAGCATCGACCACGCCGAACGTCAGCGCGCGAATCGCCTCCAACAATCGGCGCCGTCTACCCCGCAGCACGCGGTATTTGATGGGATTTAGCGCGTCGTTCATTCCGACGCCCCACACGATTGCTTTTTCCCCGGCATCCTTCGCGAGCCGCACCATCTCGAGCGGAACCTCGGGGTAGTCGCTCAGCCCGGTCGCGCCGCACCAAAAAAATACGTCGTGCGAACGAATCGATTCGGCAATCCGCCGCCACTCATCGGGCGCAGTCTCCCCTGGCGCGTTGAAACCCAACAGCGGCGCCGTCTCGACGTCTAGTTTTTTTGCCGTCGCAGGGCCGTCGTTCGTCGCGACTGTAATTCTGCAATCGGGGCAGACCTCGCGCAGAATCCGGACGGCGCACGCGAGGATCGCTTCGTCGCCGATGTTGTCGAGCCCGAGCGGCACGCCACCGGCGAGAATTCGAGGACCAGCCATGATGCGTCAGCCCACCACGAACCAGTCAATCGCTCGATTGAGCCGCTTGAATTCGAGAGAGCGAAATCCGGCGACGTCTTCCGGCCGCACGAGACGAAACACGCGAATCGCCCCGGCGTAGAGCGCGAAGTACGCGAATCCGAGCAACGTGAGCGTCACCAGATTCAGGTAAGGTCCGAGCGGCCGCATCACGAGCCCGATCACCACCAGCGGCACGAGTGTCCGCAGTAAGAACGCAATCTGAAATTGGACGCCGTGAATGATGCGCCGAACGATGTACACGCGGACCGGGATGGTGATGAAGTAGGTGACATACACGGCGGCGACCGCGCCAAATAGGCCGTATCGCGGAATCAACAACCAGTCGAGCAACAAATTTATTGCGATTTGAACGAACATGATGGGCGTCGTCAGATAGAGCTTTTCAATTGTCACCATCGCGGCGCCGATGGGTATCGAAATCAACGTCAACGCATGAAAGACCGTCAACCACGCGCCAATGGTCCCCGCCTCGGCCCCGATCCCAGGGTACATAAGCGTAAAGGCCTCATGAGAGAACACGACGCCGAATACCGTAATCGGCAGCACAAGCACGATCAGCATTTTGTAGAACGAGCTTATCAACTCCGGCAGCGACGATGCGTCCTTCGCATACGCCTCCGCGAATGCCGAATAGGACAACTTCTGCATGGCGAGCGGGATCGTCGTGATCGCCATGAGCGGCAGCGTGTACGCCAAATCGTAAATGCCCACGACGTCTTCGGTAAAATAGATGCCCAGGAAGAAAATCTCGGTGTACTTGCCCATCAACGTGACGATGAAGTTATTCACAAAACGCGGCGCGGAAATATTGACCAAACGCTTCGTCGATATTCCCTCCGCCGCCGGATCATTTTCCAAGGCCTTCACTTTTCGCATCATCAGCACGAGCAACAACAACGAAAGCGGCACAATCGACGCGACGTGCGTCAAGAGCGCCATGTAGACCTCTGGCACGAAATACAGGCACACGATTATCAATAGTGCGCGGAACACGCCCTGCGCAATTGAAACGATCGACATCGAGCGGACCTCGAACAGCGCCGTCATTACATCATCGACGAACTGCTTAAAAAGACGCGCGAGAATGAACAACGAGGTGTAGAACATTAACCAACCCAGATCGGTATCGAACCTCTTTTCGAGGTAGGGCGTCGACGCGATCAAGCCGGCGCAGACCACGACCCCCGCGATTGTTTCCAAGCCGGCAGTCTGCGCAAGAAACCGAATGAGCCCCGTCCGGCTCTTCTTCACGACAAGCTCGGGGACAAACCGAAGCGCCGCGATGTTTAGCCCGAGTGAACATGCCAATAACAGGAATTCGCCGATGCTTCGGCAAAGCGTCATTTCCCCAAACTTTTCCCGTCCAAGATATCGAAATAAGATGGCCGACGTGCCGACAAACAGCACGGACAAAATGGCGTTGTTGACGATTGTCCACGGTATGCCGCTAACTGCGCGGCGCGAAAGAAACACCGGAGCATCGTCCGATGAGGCGTTCACGGATGAGTTTTCGATGGGACCGGAATTAGACACGTTAGATTCAAAGCGACGAGGCGGTTCAGGGTCGGCGAGGTTTCGCTGGGGCCGCGTGAGGGCCTACTTAACGACAAAAATGCCACGCCAATCGCGGAACAACGCTCACCGAGAGACCCGGTGACGGCGATTGCCGCGTCACCCCACCACGAAAAAGCTCCCCGCCGGGAAAGCTTAGCACACCCGCGGAATCCGGTCTTCGGTGGCCGGTGCATTCTTAACTACGCCAACGTGATGGATCGAACCGAGGATCAGGCGGCCCCCCGCGCCCGGCCCTCGGCACCAAGACAACACGGGATTTCGTCAATGGGGTTTCGAGAAGGGCGTGCTCGATCTCCTCGTGTTTTCGTAAGAGTTCGATCTCCCTCCAGTTGGAGGATCGTCGCAACTCCGGCGCTACACCTGCCGTTCGAGGCGAATCGAGACTTACTTCGCAATCGCTTCGCTGGCGAAAATAAGTCCGCTGACTTCATTTTGGATCGATTTCGGGCGGCCTGCCGCCATGCAATAGAGTGTCGGAACGACTACAAGTGTGAGGGCGGTGGCAAAGCCCAAACCGAATACGATTGCGACGGCCATCGGGCCCCAGTATTCGTTCGATGCGCCGCCTACGGCCCATCCCATCTTGCGGAAATCGAATGAGATGCCGACGGCGGTCGGAATGAGCCCTAAAATGGTCGTGACCGCGCCGAGTATCACCGGACGAAACCGCGTGATCGCCGCCTCGACAATCGCTTCTTCGGGAGTTTTTCCTTGATCGCGCAGTATGTTCGCGAAATCGATCAGCACAATCGCGTTGTTGACGACGACGCCGGCCAGACTGACACAGCCAATGCCGGTCATCATGACGCTAAAGGGCATGTCGAAGATGAGGAGCCCCAAAAATACTCCCGCGAGCGAAAGAATGACGGACGACATGATGACCATAGTTTGCTTGATCGAGTTGAACTCGGTCACGAGCACGAGCGAAATCAAGACCAGCGCGACAAAGAACGCGATGACCAGGAACAACATCGTGTCCTGCATGTCTTGATTTTCGCCGGTGTAGGCCAGCGAGTATCCCGGCGGTAGTTCGAGGTCGGCCAACGCCTGACGGACCGCGGCGAGGACCTGAGGCCCCTTCCCTCCTTCCGCTTCCGCTTGAATGGTAACGACCCGCTTACCGTTCAGACGGTTTACGCTACCAAGGCCGACGCCTTCTTCGAGTTTTGCAACGCTGGAAAATGGGATCGGTTGGCCCGCCGAGTTTACGATGCTCATGCCTTCTATGTATGCGAGGTTACCGCGGAACCATTCGGGAAAGCGGACCGTTACGTCGTATTCATCATCGCCGACGCGGTACTCGCCCGCCTTTCGCCCGTTGATGGCGGCTTGTATCGTCATGCCGATGAACTGCGTGTCGAGTCCAGCGAGCCGGGCCTTCTCGCGATCCACGACGACGCGCACTTCCGGTTTGCCTTTTTCGAGGTTGTCCTGAAGATCCAGGAGGCCCGGAATGTTTCGCATCCGGATCCGTATCTCGGCGGCGATCTTTTCGAGCACGGAGAACTCTTCGCCGGAAAGTTCGAGGTGGACTGGCGCGCCCGTGGGCGGCGCCATATTGTTGCTCTCCTCGACTCGAATGTCCGCGCCGACGATGTCCTGAAAGTCGTCCCGGATGCGGCTGATGATGTCCGTGGGCGTCGTACTCGATTCCTCGGCGTCGGGAAAGTCCAACGTGACGGCGCCGAGATGGGTGGTCGCGCCGACGCCGCCACCTCCGCCGCCGGGCCGCCGATTCATGCTGCCGGCCTGCGAGCCGACCCGCGTGATTAGGTACTCGAGGTTCTCGTTCTCCGGCTCGACGATGCCCTCGATGCGCTTGGCGATGGCATCCGTCGCATCGAGGCGCGCCCCCTCGGCCCCCTCGATGTTGATATTCGCTTGATCGGGTTCAATCCTGGGCAAAAAGTTGTATTTGAGATCGCTGAAATAGACGCCAAGAATTACGACGAGCGACGTGATGGAAACTGTCAGGGTGACCGCCCGCCACCGTAGCGCCGACGCGAGAAACCTTCCGTACGCCCGAAGCGCCGGGTGCGCAAGTACCGTCTGGCCGTCTTGCAGCCGCTTCGACGGCTTTGGCCGGGCAAGCGCGCCGCCCAATGCCGGATTAACAATTATTGCTACGAATAGCGACGCGAATAGCGTGATGATCACCGTCTTAGGCAAGTACGTCATGAACTCGCCCATGATTCCCGGCCAGAACATCATCGGGAAAAACGCAGCGACCGTCACCGCGGTCGAAGCGATCACCGGCAACGCTACTTCGGCGGAGCCGTCCTTGGCCGCTTGCACTCGGGACTTTCCCATCTGGCCATGTCGGTAAATGTTCTCCACCACGACGATGCCGTTATCGACGAGCATCCCCAACGCGATCATTAAGCTAAACAGCGTCACATTGTTCAAACTCATTCCCAAGAACTGCATCGTTATGAACGTAATGAGCAGAGAGATCGGGATTGCCGTTGCGACGAATAGCGCGTTTGTAATGCCAAGAAAGAGGAACAGGCCGCCAACGACAAGGATGAGGCCGGAAAGAATATTGCTCTCGAGACCCTCCACGCGAACGCGAATATCTTTGGACATGTCCGCCGTAATCGCAAGTGAAACGCCGTCCGGAATGCGCGTTTGCGCCTCTGCCACGAACGTCTTTACCTGGTCCGCGACTTCAATAATGTTCGCGCCCGGCCGCTTCATGACCGAAAGCGTGACCGACGGCTCGCCGTTTAAGCGCGAATACGTTTGAACTTCTTTGTAGCCGTCCGTGACTTCGGCGAGGTCACGCAAGTACACCACGCCATCTTTATTTTGGCGCACGACGAGGTCGCGCAATTCCTCCGCCCCGCTAATCTCGCCGGGCACGCGCAACGAATACTTGGCCGATCCCAATTCCATCGAGCCGGCGGGGGTGTTTACGTTCTCGCGAATCGCTAGCTGCGCGAGTTCCGACATCGAGGTCCCATAGTTCGTGGCCCGCACCGGATCGACAATGATCTGGATCTCGCGCTCCATGTCGCCGGTGATGTCGACCTTCAATACGCCCGGAAGCGTCTCGATGCGTTCCTCGATGTCCTTGCCGAGTTCGGTGAGTTCCGCCAGCCCGACCTCTCCGCGCATGTTTACGAGGACCACCGGCATGTCGCTGAAATTGGCTTCTTGCACGATGGGTTCTTGAATCATGTCGGGCGGCAAGTCCGCCCGGGCCATGGAAACCTTGTCTCGCACCTTTTGCACCGAATCGGAAAGGGGTTCGTCCGCGTCGAATTCCACGGTGATGATCGATGCGCCTTCGCCGCTGGTGCTCGATAGTTTCTCGACGCCCGCGAGCCCCATGAGTTGGCGTTCGATCGGCATGGTCACGAGGGTTTCCATGTCGGTGGGCGACACGCCGGGATACATCGACATGACGATCACGTACGGGATAGTTATCTCGGGCATCGCCTCGCGCGGCAACGTGAAATACGCGTACAGCCCCATCGCCGTGATCAGAAGTAGCGATACGAAGACCGTGGTGCTGCGATCTATCGCGAAATTGGTGACCTTCACGACGTGGGTTCCCTCACCACAACGCGATCACCGTCCGACAATTCCCGATGTCCGGCGACGATGACCCGGTCTCCGTCGCTTAGACCGTCGACAATATGGACGACGTCCTTCTGGAAAAATCCGATCGTCACTGGGCGCATCTGCGCGACGGCGTCTTTCTCGACGAAGACGTACCGCTGCGACTCTCGCGTTACCACCGAGAACAAGGGGACGGTGATCGCGTTTGGATAATTCTTGCGGACGATGGCGGCCCTTGCAATCATGCCGGGTTTGAGCAAACCCTCCGGGTTTACCACTTCCACTTCTGCCAAGAATGTCCGCGTGGTCAAGTCCGCGGACGTGGCGATGCGGTAAAACGTTCCCTCGAACTCGCGGCCTTCATAGGCATCGAGCACCAGATTCACGTGGTCGCCTTGGTGTATCAGCGTCACCTCTCGCTCCGGAAGTCCGATCAACACCTTCACTTTGTCGACTTGGACTAAGCGCACGAGCGCCGATCCGGCTTCGACGTATTCGCCCTGCTCATGCTCAAGCGTGTCGGCGATGCCATCGAATTCGGCGGTCACAACGCTTTGTTCCAGCTGAATCTCGAACTGCTTCAGTGCGGCGCGCATCGCATCGCGTTGGGTAACGGCCCTATCGAAGTCTTGCGGCGAGCTAATCCCTTCTCCCCGGAGTTCCTCTATTCGCGCGAGTTCTTGCTCGGCGAGTTTGAATTCCGCTGTTGCGCGATCCATCGACACTTGTATCGAGGTCGTGTTGACTTTGATCAGTTCCTGTCCCGCGCGGACAACGTCCCCTTCCTCCACGCCCTGCCACTCGATCTTGCCCCGGATTTCCGAACTCAACGTTACTTCTTCCCAAGGAGCAACCCGGCCTGTTAAGTACAGAAGATCGTCGACGTTTTGACTTTTGACGGCCTGCACGGCGACATTGGGATGCCGCTCTTGAACGACCGCTTCGACGACCTGGCTGTCGTCAGAATTTCCTCGGCGCATATTGAGGAAGAGGATCGCCGCGCCCACCGCGACGACTCCAAAACAAACCAACACTGTCGTGAAGAACTTTCGCATTACTTTTTCCTTTTTTGCGTTGGCGCCGCACCGTGCAGAAACAGGTCCACAAGCGCATCGGCTAGTTCGTCTGTTAAGACAGATTCATCGTAGATGGTGGCCATGACGTGCATATCGACCAGCGCGCTAAACGCCAGAGCGAGCGCCTCGGGTTGCCCGCGAACCTCTCCGGACGCCACGCCTTCGCGCATAATGGCGACGATTCGATCGAAGCGTTCGCGGCCGAGGGCTTCTTTATCGAGGCGCATTTCATCGATCGTGGGCGCGAAAAAGAAATTGAGGAGAATTCGGAGCATTTCCGGGGAGCTTTTGGCGCGTTTGAAGACGGTTTTGGCGAGGGCGCGGAGGCGTTGTGGGCAATCTGCGATAGAGATGAAAATTTGGTCGATTTCGGCGGTGGCGAGCGCGAATTGTTGTTGGACCAAGTGCGTGAAGAGGGCCTCTTTGTTCTCGAAGTAGTAGTAGAGGGCAGGGCGCGTTACGCCAGCGGCATCGATGATTTCGCGGATGCTTGTTGCGTCGTAACCCTTTTCTGCAAAAAGGGTTATCGCCGCGCTTAGCAGGCGTTCGCGGGTCTCGGGCTTGACCGCGGAGTCGGGGTATTTTGTCGTTGTGATAGCCATTCGGATCATTATACCTAACGTTCGTTAGGTGTTCAAATACGATGCGTAAACACCGAATAAGAGGTATGGTTCCGGGTGTTTGGAGGGCGTTTTTCGACCTGAAAACGCCCTCGGATCGCGTAGAATAGCCGCAAGAAGCCGCAAAAAACGCTTGGGAATGTCTTCAAAATGCCTGGTCAACGGTCGAGGAACGGTCGTCGGATTACTCGGAAGTTCCGGAATTTTGCTCTTGCGGTTGGCGTAGTTTTGACCACTTTAGTGGTTGTGGAGTTTCCGTTGCGGTGGCGCTATGCGGAGCCGGTGAGGGGGCCGTTGCCGGAGGTGGCGGCGATTCAGAAGTGGCTCGTGCTGGACGAGGAGGTCGGGTTTAAGTGGCGGCCTAACGTGACGGCGGCGGAAGGCATCGTGTTGGGGTACGAAGACTCGGTGCATGTGCCGCTGACCACAGACGCGTGGGGGTTTATCGAAGCGGAGGGATCCATTGCGGACCGCGAGGCGGGAAACGCGGTGGATGTGGTCGGGATCGGCGATTCGTTTATCGAACATGCAGCGGACACGTTTCATGATTTTTTCGCGGCGCAGGGGCTCACCTATTACAACTTGGCGATTCATCGTCAAGCGCCGCCGCAGTACACCATCGCGCTGGAGAAGTATGCGTTGCCGTTGACGCCGAAGTGGATCGTGTACGGAATTTTCGAGAACGACTTCGCGGAGACAGAAGACTTTCACACGTGGCGGGAGTCGGGGCTGGATTGGTTTACGTTTCATTCGGGGACCTGGTGCGGGCCGTCGTTGCCAGCGAGCGCGATGGAGCGATGGTTCGAGACACACGCGCAGGGTTACGCGGGGTTGTTCGGCGTGCTCGAGCGGCGCGCGCGGGGCGAGCGGATGTCGGTGGCGGGGCCGAGGGAGAAGCAGATTGAGGAGGTGATTGAGAGTTGCGAGAAGGCGGTTGAGGTTGTGGAGGGAGTGGACGAGAAAGTTCGGACGGATCGGACGGATGGGAAGTTGATTTTGGTGTTGGTTCCTTCGCGGGCGGCGGTGGTGAGTGGAGCAACACTGGAATCAAAGGCGTATGACCGGATCGTGGCGTGGGCGGAGAGTGTGGAGGGGGTTAGGGTGGTGGACCTACGCGCGGTGTTTGGGTCGCAGGAGAATCCGGGGTCGTTGTACTACGAACGCGATGGGCATTGGAACGCAAAGGGGATGGGGCTTGCGGCTGAGACGATTTATGGGGCGATGAAGTAGAAAGGGCGTTCAAGGTTCAAAGTTCAACAAGTGGGTTTCGGGTCTGGGGTATCGGGTATCGGGTATCGGGTTTTGAAGGGTGAAGGGCGACGAGCTCTAACGTAATGATCGCGATGACGCGCGGAGGGCCGCGGAGGAAGAGCGTCCAAAGTTCAACGATTGGAGATTAGAGTTTCGGGGCTGGAGGGGCGAATAGCTTCAACGCAGGGGGCAGCGGAATCCGGTGAGATTGACGGAGGACTGCTCGGTGGTTAGTATACGTACACGAATACGTATACGGGAGGGTCGAAGCGATGCAAAAGAAACTAACCATCAGCATCGATGAGCACATCTATGAGGGGCTCCACGAGGTTGTGGGCCGCCGCCGGATTAGCGGGTTTATCGAGCGCTTGGTGCGTCCCCACGTGATTTCGGCCGACCTCGATGCGGCGTATCTGCATATGGCGCGAGACGAAGACCGCGAGACTCAGGCGTTGGCGTGGGCAGAGTCCACCGTTGGCGACGTGAGTGATGAAGCGCGGTGAAGTTTGGTGGGTAGACTTCGCTCCATCGGCGGGCGGTGAAATCCAGAAGAAGCGCCCAGCCGTGATTGTCAGCAACGACGCAGCCAACCGCCACCTGAACCGCGTGCAGGTCGTACCGCTGACGTCGAAGGTTGATCACGTGTATCCGAGCGAAGCCGTGGTAATGCTTCGGAAGGCCCGAAACAAGGCGATGGCCGACCAACTGACGACGGTAAGCAAGCTGCGACTACTAAATCGCATTGCAAAACTGGCGCCCGCCGACATGACCAAGGTCGAACAGGCATTGGTGGTGCAACTCGGCTTGCGTAATAGTTACGGGTGAACACTTACCGAGATTCGAAATGATCCCTCCGTTTGGCGAGTCGGGCTTCCTGCCGCCTGGTATTCATCCCGCCACGTTGACGGAGATCGAGGGCGCCTTGGACAGGAATCCGAGCTTCGGCGCGTGCAGATGGAGTCGGTGCGATGGATGGTGGAGTTGGCCGTCCGGGCTGGTGTCGAGCGGATCGTATTGAACGGAAGTTTCGCCACCGTTATCGTGGAACCGAACGATGTCGACTGCGTTTTGCTCTTTGTCGCTGGCCGTCGCAGAGATCGTGCCGCGACGGAGGAATTGCGTGACGGTTTGCCGTTTTTGGACATCGCCGTTGTGGATCAAGAAGGGTTCGACGAGTTGGTCGGCGATTTCTTTACCGAGATCGTCTCGGCGTCCCAAAGGGCATGATCGAGGTCATTCTATGAATCTCACGAGTGAGATAGAACTGGTCAATACCCAGAGAAAACTACGCAGGCTCGAAGAAAAATACCGGGCCATTTCCGAGACAACAGACGAAGATCGCGAATTACGCGAGATGACAAAACGGTCGTTTCGAAGGCTCATCAACCAACTCAAGGAAGAAATCGCGCGCTACTCCGCCGGCCTTTCGTCGAGTCGCGGCGCGTGATATCAGCAGTTTCGTGCGTGGGACATGTCGTCCTGGGAGCGTGTGAAAGAATCCAAGAAGCATTGTCGATGCGCATTTGCTCACGACCCGCATTCACCGAACGGCAAGCTCAAGTCCTGCCTTTCCCGTTCGTCCTGAGGGTGTCGAAGGATGCGGGAAAAGGAGGACTTGAGCGTTCTTTTGTTCAGTTCGCATTTATTCACATCCTCTGAGTGTGCGTCTTCATCTACACCTACGCTGCTGAGCATCTGGCCGAAACACCTCTCATGGACCTAAAAGACGCGTTGGAACTCGAAAACACACGCCGCAAATTGCGCGAAATCGAGGATGCGTACGAGGATGCCGCTAAAAGGCCTATCGACAATGCCGATGTCCGCAGTGCGACGTTGACCTCGCTTCGCCGATTGATAAGGCAACTTAAGGAAGAAATCGCGCGGTTTGTCGCACACCAGCCAGCGGGCGCGGGACTGCGCATAGGGGCATAGCAGAAATTGAACCCGTCGATGAAGAACAGGACGCGGTTCACAAAAAAATCCCGGCCGCCGTAACCCGGAGATCATGGCGGGGGTCCTCACCTCGATCCTCCCCCCCCGACCCGTGCCTCGTTTCCACGGGCGAGAGAGTGTCTTGAAAAAGGCCGACCAACCGTCATTCTGAGCAAGGCGAAGAACCTCTACACGCCCAAACGCTCGGATTCTCGCGAATCGCTCGTTCGATGTCCCGTCGTTGGCGCGCACATCACCATTTGGAGACAGCTTCTGAAACTTGAGAACTGGAGGATTTACTTAATCAAACCCCACCGGACGTAGGCCTGTCTCTCATAATAATTGAGTGCTCCGGTTGGAAGATTGTCGTGGTCGAACTGGTCTATCGCGGCTTTTAATGGCTCCTTTTTGAATGGAACATGAATCACTCTAGCGGTGCCGTTCCGTATCCGATCGGCCAGTGCCTTTGGCCACCACGCCTCCAACTCGGGCGGCATCGTAATATATTCGTACTCCGTGTATGCAGCAATGATCGGAATTTCGAAAGTATCAACTGCTTGCGTTATCTCAAACGGCACCCAGTCGGTGTCAAATCTCGTGGTCTTGCCGACGATGAGAACCATGTTTCTTGAATTCCTCAGGCGTTGTTGCAGGGATGCTTTCAGCGTGGACCGCTTGCTGGAATCTCGAACCGAAGACGCTTTGTCGTGGCTATTGATCATCGAGAAGTCGTCGTCTGATTTTTTCGTCCACGCTTTCATGAGGTTGTAGTACTTTATATCCGAATCCACCGGGACATCAGTTCCGTTTGCATGAAACGCCACATATGTTCCGTTTCGATATGCCACAGTCAAGTCTCCCAGTATTTTTTTGCTTCTCGCAGGTCAATTTCGTCGAAGCGATCTCTAGACAACACGATTCGAATTCGCTCGGTCACTCGTTCGACCTTTGTCGCTGTGATGACCGACAAGACGATGACGTTGAGTAGATCGCGCGTGGGCAGACCAACCCCGGACAGTCCGCTGCCTACGAGGGGAACGTTTATCGGATCTCCACCAGA
Organism: uncultured Nitrospirales bacterium; assembly: GCA_964467615.1. Lineage (GTDB taxonomy): Bacteria > Hydrogenedentota > Hydrogenedentia > Hydrogenedentales > CAYXRK01. Next base: position 3,741 of record CAYXRK010000095.1, on the reverse strand, counting down.
TTCAATCCGCGCCCTCTTCCAGAACTCGTTCAGGGCAACCCACATCACGGCAACGTCTGCATTGGCCTTGCACGTCGCTATGTCTGTTTTCGCAGACGCGAATGCTAGGTATTTGTCACTATTTGCCATGATCAGAGCAGTTGTGCCGATGGGGTATCTCTGAGATTTGCCTTCGCTTCTAGTCACGGTTTCGCTACCGACATCGTTTAGTTGCGTATTCACCTGATCGTCAAATGGCTGCGGATGACCACCAAAACATCTCGCGAGGAATATCCCGTGGAGGCTCTTTGCGGAGACGGGCTTCCCAAGTTGGCTATCGAAAAACTCATTTACCGCAATGGCGCGGATACCCTCTTGCTGAAACAAATCTCCGAAGACCACTTCGATTACCGTATTCGAGTTTGCGATTTCAATTTCGACACGCGACGGCTTACGCATATTGACTAGGGCGTAGCCGAGACTCACAAGGAGTATCACGCCAAGTGCAGGCGGCCTCGCGAACTGAGGGTTTGGCACAAAAAAATTCACACCCTCCGTGATTGTCAACAACACGCTGAATGCAACAAATGCCTGTGCGGCGAATCTCAACGGGTGCCTGCTGATCTCATTAATGAGGTCTCTCACCGTTCGTTCTCCATGATAGGACACGTTGTTTCTGTTAGCATTGTCCACCAGAATCGAGTACAAGAACAGGCGGGTACCGCGCTGCTACTGAGGAATCCGCGACGAAGCGAGAGGTGTGCGATTCCGTAGGCACCTCTTGCCAATAGTTAGTTTATGCTTTATCTCCTTCCCGCGAAAGTTTGCGTATGGCGGATGAATCGTCAGATTGACGAGCGCAGCGGCATCCGGTATATTATGCCGAGTATCTGCTCCCCGTCGGATCAGCCTCCGGGCCTCCGGCGGGGTTATCGTTTTCAGCATCCACTCGCGATGAACGAAGAGACGCCCTGTGCGCGTTGAGCCTTCGACCAAGCGTGCAGTCGCCTTCTTCGACGGCCAGAATCTCTTCTACGCCGTCAAAAACGCGTACGGCTACAACTACCCGAATTACGACGTGCAGGCCCTTGCCGCCGCCGTCTGCCAAGCACGCGGCTGGCAGTTGGACGCGATCCATTTCTACACCGGAATCCCGAAGGTAGAAGACGACCCCGCTTGGAACCACTTTTGGACCGCTAAACTCGCCGTCATGGGCACCCGCGGAATCCGGACCGTTACCCGTCATCTCAAATACCGCAACCAAACCGTGGCCTTGCCCAACGGCACTACCACCACGATACTCGTCGGCCAGGAGAAGGGCATTGACGTACGCATCGCACTCGACGTCGTTCGCATGGCCCGGCAAGGGAGTTACGACGTCGCGGTTATTTTCAGCCAGGATCAGGATCTCGTCGAGGCCGCGGACGAAGTAAAGAGCATCTCGGCAGCCGAGGACCGCTGGCTGAGAATCGCCTGCGCTTTCCCGGTCAGCCCGACTTACTCGAACACGCGAGGCATCAACGGTACGGACTGGATACGCATCGACCGCCAAACCTACAACCAGTGCATCGACAAGACCGATTACCGGACGAAGCGTGATCCGTGAGCACAACGCGACAATCGCCATTCCAGCCGCTAAAACCGGCCCTTTTTTCAAAAAGCAGGTCAACAGACTTGGCTCTATATATAGGGCGTGTTATCTCTCCACCCTCCGTGGTCTTTGTGCCTTTGTGGTGGCGCTTCCAAAACTCGAAAACCTAGAGAGGGTTGTTTCGGGACTTACACCGTTAACTCCCTTAGTGTTCATGCGGTCAATTCCTTGTATGTGATGCGCTTGCCGACACAAGAGTCAACGAGCGCGTTGAGCCTCAGTAGAGTGTGCTGCTTCACGTTGCCCGCGTTGAGCCGGAACGAAAACTCATTGACGTATCGGGCAAGGTGTTTCGGGCTGACTTGGTGGAACGTGCCGTATATGCCACGCTTGAGCACGGCCCAAACGCTCTCCACGCTGTTTGTCCCTACTCCGTCAACGTGGTATTGCTCTAGCGAGTGATTGATCGTCTTGTGTACGTAGAACGCATTCAGCCCGTCGTATCCGCCGTGTTCGTCCGTATGCAGTTCCGATCCGAGTTTCACCGTGGTGAGGATTTCACGGCGCAACGTGAGTTGATCGCGCCCTTCGACTGGTAGCGCCACTGTGCGCCCGTCGCGTTCACGCATTCCTAGAACAATCGTCTTGCCAGCGCCGCCTTGTGCGCCGCCGATACGCTTCTTCACATGCTTGTTTTTTTCTTTGCCGCCGATGAATGTTTCATCCACTTCGACTGTACCGTGTAACGCTTCCATCTGAATGCCGCACGCTTCCCGTAGGCGATGGAGTAGGAACCATGCCGAGGTTTGGGTGATCGATAGCTCTTTGCTCAACTGCATCGAACTGACGCCTTTCCGCGCGGTGAGTAGCAGGTACATGCCGTGAATCCACTTGTCGAGCGCGATATGACTCCGCTCGAAGATCGTCCCGGTGCGGACGGTGAAGTCCAACTTGCACGCATTGCAGCGGTAGTACCCGCCTTTGCGCGTGGTGATACGCTCTGTCTTTGCGCACTTGGGACACATAGCGCCGTTCGGCCAATACCTCATTTCGAGGTACTTGCGTGCCGCCTCCTGGTCTGGAAACAACTCGAATAATTGTTTCGTGCTTACTGTCAATCCGTCGTTCATTGGCCCTACTCCCTTGACCACAAGCGAGTAAGGCCGTACACTTAGGTTGTGCTGCTCAAGCGGCCTACGCTTGGGTAGTTAGTCCCCGGAGCCGTTACAGCGGCACTGGGGACGTTTTTATTTATCGTGCTGATGTATTCGCCACCAGTAATAATCGGCCCCGTCATCAGTGATATGTACAAGCCCGTCATTTTTGTCGGTGTATATAAGGTTGTGATCTTTGAGCGTTTGAAATTCGGCTTCCCAATGCGGGTACCTCGCAAAATCCATTTCAAGTGCTGCCGCGACTAATTCCGAACCATGAATGCCGGTAAAATGTCGCCCAACTCTATCTAGTATGTCTTTCGCTGTTTTTGTAAGCACGTTCTCAAGGTCTGTGTATTTCCGAATTCTCGGATCGAATCGAAGCTGTAAAGCCTTATAAGTTTCAAAATCGCTTCCATGAGAGGCTAATACCATCGCTTCGGCAATTTGTTCAGTCTTTGGACTACCCTTAATCATTGTTTCTAGCAGCTTGTACACGCCGAAATAAAAAGCGCCAAGCGCGGCGGCTCCAATAGATATATTGATCCACGAGTCTAGTTGCTGATCGGTTATCCAGGTGTCCATTTTTCTACCCATTAGATACCAAAAAAGATTGCTGCCCCAAAGAACGGATACAAGCCACTTCAGATCGCGACTTTCCTTGCGTTGCATCTTCGGCTCCCGTAGTAGGAAACCGACAATCATACTGCGAAACTACGAATTCCGCCAGAGTTTCAGCCAAGGGAGTCAACGGTGTAATTCCCGTTGTTTCTCCAGGAAGAAAAAATGGCCGGATTTGCGGGATCGCCGGTGCTGAGCGCTGGGTTGTCGAGTGGAATGGGCGGAACGAACCAGGGTTTGTGGCAAAAAATACCGACCACAACAGGTTGATTCGGCCCTACTTTCTCTTTGATAAGAGAAAGTAGCAAAGAGAAACCGATAGTGCGGACGCGCGGAACCCTCCCCTAACCCCTCCCTTGGGAATGGAGGGGGAGTGTGCGGGCGCGTGAGAGGTAG
>CAYXRK010000094.1:4755-17884 GCA_964467615.1 uncultured Nitrospirales bacterium | reverse complement strand
AGGAGAGGGCGAGGGCGAGGGCGAGGGTGAAGGGCCGACGTTGGACGATATCGCTGACGCGTTACGCTCGGACTTCGGTGCGGCCGATGCGGACAGCGATGGTCAACTTAGTCTTGCCGAGGCAACGGCCGCGCAGCCCGATCTCACCGAGGATGAATTCGGCGATCTCGACGCGGATACGGACGGCTTCGTGACGGACGCCGAACTCGCGGAATTCCTTCAAGGTGGGCCGCAGTGTTTCGCCTCATCGGGAAGAGCAAGTGGTGGACCAAGCAGGGGTGCCGCGGACATCGGACTTATTGCGCTCGCCTTTATGGTAACTTTCGCGTTTCGACGCGCCAACATTGCGCAGCGCTGAGTTTCCACTAGGCCGGAACTGGACAGACACGTGCATACGCGGCTAGAATTTCCGTCTGTATTCGTGGATTACGGAGGTTTCCGCAGTGAAGATGGCATTGGTAGTTTCGTTGTTCGTTCTCGGCGTGATCGCGGTCTACTTCGGCGCTGCGTTCGGGCCCGCGGAGTTTGCGCACGCGCAGGAACCCGCGCCCGCGCCGGCCGTTGATCGCACCGTTCAAGAGCCGTTGGCCTTGCTTGATTGCTACGAGATGATGGACTTGATGATGGATCCCGTCTACGAGAACCTGAAAAATGCTGTTGCCGTCGAGCCCGCGGGACGCAAGGAGTGGCGCGCCATCTACGTCCCTACCTATCAGATCGGCGAGCAGGCCAATCTCCTCTTCTCGCGCAAGGACGAGGACTACATGCTCACCGACGACTGGAAAAAACAAGCCGTCGAATTGCGCGAATCCGCATACGCGCTTGGCGAGGCGGTCAAGGCGCGTGACTACGCCGCCGTCAAGGCCAAATACACCGCGCTGATCGACTCGTGCAACAAGTGCCACACGGTCCTCAATTTGGAAGACGCGCCAAAGGTCGAGTACGTCGATCCGCCGAAGGCCGAAGGCGCGGCCGAAACGCCGCCCACGGCAAACGAATAACACCGCGCGCCCGGCATCGCGCCGGGCGGTTTTCTTTTGCTCGCCGCTCCCCTATCATCTGCGCGTCCACGCGGGGGTGTGAGTATGGCCATCATCATTGACGGGAAGGCGATTTCGGAATCGATTCGCGCCGAGATTGCCGAAGAAGTAAAACGACTCGCGCGCCGGAGGATTCATCCCGGCCTGGCGACGGTGCTCGTTGGCGACGACCCCGCGAGCCACCTCTACGTTCGCAGCAAACGGCGCACCTGCGAAGAGCTTGGCATCACGTCAATCCATCACGAACTCCCGAAGACCTGCACGCAAAAGCGGCTGCTCGCGCTCATCGCCGATCTCAACGCCGACCCCAAGGTCCACGGCATCCTCGTGCAAATGCCGTTGCCGAAGCAGATCGAGGAGGCCGCCGTGCTGAATGCCGTCGATCCGGCGAAAGACGTCGATGGCTTCCATCCGGTCAACGTTGGCAAGCTGCTCAACGGCGAGGAATGCTTCCTCCCCTGCACGCCCGCGGGTTGCCAGCAACTGCTCGTGCGCTCGGGTATCGATCCCGCCGGCAAACACGTTGTCATTGTCGGCCGCTCGAACATCGTCGGCAAACCCATGGCCGCGATCCTCATGCAAAAGGCCCCCGGCGCGAACGCCACCGTCACCATCTGCCACAGTCGCACGCCGAACATCGGGGCCTTCACGAAGCAGGCCGACATCATCGTCGCGGCAATCGGTTCGCCGCTATTCGTCAAAGCCTCGATGGTCAAGAAGGGTGTGGTCGTCATCGACGTCGGCCAAAACCGCATCGAAGACAGCACCAAGAAATCCGGCTCGCGCCTCGTAGGCGACGTCGACTTCGACAATGTAGTGAAGAAAGCGAGTGCCATCACACCCGTCCCCGGCGGCGTCGGCCCAATGACCATCACCATGCTGATGAAAAACACAGTCGAAGCGGCGAAACGTTCGAGGCAAACCCGTGACTAGCGCCCCGAGTCCATAGCCGGGCGCGGCGGAGCGCCGCTGAAGTCCTCCAACACGAGAGTCCCTGTCCGTGAAGGCGTGGGTCCGGGACCCAAGAAATGCGCGTCAAGCTGATTGAGTATATCCCGGCCGATGATGAACGATTTCATTAGCGCGAACTTCACGACGTCTCGCCCGAGATTCACACCATCAATCTGAACTCGTACCTGAACAGTCGAATACTCCATCGATTGCCCGTTCGGAAAGTAAAGCCGCTGTATTTCTGACTTAGTTGCGTCTACCAACCTTGCAACGCTTTGGTGCCGCATGTCCAACGTTGAAATCTCCGCTCCGGTATCAGCCAGCGCGGTAAAACGAATACTTTCAGATCCGTTCGGTAACGCTACCCGCACGTCCCTTATTACGGGCATACTTGGCCATGTACCCCTATCCAGATACGCCCACGAACTCAACGCTGTCTCCCTCCGCTGTCCTAATTACGCCGGAAATGGGGCGAGTCTAGGGCCACCGGAAGCGGCAGCATCCATTTCAGGATCTGACTTGGCCAACGTAACCAAGAGCGGCCCGGGGCCGCATTTCGCCCGCGCCTCTTCATACACCTCGTCGCTGCTGGAACCCCGGCCGACGATCTCTCCGGCGAAGTATGCGACATAGGCGCCAGGACGAAGTTCCCTTAGCCATCCAGCATCTCTACGGTAGGCCCGGATATTTTCATAGTTCGGATCCGCGGGATCCAACTCAGGAAGACCGTTCTCGGAAATCTCTAATAACCGCAGAACGAGTCTGTCGAGATCGGCGGCTCCTTTTGAGAATAAGTGCTCCTGGGGAATGCCGCGGTTACGGAACGCTTCGCGCCAGGTTTCTTCATGGGCCGTCCGAACAAAAACGTGGGAGGGTATCAAGGCTTCTAGCCACGGCGCGTGCTTGCCGAACAACGCGTCCGGAGGCGTTTCGACCTCTAGAAGATCTTCCAACACGACCGCGTCTACGTCGCCCCGCTGACCGATCGCCATCGCGTGTTCTAAGGATTTCGCGTTGATGACCCGGCAGGACGGCACACGGCAATAAACGGTTTCTTGGAATTCGTACGCGTTCTCGGGGTCAACCTCGATCTGTAATATATTCATGTGATGTCCCTGTCGCGCGTGGTTGTCGCAACGATCAGATGGGAGGGATCGTTGGGCGGCGCCTTGTATCCCCGGAGACCATAAGCGATCAGCGAGGCCCTATTTGGGTAAATCATATGCACGACTCTGGCGAATTTCCAATTGACCGCGCGCAGGTGTTGTACAATGCGAGCGGAAATGAGCGCGAAAGGGGCGAAGACGCGAAGGGGCGGCGTATGGCCAAGGTCGAGATAGCGCGGACGGTCTTGCGCTATTTGTTGGCGGTGTTTTTCGTTGGCGGCGGAATCAACCATTTCCGAATTCCGGCGTGGTACGTGAATCTAATGCCGCCGTACATGCCGCTGCACGAGGAGTTGGTTTGGCTGAGCGGCGTGACGGAAGTCATCGCGGGTGTGATGGTGGCCGTGCCGGCGTGGTCGCGCTGGGGCGGGTGGTTTGTCATCGCGCATTTGATCGCGTTCATGCCGGTGCACATCCACATGGCGGTGAATCCGGAGCGATACACCGACATGGGCCCGCCGGGGGCAATGTACTTCCGTATCGTTTTGCAGGGGGTGTTTGTAGTGTGGGCATGGTGGGCGGCCGCCGCGCGCACGGGCGCGGCGAGTGAGGCGCCGCCCGGGCCGGCGTAACGTATTGGGGCGCAACTGTTTGGGGGTTTCCGATTATGAAGTGGTGTCTTTTTCAGGTTGCGGCTTTGTCGCTCGCGTTTTCCTTCGTGGCGGCCTCTGCGGAGACAATTGTCTTCGGTGACGAGGTCATCGAGCGCGCCGTTCGCAACGCCATCGGCAAGCCCACGGGTGACATCGACAGCGCGGAGGTCATCGGCGTCAGCCTGACCGAATTGGCCGTCGATGGGTTTCTCGTCGCGAACTTGACCGGGTTGGAATACCTACTCGATCTGACGACGCTGCGCCTTCCGAACAACATCGTTGCGAATCTGACGCCGCTGTCGACGCTGGCCAACCTAAGCGTCCTCGACCTAACGAACAACAACATCACCAACGTGACGCCGCTGGGCGGACTGACCAACCTCCGCACGTTGGACCTCGGCATGAACATGATCCAGGGTCTGAACGGTCTCGCGGGATTGACGAACCTGCGTGAGTTGGATCTTTCGGACAACCTCGTCGCGGTATTGGGGCCGCTGTCGGGCCTGACAGAGCTCGAGAGCCTCGACCTCGAGAACAACGAGGTCGTGGACGCAAGTCCGCTGCTGGATAACGACGGCCTCGGATTCGGCGACACCGTGAACCTCCTCGGAAACCCGCTCAGCCAAGACTCGCTGTGCAACGTGATGCTGCCGTTGCTGGAGCGCGGCGTCGATGTGCAATTCGACGGCGAATGTCCGGGCGTCGTCGAGGGCACAGTGATTGACGGCGATACCGGTGGGCCTGTCGGCGATGCGATTATCGTGGCGACCGCGCCATTGCGCAACCGGGGAATCGGCACGACGGACTTCGACGGAAACTTCCGGATGCCCGACCTGGCGAGCGGCGACTATACACTGACGGCCTACGCGCCGGGCTACGAACGCTCGAGCCGATTGGCGACCATCGAGACATTTATGACGACGACCGTCACGTTCTTCCTTTCGCCCGAAACGGACGAGGACATCGCGCGGATCCCGGGAGGGACGACGGACTTGGTGACCGGCCACGCAATCGCCGGCGTACTAATCGAGGCCTTCAGCGGCACCGTCCCGCTCGACGCAACATTTACAGGGCCGTCCGGTGCCTTCGAACTGCTCATTCCGATCACGGTGAAGGGGACGGTGATTACAGCGGAACTCTCAGCGCCGGGATTCGTTGACGTGAACGTGCCGATTGATACAGCGTCGACCGAGCCCGTGCAAATCCAGCTTACGCCCCAGTCGACATTCGACGGTAGCATCGAAGGCAACGTGTTCGACGGGACGCTCGATCCGCCGGTTGGATTGGACGGCGCGCGCGTGACCGTCAAGGCGACGGGGGGCGTGCTGGCGTTTAGCGACACGACGGGAATTACCGGCGCGTTCGCGCTCACAAACCTGGAAGACGCCGAGTATTCCGTCCAGATATCCGCGCCGACGCACCGCGGTGACGGAATACGGCGGACGGTGCTGGTGTCGGACGGGGGAGCGTCCGCGATCACGCAAACCCTTGGCTCGCTTCCTCCCGGCGGCGGATGCGCGTCAGGACCGGCAGCGCCGATTCGGAACGCGGCGGCGGACATGGTGCTGTTGGTCACGGCGGTGCTTGGAGCAATGCGACTGACGAAGGCGCGACGGTGATTTCCGTACGGCGCTCCGGCGAACGCGGCTTCGCGGATCATGGCTGGTTGAAGACGTATCACACGTTTTCATTTGCCGACTATCACGACCCCGAGTTCACCCAGTTTAGCGTGCTGCGCGTGTTGAACCAGGATCGTGTCCAGCCGGGCATGGGATTCGGCGCGCACGGCCATAGGAACATGGAAATCATTTCGTACGTCCTTGAGGGCGTCATGGCGCACAAGGACAGCATGGGGACGGGATCGCAAATCCGGCCGGGAGAGGTGCAGTTGATGTCGGCCGGCACGGGCGTTACTCATAGCGAGTTCAACGCGTCGGACGACGATGACCTCCATTTTCTGCAGATGTGGGTTCTTCCGGCCCGCGCAAACACGGCCCCACGGTATGAGCAGCGGAGTTTTTCGGACGAGCAACGCCGTGGCCGGCTCGCACTTGTAGTGTCGCCGGACGGACGCGACGGCTCGCTGACGATCGGGCAGGACATCTGCCTCTACGCCGGTTCGTTTTCGAGCGGCGAGCGAAATGAATTGAAACTCGGCAACGGCAGGATCGCATGGCTGCACGTCGCGCGAGGAAGCGTTCGCGTGAACGGCGCTGAATTCGGATCTGGCGATGGCGCCGGGATCGCGCAGGAATCCGCCTTGGCCATCGAGGGTGTGGACGACGCTGAACTCGTACTGTTCGATTTGCCGTGATCGAGTTCGTCGCCGGTTCGGGCGACTACGGGACTACGCGCTATACTCCTCCTTTCGTCTCACGTATGTAGCGTCCCGGCGGCGGTGAAGTGCGTAGCCAGGGCGCTTCTTTTCCTGCCGTGCCCATCATCACACTGAATCCATCGACCGACCCTCGCTGGGCGGAATTTGTCCATGTGCATAAGCGTGCATCGTTGTTTCATGCGCCAGCGTGGTCCAGCGCGTTGCAGAGAACATACGGGTATGGGCCGGTGGCGTTCGCGACGCAAGCCCCGGATGGACGTCTGTGCGCGGGGGTTCCATTTTGCGAGGTACGGAGCCCATTGACGGGTAAGCGGCTTGTTTCTCTGCCGTTCTCGGATCACTGCGATCCCTTGGTTGAATCGAGAGAGGAACTCCGCGCGTTATTGGATCACGCGCTCGCCTATGCGCGGGAGCATGGACTTAGCCGGATCCAAATTCGGCCGCTCGACGTTTTCGACACGACATTGCCGGAGGGATTTGGTCCCGAGGAGGAGTTCGCATTTCACGTGCTGGATCTTCAACCCGAGATTGGGGAGATCGAGTCCCGGTTTCACAAGACTGCCGTGCGCCAGCCCATTGGCCGCGCGGGCCGCGAGGGGCTCGTGTATCAGACCGGCAATTCGGCCGAATTGCTGGACGACTTTTTTCGATTGCTCGTGATGACTCGCCGAAAACACGGTCTGCCGCCGCAACCGAAACGCTGGTTCCGGGCGCTTCTCGACGCGCTTGCCGAAAACACGACGATACGCACAGCTTCGAAAGATGGGACCGTTATCGCGGCGATTCTCACGGCACGATGGGGCGACACCTATTACTACAAATACGGCGCTTCCGACGCGGAGCACACCAGCCTCGGCGGGACTGCGCTGTTGTTGTGGAAGACAATCGAGGAAGCAAAAGCCATCGGAGCATCGCGGCTCGACATGGGCCGGACGGACCTGTCGAACGCCGGACTTGCCGTCTTCAAGGAACGTTGGGGCGCGGAGCGGCGATCGCTTCGTTACTTCCGCTGGCCGGCGCCCGGGTCCGCGCCCGATCACGGCGAAGGCTGGAAGATGCGCTCGGCGAAGCGGGTGTTCGCCGCGTTGCCCGATTGGGCGCTCATCCGCGCGGGGTCCCTACTGTACAGGCACATGGGGTGACATGATGGGCCGCGCGAAACACATCGCGATGATCGGCTACACGTTTTACGCGTCCGACGAGCGCCTCAAGCGGACGGTGCGGACGCTGCGGCGCGACGGCTGGACGGTCGATGTCATCACGGTGAGCAATCCGCGCGGCCCACAAGAACAGGAAGCCGAAGGCGTGCGATTTTATCTGCCGCGCGCGCGGCACTTCGGGCGGCAAGGGAAGCTGCGGCAGTTGTACGAATACGCGCGATACACGCTGTCGGCCGCGCGGATTCTTTTGTGGAACCATCTATTCAAGCGCCGGTACGCGTTCGTACACGTGAACAATATGCCGAATTTTTTGGTGTTCGCCGCGCTGCCGTTGCGAGTGTTTGGCGTGCCGGTTCTGCTCGATATTCATGACACCATGCCGGAGATTTATCAGGACCGGTTCGGCGCGGGGCCTGGCCACTGGGTGATTCGCGCGCTGCGTTTCGAAGAGTGGCTCTCCATGAAGCTGGCGGATTTCGTGCTGACGACCGAGCACACGAAATGGGAACGCTTGCAGACTAACGGTCTTTCAGCGGAGAACTCGGCGGTGACGCTCAATCTTGCCGACCCCACCGCCTTTCCGATGCTCGATATCCCCGAAGCGTCGGCGGGACCTGCTCCGGTATTTCGCGTCGTGTATCACGGCACGCTCACGCGGCGTTTGGGCATGGACATCGCCGTGCGGGCCGTGTCGCAACTGCGCGACCGTGTGCCGGGGATACGGCTCGATATCACGGGCGATGGCGAACAACGCGCGGAGTTGATTGAGTTGACGCAGGTGTTGAATGCGGAGGACATTATTCATTTCAGCGACGGCTTCGTGCCCGGCGAGAAACTTGCCGAGCGGCTGTTGGGCGCGGACCTCGCGGTCGTGCCCTCGCGCAACAACATCGCCACAAGTTTGATGTTGCCGGTGAAACTACTCGAGTACGTGGCGTTGGGCATTCCCGCGGTCACAGTGGCAACGCCGACGATCACGCGATACTTCAACGATCTGCAGGTGCGTTTCGTGCCGCCCGAGGACCCGGACGCGTTGGCCGACGCGATTGAATACCTCTATCAGCATCCGGACGAGCGCCGGGCCCTGGCGGTCGCCGCCCGTGATTTCTTCGAGAAGCATAGTTTCGAGTCCCAGCAGCGGACGTATTTGGATGTCGTGCACAGGCTCACGCGGATAGACACGGAGGCGGCCTCGTGACCTCCGCATTCGCAGAGTATTTCCGCTGTCCGGCCGACATTGTCGAGCTAATGCGCCTGTCATCAGCCAGCGGAGGGGAGGGTTTTTTTCGTTTTGGGATCGACGGCGCGGGATACGCCACGGCGCCCGGAGCTACCGCTTCCTTCGAGGATTCAACGCCCGACCTAATCAGCGAATGCGTGCTCGAGAGCGCTTCAGTCCGCATTCCGTTCGACGCGGATCGCGCGGTCGCGGACGTGCGCGAGGAGCGCTATCTGCGCGAAGGCGAGCGCGGCGTCTCCGGCGGCCTCGTACGCAAGGCGTACTACGCGGTGCGGCCCTTGTTGCCCGTCGCGGTACGCAAGCATTTGCAGCGGCGGGCGCTACGCGATTGGGAAACGATTCCGTTTCCGCGTTGGCCGGTCGACGTAAGCGTCGATGCGCTGATGCGCGAATTGATCGGGCTTGTGGTGCGTGCACGCGGGGGCGAGGCGGTCCCGTTTGTCTGGTTCTGGCCGGAAGGCCGCGAGGCGGCGTGCATGATGACGCACGACGTCGAGACCGCCGCGGGCCGGGACTTCTGTTCGACGCTCATGGACATCACGTCGGAGTTCGGTTTCCGGTCATCGTTCCAGGCCGTGCCGGAAGTGCGATACGAAGTGCCCGAATCCTACCGGAGGGAAATCACGGAACGGGACTTCGAACTCAACCTGCACGGTCTCAACCACGACGGCCATTTGTTCCGCGACCATGAAGAATTCTCTCGCCGCATCTCGCGCATTCGAGAGTACGCGCGGGACTGGGGTGCGCGGGGTTTTCGCTCGCCGGTGCTGTATCGCAACGCGGATTGGATGGCGGAGCTCCCATTCGAGTACGACATGTCCTACCCAAACGTGGCCCACCTCGATCCGCAGCGCGGCGGATGCTGCACGGTGATGCCATACTTCTTCGGGAATGTCGCGGAGTTGCCGCTGACGGCGACCCAGGACTACACCTTATTCAACATTTTTCAAGACTATTCGCTCGGTCTTTGGGAACGTCAGATCGAGCGGATCATTGCGTTCAACGGGCTGGTGAGCTTTATCGTGCATCCCGACTACGTAATCGACCCGAAGCCGCGCGACACGTACCGAAGGTTGTTGGCGCGTCTACGCGAAATCGCGGACAGTCGCGGCGTGTGGATTGCAAAGCCGGGCGAGATCGCCGATTGGTGGCGCGCGCGGGCCGCGATGCGCGTCGAGAGGACAGACGCAGGCGATTGGTGGGTCGCGGGGAAGGGGTCGGAGCGGGCGCGGGTGGCGCTCGCGCGGGTGGACGCTGGGCGGCCCCAGTTCGAAATCGTGGGTCGCGGTGATCACACGGCATAGCATGAATTGTTGAAACGAATTCTCAACTCGCGGTATTGAGACGGAATTCACGAAGTATCGAGCAACGCTTTTCATGAAACCATTCACTTTCACACGCAGATGGATTGTGTTGGGCGCCGCCATCGCGTCGCTCGCTGCATGCGAACGGACCGACGTCTCGGGCATCGTCATGGATATTCAGGGGGAGACCTTACCGGGCGTTGCGGTGCGCGTCGAAAGCACGCCCGGTTCGGCGGTAACTACCGCGCGAGGGGAATACCGCGTGGCCGCGCCCCCGGGGCCGATCGAGTTGTTGTTCGATAAGACGGGATATACACCTGGGCGCCTCGAGCTGACGGCGGAGAACGGCGCTGTGACCGAGGCGGCGCAGGTGCGATTGTGGGCATTGCCGAACCACGCGGGTGTGTTCTTCTACGAAGACTTTAGTTACGTCCCCTGCGATCCGGCGGAGGCGAAGCGGTACTTCTTCGGCTCTGGCGAACTGACGCAAGCGGTCCAACGAGGAAATGTCACCCGAACGAAAAACACGACGCCGCTGATCGTGTGTTACCGCACGCCCCGCTACGACGCGCGCCTCGCGCGCCTCGAGGCCTTGGACGCGAAGATCGCAGCGAATGACGCGCACACCGTGGCCGTGTGGAAGCCTGCGGAGACGGTGGGAGCGGAGTTGCGGCCGATCGACGAGGCGGAAGGCCTGTTGCTCGCGTTGTCGATCGACAAGCCGCTCGTGCCAGGGGTCTACGCCGTGCATTGGGGCGCGCTCGAGGGGCGGTTGTCGCTAGAGACGCGCGCGTTTTTGTTCGAAGTCGAGGGCGAAATCGCCGAGGCCGCGCCTGCGGAAAGCGGACCGTCGACTGATGACAGTCCACCGACGAAACCCGCCGGCGGTCCGCAAGACGAATGAGCGGCGTCAGTAGTCCGAGCGGCTCGCGGTGAGATCCTCGGAGACGCTTTCAACTTTCTGTTTTGCCGCCCGCGCGAGCGCATCCGGAATGTAGCGGAACACCGGGGCCTGGATGATCGGCTGGTTCATGAAGCCGTACGCCGGCGGACGGTAGTTGAAGAATTGGCTAACGTACAACTGCGCCACAAACGTGAACCATACGATGAGCGTAGCCACGGTGGCCGCGGCGCGCCAAAACGGTCTGGTCGCGCCGGTCGCGACGCGTGTCGTGAGCGAGGGCGGGACGCGCGGCGCGACCTCGGCCAGCCCCAATTGCATGACTGCGCGCCGCTCGAAGCCGCGCAACCCGTCAATTGGGACCGTTCCCGCCCGTACCGCCGCGGCGACACCGCTCGCGTACACCCGCGCCGCGACTATCCGGACCGCGACATAGCCGAGAAATCCGGCGACGGAGACGAAGAGGTAATAGTTCTTTATGAAGGCAAGTAGCTGGGCGTCCGTCATGGATTCGCGGGTCTGATCGCCTATCGGAAACCCAACCGGGATCATCATTAGGACGCGCAACGGAAACGCCACGAGCGAAAAGAAAGCGGCGAGGAACAGACAAAGTAAGCGCCGCTGCTGCACGACGCGCCAAATCGTCTTGAAGTCGTAGAAGCCGCGCCACTCGCCGGTCACTGCTTGACGGGCCTGCGCCATCGGAACGTAAAGCATCGCCAGCAGAAACATCGCGATACCGATCAGCGAAATTTGTTGGCCCACGGAAAACTGTTCGTAACCTTTATTGAACGAATTGTCCCAACCCGCGTACCAGCCGAACTGCCAAAGAAACATCGGCAGTAACGTCAGCATCCAGGTGTTGACAAGGCCGAGGAAACCGATGACGGCATTTTGCTTGAGCCCGCCCAGGTAGCGATTGAGGCGCGCGCGAATGCCGGTGTTCGTGACTTCGATTTCCTTCGGCGCGTTGAACCATGTTGGATACGACGCGAACCGCGCCGCCGAAGGATTGGACGCGAGGTACTTTCGGAAATTCGGTTCGTGTTGCGCGCCCCCGCTCGCACGCCACCATTGCTTGAGCGCGGTGCGTTGCATGAGGCGGTAAGTCCAGCCGACGACGAGAATTGACGTCGGCAAGAACTGGCAAAACGCCGCGCCGAGGACGAGTTTCCAGGCGAAGGCCGCAAATGTCTTTAGGCGTTTCATGGCGCGGCCTACGCGAAAACCTCTTCAAGCGCCGGGCCTTCCGCAAATTCCGTCGGCATGTTCATCACCTGGCCGATCGTCGCCGCGACGCAGATTTGGTCGCACTGCCGATCAATGACTTGACCGCGCGCCATGCCCGGGCCCATGACGAAACCGAATATCTCGTGCGCGGACTTCGAGTTGAAGTGGTGTTGGAACGGCACCGCCGTGAGCCGGTTGCTGTCCCGGCCACAATCGGGAACGATGAAGAAGACTGTATTGCCCGCGTAGAAATCGTCCGCCCGCGCGAACTCGATAATCTGCCGAATGCCCTGGTCGATGACGGCAATTCCCCGCGTGTAGTGCGAGGGGTTTCCCCAATGCACATAGTCGGGGTCGTTGTAGTTCACCATAAGAAGACGCGGACGCAGTTCCTTCATCGCGCGCGTTGCCAGCTCGGTGAGAAGCCGATCGCCGCGGGCGTTCACCAAACCCGTCTCGCCGTAGAACTCGCGCCAACGGTCCCAGAACCCCTCGATCTGCGGCGAAGGTTCCGGCGCGCCAATGCGTTGGTCAAGCGATGCGAGTTCCTTCAATTCCTTCAGCTTCTCTTCGAGGTCTTCGCCGTCGAACCGGCCTTCGTCGATCTGGCGCTGAAGAATATGAATTTTGTAGCGGTACAGACTCAACGTGTTGCAGCGGTACGTCGCGCCGAACAGGTGATGGTTGCTGAACGAGTAGAACTCCTCGTCCTTGCGGTCCTCGCCGTTGACGATAAGCGTCTCGTGATCGGGCACGCTGTACGTTTTGCGCAAATACTCGAAGACAGTGGGGACGTGCGATTCGAACCGTTCGCCGAACAAGTGCGTGCTGACGTTCGTGAACGCGTTGTACTTGCCGTTGAGAATCTGGAGCGTGCCCTGGCCGTGGCCCGTCTCGACTTTCTGGAGACTCGTAAGCTCCATGTTCGTGTAGAGCGTGCCCTGCGGACACAACTCGCGCAGGAAGTACGGCGCGTACGTGTGCTCCGGGTCGATAGTCTCAAGCCGCCGCACGCCACCGCCGAATCGAATGATGACGACGTTAGGGCCGTTGTAGCTCGGCGGCGCGCCAATGGTATCCGGCCAAGAGTTCCGGCCAAGAAGCGAAGCGCCACCCAGGCCCAACGCCGTGGCCCGGAGGAAATCGCGTCGGTCGAGGTTGATTGGCGGCATGACTGGCTTCCTAACTGGGCTATTTACGCGGATT
>CAYXRK010000094.1:0-4655 GCA_964467615.1 uncultured Nitrospirales bacterium | reverse complement strand
ATACATCGATCTCAAGCTCCGGCTTGCGGACGCCTTGCGCCAGCGCCGTCAACGCCGCAAGCTCACGCAGAAGCAACTCGCAAAGATGATCGAATCAAGCCAGTCAAGGGTCGCGAAGATGGAGAAGGGGGAACCGACTGTTTCCGTCGATCTGCTGATCCGGTCGTTGTTGGTTCTGGGGACGACGAACCGCGATCTGGCCAAGATCGTCGGCCCCACTAGCGCGGCGATGTGATCGGCGGATCGACCTTCGTCGGGACCTCGTACCACACTTCCACTTCGTAGCCGTCGGGGTCGGTGAAGAAAATGTACGGCTCGCCGGGGACGAATTCGCCTTGATCGCGAATCGTGCCGCCCGCGCGTTTGATCGCGGCAGCAGCTTTTTTGATGTCCTTCGGGTCGGTCAGCCGAAAGCCGAAATGCGCGATGCCGCCGGACGTGCCGGGCGTCTTGCGGTTTTCCTCGAATACGATCACGTCGCGGCTGCCGGGCGTTTGGGCCTGGAGGAAACCGCCTTGGTGATAGACCTTCACCACGCCGAAGACCTTCTTGTAAAAGGCGAACGCGCGCTCCACGTCCTGAACGGCAAGCGCGATATGCGTTAGGCCATACGTTTTGACCACGAGTGTTCCAAAATGGTGATTGTTGGCGTGTAGTGTACCCCAGCCCACCCGTCTGAACAGCGCGCTCGCGGCAAGTCACGCTAGCATCCAAAGCCGGATCGTGGTAGAATTTCAACGAATAGGTTCTTTAGCAATGCGGCTTGCACGTCGATATACCTATCGGCGGACTGTGGCCGCGATCCAACTACGGTATGGGGTAATCGATCATGAATACGCGGACTTTTCGACAGACTACGGCACTTCTGGTTCTTGTCGCCTGGGCAGGCAGCGCGGCCGCCCAAAAAGCGCCCGGCCACCCAAAGCTGGACAACGCCCTCAACGCCGTAGCGGACGCCTTCAAGCAAGGCGGCCCGAACGCTGCCACAGCCGAGGCCCGAACGAAGGGGTTGGACACCCGGCCGAACGGTTTGATCGCGGTTGTCGTTGAACCCGCTTCGGGCGACGGATCATCCATCGACGCCGACGACGTTGCCGCACACGGCGCCCGCCTCGACGCGGTTTCACGTTCCTTCGCGCGCGTACTCGTGGCCCCCGGCCAACTCGCAAGTCTCGCTGGCGATCCGGAGATCAGTCTCGTGCGCGTGGCGACTCCGGCGGTCGAACTCGGCGGATTCGGCGCGAAGGTATCCGAAAGCGTCGCTCTTACCGGTGCGGACGCCGCCCAGGCGGCCGGCTTTAACGGCGCGGGCGCCAAAGTCGCCGTCGTCGATCTCGGATTTATCGGCCTCGCCGCTAAAATCGCCGCGGGCGAACTCCCGGCGAGCACGGTCAGCGTGGACTACAGCGGGACCGGCATCGAAGCCGGAACGAGCCACGGCGTCGGCGTGGCCGAACACGTGAT
Source organism: uncultured Nitrospirales bacterium (assembly GCA_964467615.1). Lineage (GTDB taxonomy): Bacteria > Hydrogenedentota > Hydrogenedentia > Hydrogenedentales > CAYXRK01. Next base: position 3,191 of record CAYXRK010000094.1, on the reverse strand, counting down.
GGACATGGCGCCGGCCGCGCAATTGTATTGCGTCAAGGTCGGCGACGAAGTCGATCTGCAAAATGCCGCTGACTTACTCGTTCAGGCCGGCATCCAAATCGCGAACCACTCGGTCGGCTGGGTCATCGCGAGTTACTACGACAACACGGGCCCCATCAACGCCATCATTAATGACTCCTACGCGAATGACGGGAAGTTCTGGGCCGTCGCCGCGGGCAACGACGCGAAACGCCATTGGCGCGCAACGTCGTGGATAGACACCGACAACGACAAGTGGTTCGAATTCAGCGGAAAAATCGAGTTGATGGATCTGACTACATCGAGCAGCGTCTCCTACGTATTCCTGAACTGGGACCAATACGGCAATTCCTTGACGGACCTCGATCTTTACGTCGTCGATAAACGTGGGAAGACCGTGGCTTCGAGCGTCGGTGCACAAACCGGAACGCAAGAGCCCTCCGAGGCGCTCGCGTTTACCTACATCCCCGCGCGCGCGCCGTTCAAGATCAAGATAAAGCGGTACGCGGGCCCGACGACGGGCCTGGACATGACGGTTTTCAGCTTTTACAACGACCTCAAGTACGCTGTCGCCGCGAACAGCCTGATGGACCCGGCCAATGCCAGCGGGGCGTTCAGTGTCGCCGCGATCAATCAAGCGAATTGGAACGGCTCGATGGTCCCCGAACCATACTCAAGCCGCGGCCCCACGAACGACGGCCGGCAGCAACCCCAAATCACGGCACCGGATGGGACAACGAGTCTGACCTACGGCACCAGGGCGTCCTTCGGAACATCGTTCAGTTCTCCGACTACCGCAGGCGCAGCCGCGATCCTGCTCAGCGAAGACTCGCTGCGCACCGCCCAGCAATTGACGCAACTGTTGCGCAACTCGGCCATCGACATTGGCGCAGCCGGTTGGGACGCCACCTACGGCCACGGAAAGCTACGCGTCCTCACAGGCCAACCGAATCCGTAATCGCGGTGGCCGCCGCTATCCTGGCGGCGCCAACGCAAACGGACCGCCCGCAAGGACACGGTGCGGTACCACGCTTGCGTGCCTTAGTGCCCAGCCGTGATACGATTCGAGGTGGGCCTATCAGTCGCGCGGACCGAAGGAGCAACCATGGGAACGAGTCACAAACCTGCCGGGTATAACTCAGTGTCGCCGTACCTTATCGTCGATGGCGCGGAACGCACGATTGAATTTTTGAAGGCGGCGTTTGGCGCGACGGAAATTCAGAAGGTCACCGGGCTCGGCGGAAGAATCATGCACGCCGAAGTGCGCCTCGACGACACCGTAATCATGATTGCCGATGGTGCTGAGGGTTGGCCGCCGGTACCGTCGCATGTGCACGTGTACGTGCCGGACGTGGACGCGACGTACAAGCGCGCGTTAGCTGCCGGAGCGATATCGGTCCAGGAGCCGGTGAAGAAGGACGATGCGGACAAGCGAGGCGGCGTCAAGGACGCCGGCGGTACAACCTGGTGGATTGCGACGAAGATTGATTGAAACCTTCGCCCCATCGTCGGAACGGAGGAGAACGTAGAGAAATAGGTGGCTGCTTCGAAAATACGCCGCGATGGGCACCGTAGCGCCGATTTCCTAATCGGCGTATGCCTCAGCGCCGCGAGCGACAACGATTACGAAAATCGGCGTGACGTTCGGTGGCGGGTGATCGCTTGGGCGTTGGGGCGCTCGCCGATTAGGAAATCGGCGCTACGACGACATCGGTTCTTACAGTCGGACCACGGGCGTGGCGATTTTCATCCTCTGCGGGTGGGCCTACAGCTCATGCGCAACTGTCCCTATTTTCATTATTTTCCAACCGCCACGATCCGGAAGCCGATATGGGCGTGGCCACGTTCGGGTTCAAATTGCAAACGGAACGCCGAGCGGCACGGCCAGCCTGAGTCGGCGAAACAACCTCCGCGTCGGATGCGTGAGCGCATGGGCTTGTCGTGGAGGTCTGGGTCGGCGCCGCCGGGCAGGCGCGGGTGTGACCAATCGCGGCACCATTCGAAGACATTGCCACAGACGTCGTACAGGCCCCATGCATTCGGAGCGTAACGCCCGACTTCGCACGTAAAGTCGAGCGCGGGGCCGACGGGCGCGCCGTTGTAGGGCTTGTCGCCGAGGAAGTTCGCCTGAGTGCTGCTGAGCGAGTCGCCGTAGGGCGTCGCGGTCGTGGTGCCGGCGCGGCACGCGTATTCCCACTGCGCCTCCGTCGGCAGGCGAAATTCCCAATCGGCGGGAAATTTTTCAGTCGCGCGCCACTGTTCGTTCAGTTTCTGAAGAAACTCCTCCACTTGGAAGAAGTTACAGTTGTAAATTGGGAAGTTGTCGCCCTCGCCTGCATCCATCAGGCCGGGTAGCGACCCCATCACGCGTTTCCATAGACCCTGCGTGACTTCGTACTTGCCCATCCAGAACCCTTTCGTGAGCGTGACCTCGACTTGGTCTTCGCCGGGGCGGCGTTCGGGTTCATCCGGCGGGCTCCCCATCGTGAACGTTCCCGGCGGACACCAGCGCAGCTTGATGCCACCCGACCAAACCTCGTCGCCAGGGTTTTTGCCCGCGTCGAAGGAGAAGTTCGTGCCGCGCTGCGCTGCGCCGATTGGACACAGGGCAATTGCGGCGGCGAGTAGTAGAGCAATTGAAAGGCACTTTCGCAACATGGTTCAGGATCCCTCATTTAACCCGATTAGACGTGTGAGCGCATGGATCGTTAGAGATGCGCGACCTAGTTCGTGATGGTTCAAATGATATACTGAGCCGGTCAGTAAAGAGGTAGAGCACATGTCGTACAAGGGCCACGTTTCGAACGGCGTTATTGTCCTCGACGACGTAGTGTCGCTTGAAGATGGGACCTCCGTAGCCATCGAAGTTTTGGATGTCCCAACCTCGCACGACGAACGTCCGGCGTTGCGGTTCGAACATTATCAGGACATCATCGGATCCGTTGACGGCTTGCCCGAAGACTGGTCGGAAAATCACGACAAGTACCTGCGTCAAGAACATGCCGAATGATACTGTTTTCGCCGACACCGCGTTCTACCAAGCGTTAATTCATGCGGGCGACAATCGTCACCTGGAAGCGTCGAATCTCCTTCGAGTAAAGCGATTCTCCGTCGTGACCACCGAGTATGTAATCGTTGAACTCGGCGCCTTAATGTCGCGGAAATGGCTTAGG